>JAFDVN010000009.1 GCA_018269025.1 Acidobacteriota bacterium | reverse complement strand
CGAGACCGAAGGCGCGGCGGTGAGGGGAGCCTGCCACACGCCCCGCCCGAAGGTGGCCACGCGGATGTAGGTCTTGTCGGGAGCGAGGTAGATGTCCCGGGATGCGACGAGGGGCAGGCCTGTTCCGAAGCGCACCCAGGAGGTTCCGCCGTTGGTGCTTTCATAGACGCCGAAGTCCGTGCCCGCGAAGAGCGTGTTGGAATCGCCGGGCAGATTCTGGATGCAGTGGATGGGGATGCCGAAGGGAAGACCGTTGCTCGTGCCGCTCGTGCCATCAATGGAAGTCCAGGTTCCGCCGCCGTTGGTGGTCTTGAAGAGGTGATGGGCCGAGCTGTTGACCGCGACGCTGGTGAGATAGACCGTCTGGTCGTTCTGGGTGTCGAACCACACCGAGCCGGTGTTGAAGGCACCTCCGGTCACATCCGAAGTGGAGCCGGTCCAGGATCCGTTGGCCGGGTAGTAGAGGAAGACGGTGCCCTGGCCCCCGGCGATGCCCACCGCATCCGTGGTGCGCGACGCACCAATGTTTCGTATGAGGAAGCTGACGCCATTGACGGTGCTGGGCAGCCCCGTCGTCGTCATGGCCGTCCACGAAGCAGCCCAGTTGGTCGTCTTGTAGACCTTGGTGTTCGCGTGGGTGTAGACCGTGTCGGGGGTGGCATTGTTGCCCAGCGCGAGGTGGGACACGAAGGGCGCGTTGGAATTGCTCCCTGATTCGGAGATGCCCGAATTGGCGTCCGAGAAGTTCGCCCCACCGTTGGTGCTGCGCTGGATGTCCGCGTAGTAGATGCTGCCGAGGACCTTGTTCGCATCGGCCGTGCTGAACACGGTGCCGAATCCGTCCCCGCCAATGGTTTCGTCAAAGGCGCTGCTGTTCGCGAGGCCGCTTCCCGTGTCCACGCGCACTCGGGTGCCGTTGTCCTGGAGGCCAATGGAGATGCGGGAGCTGGCATCCGCGGCATTGCTCGCCTGGGTTGAGCCGAGGTAGTAGCAAAGATGGGTGATGAGGCCCTGATTGCGGGTGCCATCCAGGAAGGTCGCATCGTGGCCCGATGGGATCGTGGAGCGCAGGGGGTCCAGGTAGATGGCGAGGCCGCCGTCGTTGCCCACATAGAGCTTGCCGTCCGAGGACCAGGCCCAGCAGTGGTTGTCCGCGTGGGCGTAGGGGCGGCCAGCGGTGTTCCAGCTGCTCATCCACTGCCAGGTGCCGCCGCCATCCGTCGTGCGGTAGAAGTCCAGGTTCGCGCCCAGGAACACATCGTTGATGTTGGTGGGACTCACCGCGAGGCAGTGGTTGTAGAAGCCCTGATCGCCGTCTCCGCTCTGGGCCTGAAATAGCCCCTTGCTTGCGGTGGGTGCGGCGACGAAGGACCAAGTCTGGCCCTGATCCGTCGTCTTGAGGAGGCCGCGGGCGATGAGGCCGGTGGCGGTATCCTCGTATTCACCCCAGGCTTGGGTGGTGCTGGCGGGGGAAGTGGAGACGGTGATGCGACCGGGCGTGGTGCTGGCTTTGTAGGTGACCGACGCCTGGGTCCAGGTGGCCCCTGCGTTGCTCGAATACCAGATGCCCTGGTCCGTGCCTTCACTCGTGGCGATGAGATGGGAGGCGTCGAATTTCTGGACGCTCCAGACCTGGCCGCCGGGGCTGCCCGCGACCTTGGCGAAGGTGGACCCGCCATCCGTGGAACGAAAGAGCCCGGCCTTCGTGCCCACCAGCACGGTGTTCGCATCCAGGACGCAGAGGTCGTAGGCGCGGGTGGGGGTGCCGCCGGTGATCGTGGCGGGGGTCCAGGTGCTTCCGCCATCGGTCGTCTTGTAGATGCCCGTTCCGGCGGCATCGAAGGCGTCCCCTAAGGCCAAGAAGAGGGTCAGATGATCCGTTGGGCTCATGGCGAGCGCGCCGCAGGACACATTGCCGCCCGCGCCGCTGTTCACGGGCAGGGTGTCCGTGATGGGCGTCCAGGTCCAGGTGGCCGCGCTGGTGGTGTCGGCGTTGGTGCTCTTCCAGACACCGCCGCCGGAGGTGGCGAGGTAGACGGTTTTACGGTCGGTGGGATCCACGACGATGGAGACGGGGCGGCCGCTATCAATATCCCCATTGAAGTCGCTGTAGGGGTTCACCGTGCTCTTGGTGGGACCGAGGTTCGTCCAGGCCGGGGCGAGCACGGCCTGCGCCCGGATATGGCCGGGCGCGAGGGGGAAGGTGCTCGACCAACGGGCGAATTCGGCCTGGGCCGCCTGGTTCTTGAAGAGCAGGTAGGCCGCATCCGGCTCGCCGAACCAGGTATCGTTCCACTCGGCCCGGGTGCGGGGATCATCCGGATCGTCGCCGGATTCCTGGGCGAACAAGGGCTGGATCGCGAGGCCCAGCAGCAAGGTGGCAAAGAGGAGGCGAGTGGAGCGTCGCATGGGAAGCCTCTCAAGCGGAAATTCACAATGGGCCTCATTCAGCCCGTGATCCAATGATTTTTTCGAATCGCCCTATTGGGCCTGGAGCGCACCGACCGAGATGGCCGTGGTGTGGACGCCGGAGGCGTCCAGGTAGGCCCCGAGGCCGCCGTCGCTGAAGGTGACGGTGCCGGGCGTGACATTGCTCTTGAGGGTGAGGGTCACCTTGGCGAGCACGGTGGTGCTGGTGGGCGTGATAGGAGCGGGGCTGGTGGTGCCCTTCTGGGACACGGCCCCCTGGAGCGTGGTGCCGCTGGTCTTGAGGGCGACGGCCTGGGGAGTCGAACCGAGATTGAATCCGGTCCCGTTCGCCATGGACGAAGGCGTGGTTCCGCTCCAATTCACTTTTCCGGTGTCGGCGCTGAGGCTGAAGGACACGCCGGAGATCGGCGCACCTGCCGTGGAGACGAGGTCCAGCACGAGGGTGCCGCCGCTGGAGGCGGGGTCCTTCACGAGCTGGTAGGTGCCGCTGGTGGGGTTCGTGTAGCTGAGGGAGGAGGCGTAGCTCGGGCCCGAGGAGCTGGACCCGCCCCCGCCGCCACAGGCGGTGAGCAGGGCGAGGGCGGAGAGGCCAGCGAAGGTGGATATGAAGGCGCGCATGGTCGGCTCCGGATCAGAAGTTCGAAAGGAAGGCGGTGAGGTCAGCGTCATTCACGGGTCCTCCCTGGCCCGAGAGATCCGTCGCAAGGGTCGAGGTCGTGCCATAGGCGCCGCTGAGGGCGAGCAGATCCCGCACATCCACCACGCCATCGCCGTTCACATCCAGGCTGCGCACATGGACGGTGATGGATTGGGTCTGGCTGTGGTTAGCCTCCGCCGTAGCTGTGACAGTCACATCCGCAGGGGAAGTGGGTAGCGTCAGCATGGCCTGGGTGGTGTTGTCGCCGGGGGTTGTCGCGGTGATGGTTCCGGAGCTGGCAGTCCAGTCCACGGAGCCGAAGGTGGTGGCGGCGGTGAAGGCCTGGGTCGTCGCTTTTTCGAGGAAGATCACCTGGTCGGTTCCAGGCGTCATGGCACTGAGCGTCACCTGGGCAGGGTCATAGACCGTCACGGTCGCGGTGCTCTTGGTCGTGCCATCGGAACCGGTGGCCGTCACGACGAAGTCCTGGCTCATGCCCGTGATGGTGGCGGGGGCGACATAAGTTGCCGGATCGGAACCATCCCCCGCGGTGTTCGCGGTGATGGTTCCACCGGTGGCGGACCAGGTGACCGTATTCGGCGTCAGGGAGGAGGTGGCGGCGAAGGTGAATCGCGCCCCCTTGCTTACGGTCGCGGCCCCAGGGGTGAGGGTGACTCCTCCGGACCAGGCGTTCACGAGCGCCGTGGCGTCCACGCTGCCCAGGCCCGTGGCGAGGTCGTAGCCCGTTCCCGTGGTGAAGCCCGTCACGCCGGGCACGGTGTTGTTGCCGACGGTGGTGTCGTGGAAGACTGCCGTGCCGCCGCTGCCGTACTGAGCCTTGCCCAGCTCGTAGAGGCGTGGGTTCGCATTGCCCTGGCCCCTAAGGCCGTTCTTTTGGACGATAAGGGCCATGATGCCCGCGAAGGCGGGGGAGGAGGCCGAAGTGCCGCCCACGACATAGGTGCTGCCTCCTTGGACCACCAGGTATCCGTCGTAGGACGAGGCCGTGAGAGACACATCCGGGCAGTCGCGCTTGCCATCGGCGGGAACGCCCGTCGCCACCTGCCACGAGGGTTTGGCATAGATCATTGAGACACCCCCGCCCGTGGACCAGAGGCCGTCTCCCGCATTGCCGGCGGGGTCGGTGGTGCCGTTGCTCTCATTCCAGGCCATTTCAGGAATGAAGCTCACGGCCGAGGACTTGTCAGCGTCGTTGGTGGCGGCCCAATAGGAGGAGGAGAGCCCGCCGTCATTGAACTCGGTGCCGCCGACGCAGACATTGTAGGGCGTGGATGCTAGGCCGGAGACGGCCGCGCCGCTGCCCGTGCTGTCCGAGCCGCCGTTGCAACCCGCCGCGCCCGCGTCCCCAGCCGAGACGAAGGAGGTGACGCCTTCCGTGGCCGCCTGCTGCCAGAGGTTGGTGTAGAAGGTGTTCTCGGCAGTGCCCATGTCCGATTCGCAGGAGCCGAAACTGGTGCTCATCACCGTGGCACCGAGGGTGTTGGCGTGATCCACGATGTACTGGGCGCTGGCGTCCACGCCATCGGTGGTACTCGTGGACTTGGTGACGACGAACTTGATGGTGGCCCCCTTGGCCACGGCACCGGACCATTCCGCGTCTAGCATGGCTTCGCCCAATTCGCCGGAATCCGAGGTGCCCGGATCGGCGCCGTTCAACACCACTGTGGGTTGATTGGCGGGAAGGCCGAAGTTGGAGCGGAACGCGGCGATGTCGCTCAACACGATGTTGGAGCGGCCCACGATGGCGATGGTGGTGCCCGTGCCGTCAATGCCCGCGTTGTACAGCGGCTTCAGGTTGTAGATGGTGGCAAAATCGCCCGGGGCCACATAGTGCTTGCCGGTACTGGAGGAGGTGTAGCTGGGATTCGATCCCTTCGCGGGGGCCCGGAGCTCTTCGGGGGCGGGACGGAAGCCCGTGTTCATCGCCTTTCTTGGGATGTTCGTGAGGCTCACGACGCCACTCACCAGACCGGAAAGCGCCTCGGGGAGGCTGAGGTCGGTGGCGTTGGCCTGGCGCAGGACGCCTCCCACCCGATAGGTCTTCATCGTGGTGCGGAACGCCTGCTGCACCTGGGCGGCGGTTCCGGAGAAGGTGATGGCGAGGCGGCCGTTGGCGATGCCATCCACGGTGAAGCCTTGGCCCATGAGCCAGGTGGCCACCGCATCCAGATCGGCTTGGGAGGCCCCGAAGAGCGCGCCGAATTGCTCCGGCGTCAGCCAGCGGTGGAAGTAGGGGGAAGTCGGATCCTGCTGGGCCACCGAGAGGGCGTTTAGCCGGAGCTGGGCTTCAGGGCTCATCTTCAGGGAGAGGATCATCTGCTCCATGGGGTGGGTCCCATCCACGAAGCCTTCCGGCGCGAGATTCCGGGTGGCGGCGGGCGCGGTCTCCCGCAGGGTGACGCGCGCCTGATCGTCAATGCGGGCAGGGACGGTGCGAACCCTCGAGCTGGAGGGCGCGAAGCGGGCGAAATCCACGCCTGCGCGTTGGGCGGGAAGTGCTGCCTGGGCAGGAACAGCGGCGATTACGAGCGCCAGAGGGGCCAGGATGGGGCGGGGAAGGGTCGCCAAGGGGTGCTCCACGGAAAAGGCAGAGGTCAAAAAAAACCGGGGGCTCGAAAAGCAGCCCTCGGTGTCATATATGTCGTCCAGTCTACGGGTTGGCTTGAGCTCGAAGGTGTTAAGTCTTGTTAAGACGCATGTGAGCAAAGTGTCAGAGTTGGTCTTCCGATCCGCCCCTTCGCGTTGACCTCCTCCGTCATCGGTTCTAGGGTCAAAGGTTTAGCCGGACCTTCGTGATCGCCCTGCGCCCCGAGAACCCCCTCATCGTCCAGTCGGACCGCACCCTCCTTCTGGAGGTAGCCCATCCGGCCTTCGAGCAGGTGCGGGACGAGTTGAGCCGCTTCGCGGAGCTGGTGAAGAGCCCCGAGCACATCCACACCTTCCGGGTGACGCCGCTCTCGCTGTGGAACGCCTCGGCTTCCGGCGTGTCCTGCGAGGAGATGGTGGCGACCCTGGAGCGCTGGTCCAAGTACCCGGTGCCCCAGAACCTTATCCAGGAAATGCAGGATCACGGATCCCGCTACGGGAAGCTCAAGCTCGTCCAGAAGGGCGACCGCCTCGCGCTGGAAATGGAGGATCGCGGCCTCTTCTGGGAAATCGAGCACCAGAAGGCTCTGCAAGGCTTCCTCGCCGAACCCTATCCCGATGAACGGGGCATCTACCTCCATCCGGGAAGCCGCGGCGAGGTGAAGCTGCACCTTATCCGCCTGGGCCATCCCGTGCAGGATCTCGCGGGCTACAAGCCGGGCGACCCGCTTGCCTTCGAGCTTTCTTCCGAATTGAAGTCCAGCCACAAGGCCTTCGGCCTCCGCCCTTACCAGAAGGCCGCGGTGGATGTGTTCCATGCCGGCGGCGGGCCCGAAGGCGGCGCCGGGGTGCTCGTGCTGCCCTGCGGCGCCGGCAAGACGGTCATTGGCATCGGCTGCATGGCGAGCCTCCAGACCCACACCCTCGTGCTGACGACGAACGGCACGGCGGTGAAGCAGTGGAAGCAGGAGCTGCTGGACAAGACGACGCTTACCGAGGACCAGATCGGGCTCTACACTGGCGACACGAAGGAGATCAAGCCCGTCACCATCGCCACCTACCAGATCCTCACCTACCGTAAGAGCAAGGAAGCGCCCTTTGAGCATTTCAAACTGTTCGAAGCCGCGAACTGGGGCCTCGTCATCCACGACGAGGTGCACATGCTCCCGGCGCCGGTCTTCCGCGCGGTGGCCGAGCTCCAGGCCAAGCGGCGCCTGGGCCTTACCGCGACCCTCGTTCGGGAAGACGGCAAGGAGGAGGATGTCTTCTCCCTCATCGGCCCCAAGCGCGTGGATGTGCCGTGGAAGATGCTCGAAAAGGAAGGCTTCATCGCGACCGCTCACTGCCTCGAGATTCGTGT
>JAFDVN010000099.1 GCA_018269025.1 Acidobacteriota bacterium | reverse complement strand
TTCCGCCTCCACCGTTTCCACGCGCTGAACGCGGACTTCGACCTGGCCATCACGGGCGCGCACAACGGCGACGAGGCCCGCATGGCTTCGGACGCCGAGAAGATCGTCACGGAGGCGGGGCGGATCTTCGGGGGCTTTCCCTTCAAGCGCTATGTGTTCCTCCTCACCTTCAGCCCGAAGGCGGGTGGCGGCTTGGAACACAAGGCCAGCACCTCGCTGCTCTGTGATCCCTTCATCTTCGACAAGCCCGAAGGCTACTGGCGCCTGTCGAACCTCATGGCCCATGAGTTCTTCCACGCCTGGAATGTGAAACGCCTCCACGACCCGGTGCTCGGTCCCTTCAATTACTCGGAGGAGAACTACACGAAGCTGCTTTGGTTCCACGAGGGATTCACGAGCTGCATGGAACACGCCATCGCGCTCCGGGCCGGAGTCGTGCCCTGGTCCTCCTCCGCCAAGGCCATCGCGGCGGGCTGGACGAAGTTGTCCCAGACTCCAGGTCGTTTCGAGCAGAGCCTGGAGGAATCCAGCTACGACGCCTGGATCCGCGGATACAAGCCTACGGAGTTCTCCGCCAACAGCTCCATTGACTACTACGGCAAGGGGGAACTGGTCGGGCTTCTGATGGAAGCGGACTTGCGCCTTGCCACCGGTGGCAAGGCAGGACTGCCCGACCTCTTCGCGAAGCTCTGGAAGGAACGCGGCGAGAAGGGCGTGACGGATTCCGACATCCGCAAGGCCTACAAGGAACTTGGGGGCGATCCCGAACCCTTCTGGAACGCCTTCATCCGCGGTCGCAAGGAACTGGACGCGTCCCTTCTGGAGCGGGCCTTCGGCCTGAAGTTGGATCCCAAGGCCCCATGGGAATCCTTGAGCGCCGAAGAGCAGAAGGATCCGGAAGCCGTGCGACGCGCCAAGGCCTGGACCGGCCTCGTGTTCGGCAGGGAGGGCACGGCCATCCAGAATGTGATCCCGGGCAGCCCTGCGGATCAGGCGGGCCTGGCCAATCCCATGGAGATCCTCGCGGTGAACGGCTGGCGCGTCACCTCGGGTGCCGAGGTTCTCGCCCGCTGCGCGGATACGGCACCGGGTGCCAAGGCGGAGGTGATCGCGGTGAATCGTGGTCGAGTCCTCACCACGACCCTGGGTGTGATCGAGAACCCCACGCGCACCTTCACGCTCATCGCCGATCCCGCCGCCACCGCGGCTCAGCGGGCTTCGTTCACCGCCTGGACGGGGCTGGCTTTCCCTGCGTCCGAAAAGCGCAAAGGCATGAAGGCGCCGTGAGGATCGCGGCCGTCATCGCCGCCCACGACGAAGCGGAGCACATCGGAGGCGTCATCGCGGGCCTGCGCCCCTTCGGCCTCTACCGAATCCTCGTGGTGGATGACGGTTCCAGCGATGGCACGGCGGAGATCGCAAAGGCCGCAGGGGCGGAAGTGCTCCGGCTCGAGGTGGGGCAGGGCGGGGGCAAGGGACAGGCCCTCCGCGCGGGGATCGCACGGCTCGAAGGGGATGACTTCGACTACTACTTGTTCGTGGATGGGGATGGCCAGCACGACCCAGCGGATTTCGAAGCCTTCCTCCGCCATCTCGCGGAACATCCGGAAACGGACTTCCTCATCGGCAGCCGTCTCCTGGACCGCGCGAAGATTCCCCCCAAGCGCTGGCGCACCAACGCGCTGGGGAGCTGGACCTTGGGCCGCATTGCGGGCGTTCGTTGGGAGGACAGCCAGAGCGGTTTTCGCCTCATCCGCAAGAAGATCCTGGATCGCCTCGAACTCCGCTCGGAAGGCTTCGCCATCGAAATGGAAATCGCCATGAAGGCCGCCGACTGGAAGCTCAGATGGGCTCATATCCCCATCCAAGCCATCTACCATCCCGGCCCGCCCCGCAGCCATTTCCGCGGCGTCCTGGACACCTGGCTCATCGCTTGGTTTTCGCTGCAGTGTTGACCGGTAGCCAGTAGCCCGTAGCCGGTAGTCTAGTCCCATGAATCCGCTCGATTGGGATCTAGGCAATGTGCCCCCTGGCATCGTCTGGGGGGGGCTCGATGAGGCCGGGCGCGGCGCGTGGGCGGGGCCGGTGGTCGCGGCCTGCGCGGTGCTGGACCAGGCCTCGGCGAAGCAATGGCGTCATGTGCTGCGGGAAGTGAAGGACAGCAAGAAGCTGAGTCCCGAAGCGAGGGAGGCCCTGGCGGTGGAACTCAAGTCCGCCCTTTCAGCCTATGCCATCGCGGAGATGGATCCCTTCGCCATCGATCGAGAGAACATCCTCCAGGCCACGCTCCACGCCATGCGGAACGCGGTGGCCTCCCTCCCGGTGCGACCCCGCATCCTCTTCGTGGATGGCAACCAGGCGCCGGGCACGGGCATCGTGGAACGGCTCATCGTGGATGGGGACGCGCTCAGTTGCGCGGTGGGCGCGGCGAGCGTCCTGGCGAAGGCCCACCGGGACGAGTTGATGCGGACCTGGGATGAGCGCATCCCGGGCTATGGCTTCGCGCGGCACAAGGGCTATGGCACACCGGAGCACCGGGAGCGCCTCGCGGAACTCGGCGCCAGCGGCATCCATCGCATCAGCTACGCGCCGGTGGCGGAGTTGCAGAAGCCCGATGAGGAGATCCGAGCGATCCTGCTCCGCACCGTGGAGGAACCTCGCTCGGTCGCCGAATTGCAGGCCTGGATCGAAACGGACCTGCGCCCCAACTACGGCCGACTCAAGCTCGTGTGGGTAGAGACCCTGCGCCGCCGCTACGCGGACCGGCTCGCCAAGCTGGCCAGCAAGGAAGAGGGCCTCGCGTGAAGGAGGTCGCCGTCGCCCTCGCGCTGCTGCACCGGGACGGGCGATGGTTCCTTCAGCGGCGGTCCCTGAATTCAGAGCACCTGCCCGGCCTGTGGGAGTTTCCGGGCGGCAAAGTGGAACCGGGGGAATCGCCCGCCGTGGCTCTGATCCGCGAGCTTCGGGAGGAATTGTCCTGGACGCCTGGACCCGTTGAGCCCCTTGAACCCCTCGTCCACGCCTATGCGGATCGCACCGTCACGCTGCTTCCCTTTCTCTCCGAGGGCCCATCCCAGCCTCGCACCGCCCTTGCTTGGGGCTGGTTCACAGCGGAGGAGGTGAGGCGCTTGAAGATCCCCGAAGCAAATGCGCCGCTGTTGGCACACTTGGATCAGCCCAGGTGAAGAAGGCCTTGGTCGCGTTCCTCCGGGCCGGGGCCACGCTTGCCGCGCTATGGGTCACCATCCAGCTTCTGCCACGCTGGCTGCCGGAAGACCCCGCGCGCATCGCCGCGGGTGAATGGGCGACGGAAGCGGAGGTGTCGGCGCTGCGCCACGCCTTGGCCCTGGACCAATCCTGGACCCACGCGCTGCTCGCCTCCGCCCGGGGATGGGCACATGGGGACTTCGGGATGAGCCTGCGCTACCACCGTTCGGTGTCGAGCGTCCTCGCGGGTGGATTTCCCATCACCTTGAAGCTCGCCCTCCTCGCGCTCATTGCGTCAGCGTTGCTCGCTTGGGCCTTGGCGCTCTCGAAGGGAAGGGCGGCGGAGGTGCTCGAAGCCGCGGCCATCGCGAGCCCGGTGTATGTGATCGGTCCACTCCTGCTCTGGACGGTGGCTCAACGGGTGAGCTGGATTCCGGTGTCGGGAACGGGCTCCTGGTCCGCCTGGATTCTGCCGACGCTCAGCCTCGCCGTGCCGCTGGCGGGGCATCAGTCGCGCATCCTGCGTCCCCAATTGGATGCCTTGTCCCGGGCCCCTGGCATGCGCTGGTGGCGGGGGCTTGGCATTGGTCCGATCCGGCGATGGGCGAGGTGGACAGTCCCCGGCGTGGCGGGGCCCTGGTTGACGGTGGTGGGCCTGCAACTCGGCGCGTTGCTGGGTGGAGCCGTGCTCACGGAGCTGATTTTCGGACTTCCTGGCCTCGGTTCGCTGTTGATGGGCGGGCTTAGCACCCGGGACCTTCCGCTGGTGCAGGCCACGGTTCTGCTCGGGGCGGCGCTCTATGTCATCACGCAGCTCCTGGTGGAATGGGCGCAGGGTATTCTGGATCCGAGGCTGCGATGAAGACGCGCCTTCGC
>JAFDVN010000098.1 GCA_018269025.1 Acidobacteriota bacterium | reverse complement strand
GCGGAAGCCGTCGGGATGAGCTCGTTCTCGGACACGACGATGTGGTAGAAGGGCTTCTTCTTGGCACCCTTGCGGGCAAGGCGGATGGACAGCATGGTCACTCCTGGACTGGCCAGTATAGCGCGAGATGGGATGGGCTCAAAGCGGGAAAAAGCAGGCTGGGGGAGCGCTTAGACCTCCAGTCTCCAGCCTCCAGCCTGATCAAAGCCCCATCAGCCGCCGGGCGTACTTGGGGGCCGGGCTGCCAAAGCTGAGGAGCTTGTCGTGGAAGGCCAGCTCGTCGAAGGGCACTTTGGCCCGGGCGGCCTTGGCCTCGGCGGCGGCGCGGATATCGTCCATCTCAGACGCCCCCACGAAGTAGGTGCTGAGCTGGGTGGAGCTTAGGCAGGCCCGGCGCCACTTGCCGACCGCCTCGCCCTCCTCCTGGAAGCCCTCGTGCTCCATGAGGTCCAGGGCCTGCTGTTCGGTCATGCCCTGGGTGTGGATCTTCTGATCCAGGATCGCGTTGAGGATGACCCGGAGCCGCATCTTGAGCTGCTCCATGTGGACCTCGGGCCCGCCGTAGCCCAATCGGGCCATGGTCTGTTCGCCGTAGACCGCCCAGCCTTCTGCGAAGAGGCCGCTGGTGAAGATGCCCCGCACGAGGGTCGGCGCCTTGAAGGCGTTGGAGTGGGCGAGCTGGAGGTAGTGGCCGGGCATGGCTTCGTGGACCGTGAGGTCCTGCACCATCGCCTCGTTGTATTCCTTGAAAAAGCTCTCGACCCGATCCGCCTTCCAGTCCGAGGGCGTCGGCGAGATGGCGAAAAAGGTGCTGCCGTGGGCTTCCAGCGGCCCCGGCGCTTCGCAATAGGCCACCGCGACGCCCCGCTGGTACTCGGGCATGACGATGATCTTCACCGGCTCGGTCGGGACGCTGACGATCTTGTGATCCCGCACGAAGGCCGTGGCCTGCTTCAGGTCCTCCGTGGCCAGCGCGACGATGGTGTCATTGGTGGGCCGCTTCTCGGCGATCTTGTCCAGCACCGCCTTGATGATGACCTTGGGGTCCGACTCCACCCGGCCTGGGAAATAGCTCGCGAAGAGCGGCTTCGCCACCACCAGCATCTCGGCTTGGGTCGAAATCAACCCCACTTCAGCGCGGCGGAGAATGTCCTCCATCGAAAGATCGGAGTTGAGGGTGTAGCGAAGCTCCTTGCGGAAGGCGTCCTTGCCGATACGGAAATCGCCGTGGGAGCGGGGCAGGAGGTCCGCCTTCAGCCAGGCGATGAAATCCTCCAGCGCCTTCGCCGCCTGGGCCTGGGCGGGGGTGAGGTCATCCGCCATGCCCGCCTGCTTCGCGGAGTCGCCCACCTCGCCCTTCACCATGCCAAGGGCGCCCTGGAACTGTTGGATGGCCGTTTCGGTGTAGATGCGCGGCGGGTTCTGGAGGTTGGCCTTGGCCGCGTTCAGCAAGCCGGGGATGAGAAGCAGGCGGGCCTTCACGGACTTCATGCGCTCGGGCAGGGGCGCGAAGTCCCGGGAGAGGAGGCCGTAGATCGCATCGCCCGGGTTGTAGGCGAGGGGATTCGAACGCCAGAACTTGAGGTCATCAAGTTGGAAGAGCCCGCCGTCCATCTGGTCAAGGAGGATCGCCCGGTCCACCTGGTTTCCGGGCGAGAGGCCCTTTTCGGGAATCGCGAGAAGGGCGGCCCGTTGGGCCTTCATCCAGGCCCGAGATGTCGCCAGTCCCTTCGCGGTGAGGTCGCTCAGGCGCGCGTCGAAGCGGTGATCCCCCAGTTGGGTCGCGGCTTCGGGATTGAGGCGCAGGTAGCCGTCAATGATCTTCTTGGCGAGCGTTTCGAAGCGGGCATCCGCCGGGTAAGGCGCGGCGGAACCGGGCACGGGCTTCGCCGAAAGGACGAGGGGCGAGCAGGCCACGAGCGCGAGGGCCAGGGATACGGATCGGATGGACATGGTGGGGCCTCCGGGATGCGATCCCATCATCCCGCGTTCAAGACCGATTCAGAACGGGAGTTTGAACCCGCCCGGCAGGTTTGGCATCCCACCAGGAAGACCGCCGCCCTTCATCCCGCCCGCCATGCGCTGCATCCGCTGCATGAACTTCGGGTCGTTCATGCTGCCCATCATCTTCTTCATTTCGAGGAACTGCTTGATCAGTTGGTTCACCTCATTCACCGGGCGGCCCGAGCCCACGGCGATGCGGCGCTTGCGCTTGCCATCCAGCAGGTTGTGGTTGGCGCGCTCCTTCGGCGTCATGGAATCCAGAATCGCCGTGAGGTGCTTCATGCGCTTGTCCGTGGCCACCGACGCGAGCTGCTCCTTGATCTGCCCCATGCCCGGCAGCATCCCCATGATCTTGTTCATGGAACCCAGCTTCGCCACCTGCTGGAACTGCTTTCGCATGTCCTCCAGCGTGAACTGGTTCTTGGCCATGCGCTTGGCCAGATCCTCGGCGTCCTTTTCGTCAATCTTGTCCTTGGCGTGCTCGATGAGGGTGAGCACATCGCCCATGCCGAGGATGCGCTGGGCCATGCGATCCGGGTGGAAGACTTGGAAGTCATCCAGCTTCTCACCCTCGCCGATGAACTTGATGGGTCGTCCCGTGGCCTGCTTGATGCTGAAGGCCGCGCCGCCCCGGGTGTCGCCATCGGTCTTGCTGAGGATTACGCCGGTGATGGCCAGCTTTTCGTGAAAGGCCGTCGCGGAGCGGACCGCGTCCTGGCCCGTCATGGCGTCGGCGACAAAGAGGATTTCCCCCGGCCCCGTCGTCGCCTTGATGCGGCCCAGCTCCTCCATGAGCGGTTCGTCCAGGTGCAGGCGCCCGGCGGTGTCGAGGATGATCGTGTCCCAGCCCTTGAGCTTGGCTTCTTTTAGGGCCGCTTCGCAGATGGCGACGGGATCCTTCAGGTCCGTGCGAAACGAAGGCACGCCCGCGTCCTTTGCGACCACATGGAGCTGCTCGATGGCCGCGGGGCGATACACATCCGCGGGTACGAGGAGGGGCGAGCGGCCGCTCTTCTTGAGGTACTTCGCGAGCTTGCCGCTGGTGGTCGTCTTACCCGCGCCCTGGAGACCCACCATCATCAACACGGCGGGAGCCGCGCTGAAATCCAGCGGCTTCTCGGCGGCCTGCCCGCCCATGATCTCGGTGAGTTCCTGATGGACGATGTCAATGAAGGCTTGAGCGGGATTGAGCCCTTCAAGGACATCCTTGCCGAGCGCCTTCTCCTTCACCCGAGCGAGGAAGGTGCGGGCCACCGCCACATGGACATCCGCCTCCAGCAGCGCCATGCGAACTTCCCGCAGCGCCTCCTCAATGTTGGATTCCGACAGCTTCGCCTGCCCCCGCAGGTGGCGCATCGCCTTCGATAGCTTGTCGGTGAGCGCGTCGAACATGCGGACCTCGAACCTTCCATTGTAGCGGGAAGATTGAAACCACCG
>JAFDVN010000097.1 GCA_018269025.1 Acidobacteriota bacterium | reverse complement strand
GCGGGTTACACCCAGGATGTGATCGCGGGTTGGTCCTACTACTTCCGCGAGCAGATGTTTCACAATCTGCTCCTCCAGCGTGGCTATGCGGTCCTGGACATGGACTACCGTGCCTCCCAGGGCTACGGACGGGATTGGCGCACCGCCATCTACCGGAACATGGGTCATCCCGAGCTGGAGGATCTGCTCGATGGGAAGAAATGGTTGGTGGACCACGCGGGCGTGGATCCCAACCGGGTTGGCATCTATGGCGGGTCCTACGGCGGCTTCATGACCCTCATGGCGATGTTCCGTGCACCTGGAGAATTCGCCGCAGGTGCGGCGCTCCGACCGGTCACTGACTGGACCCAATACAACGACAGCTACACCTCGGCCATCCTGAACCGGCCCCAGGTGGATCCGCTCGCCTACCGCCGTTCCTCGCCCATCGAGTTCGCGGCGGGCCTGAAGGATCCGCTCCTCATCTGCCACGGCGTCATTGACGACAATGTGCACTTCGAGGATTCCATGCGCCTCTACGAACGCCTCATCGAACTCCACAAAGACAACTTCTGGCTCTCACCCTACCCCCTTGATCGTCACGGCTTCACCAACGCCGACTCCTGGCTGGACGAGTACAAGCGGATCTACAATCTGTTCAACAGCACCCTAGGGTGCGATTGCCCCGATGCATCCTCGGCCCACGGGCATTGATGGCTGATCGTGGTAGTCGCGTTTTTTGATCGGCTCAACATCCCACATCAACGCCTCGACCACCGCGCTTGAGAGGTGATCTTCCATGAGCTCACGCCGCGATTCCCTACGGGTTGCCTTCGTGCTTGCCGCCTTTGGCCTCCTCGGCCTCTGCAGCATGCTCGCGCGCCCGAGCCTCGCCACCGTTCGGGCGGTGGATTTCGTGCATCTCATCGGCACGGGGATGTGTCTTGGCGCGGCCATCGTGGCGTTCGTCTGGGCGCGCTCGAAGTAGCCACAGGCCCCGGGCGTTAGCCCCCTTGAGCGCGACTTACCGCTTCGGCCACATCAGGATCAGCACACTGATATCGGTCACGGCCCAGGCGGCGAGGGCGCGGTACATGCCGCGTTCATGCTCCGCATCGGGCATCCGCGTCCAACGGAGACGCCAGGGAATGAGGATGCCGATCCAAGCGATGAGGCTGATGAGCAGGTAGGCGGGATTTCGGCCTTCGCGAAGGGCGGCCTGGGCGAACCAGAGATGGGCGACCAGGGCGGCGACGGTGGCGTAGGTGAGGCTCCGCGCGACGCCCATGCGGATGACAAGGGTCTGATCGCCCCGCTGGGTGTCCTCCGCCACCTGGTAGATCTGGGTGAGCGGATAGAGGGCGGCGAAGAGGAAGAAGAAGCCGATGCAAAGGTCCAACAAGCCCTTCTCCAGGCCGCGTCCCGTGAACACCCACCCAGCCATGGGCGTGAAGAACCCGAAGCCCGCGCAGTTGATGAGCAGATCCCAGCCAGCCCGGGCCTTGAGGCGGATGGGCGGCACGCTGTAAAGGACGCTCATCAGCACGCAGGTCATCATGATTTCGAAGAAGTAATGGCCGCCGGGTTTGACCGGCATGAAGGCCATGCTGCCGAAGAAGGCGAGGGCCAGGAGGGCATAGCCGAACACCGCGAGACGCTTCGGAGGTGGTGGCGGATTCTTCAGATAGCCGATGTCGCCTTCGTCGTGGTCGAAGGCGCTGTTGAGGGCGAGCGTTCCACCATTGAGCGCGATGACGAAGAGGAACCAGGCCCAAAGCGTGTGACCCCAAGGCCAGGGCCAGCCGATCGCCAGGAAGGTGCCCAGGAAGAAGTGGGCCGTCATGATGGGCCATTCGGCGGGCCGGAGGTGCAGCAGGTAGGCGGATCCTCTCTTGCCGAGCAGCTTTTCCAGGACTCCCCGCGCGCTCACGCCGTGACGCTCGTCTTCAGGGGAAGGATGTCGGCGGCGACCTTGGGTTCCACCAGCGACTCCATCGCCGCGATGAGGTGGGGCACGCTGAACTCCGTATCCACGCACATGCCGTGGGGCAGGTGGAGCGGGATCACATAGGCGGGCACTTCGGGCAGCTTGGTGAGGCCCTTCAAGAGGCGGTCCGTGCAGGAGACGGCGACGATGAGATCGGGCCGGAAGTCCCGGGCCTCCCGGTAGGCCTTGTGGCTGCGGTTGGTGATGCGGGCGTCCCACACATTCTCTAAGGTTGCCTCGAGCACATCGCCCACGGGACAGAGGCCGCACTGATGGCATTTGGACATGTCCGTGAGCACAGGCGCCGCGCACTTCGCCATCTGGATGCAATGGGGCAAAAGGACGAGGGGCTTGGAGGCGTGACGGGCCTCGAACACTTCCCGCACGCGCTTGTTGTTCCAGGCGGTGAAGGCGAGGATCCAGTGGTCCTCCTTACCCAGAAGACGCGCCAAGGGGCGGAAGGCCTTGGTCCAACGGCCATCCCAGCGAATGATAGAGACGCGGTGCCGGAGGTAGCTTTCACCGCTCTGAAAAGTGGGCCAGGCCACCGCCAGGCAGGCCACGCCCGCGAGCAGCCACCAGCCTCGGCCTGCGGCATGGACCATCGCGGCCAAAAGCGAGAGCCCCGCACCCGCCAGGGGAACACCCCGCCGCACCCACAGGAAGGGGCGGTAGGCGTCGCGGGGAAGGGTGGCGGCCATGGCTTCGATTTTACTTCCCGGCCGCGGCCAGGCCGACGAGCTTTTTCAAGTCCTCATCCTTCCAACGAAGTCCCGCGCCCGCGAAAAAGGTGCGAAGTTCCTTGTTGGCCACATCCTGAACCCCCGCCTGAATGTAGGCCCCCTTCCAGAACTGCCAGCTCCCCGTGACCCGAACGCGCGGATTGGGCTTGTCGTCCCGCTTGCTGAAGTCGTAGGCGAGGACGCCCAAGCGAAGCTTGTCCTCCAACCCGCGCAACTCCACGCCGCCGCCGCCCTTGCCTTCGACGATGCCCGCGCTGAACACGGCGGGGCCCCAACGCTTCGCGAATTGGGCACCAAAAGTGAAGGTTTGTTCGGTTGTCACATAGTGATTGTTTTCCAGCACGCTCACGGGGAGGCCCGTGACCGGATCCAGCTTGGTCACGGTGCGGGTCTCATCGTGGATGCGCCCATCGGGTGTGGAAGCCAGTTGAATGGCGTACCAGTAGTCCTGGCGCGGCGCGAGTTCCAGGTTGAGGTAGGTGGAACTGTCGTGGCGCTTGGTCCACTGGGCTGCGCCCAGGTCGAGGCGCAGGTCCAGCTTCTTGAATCCACCCAGGGCATCGTTCACGGAATCCAGGGTCTCGTTGAGTTTCTTCACCGTCGTGTCGTCGTTGAGCAGTTTGCCGACGGTGCCCTCGCCGCGATTGATCTTGGCGGTCATCTCCTTCAGGTTCGAGGCGGTGTCCTCGAAGTTCTTGGCGAGCTTATGGACATCCTCCAGGGTGCCCTTCAGCTCGGGCCGGTTCTCCTGGACCATCTCATCCAGGTGCTTTCCAAGATCATCGAAGCGCTGGGCGAGCTCTGGAATGCGGTCCTTGAGGTCGCCGGTGAGCTGCTGGACATTCGCCACGGTCTCATTGATTCCCTGATGGTTCTCCTGGGCCATAGCGCGGAACTCCGCCGTGAGCTGGCGGATGTTATCCACGATCTCATCGAGCTTGGCCCGGCCTTCTTCACCGCCAATGCTCTTGTTCAGCGCGTAGGTGACACCCTGAACATTGTCGCCAACCTTCTGAAGCGTCTCCATGAGGGAGTCGAGGCTCGCGCCGTTCTTGGAAGCGATGCGTCCGTCATCCCCCATCAGGCCCGCATCCGGAGTGCCGGGGTTCAAGTCAATGTACTTCTCGCCGAGGATGCCGATGGAGCTGAGGGTGGCCGTGGCGTTCTTGTAGAGTGGCACCTTCCCGTCCACGGAGATGCCGACCTCGGCTTTCTTGCCGTTGAGGTCAATGCTCCGGACCTCGCCGACCTTCACGCCCGCCACGCGCACCGCGCCCTGGAGGCCGAGCCCGGCCACTTGGTCGAATTGCACCGAGGCGGAATGCCGCGCGCCCGCTCCGGAGAGATCGAGCTTCTCGACCTTGAGGATCAAGGTGCCGAGGATGGCGATGGCCGCCAGAAAGAAGGCGCCGACTTTGGTCTCAAGCTTCATGGGCGCTCCTTGGAGCGGGCGGGGCGGGCTGCCCGTGGTAGTGGTGCAGGGGGGGCGGGTCCTGGAGGAAGGGGCCTTCGGCTTCGCCCTTCAGGAATTGCTGGACCACCGGGTTCGGATGGGTCTTGAAGGCTTCAGGGTGTTCAAGCGCGATGCACTCACCACGGAAGAGCATGGCGATGCGATCTGCGATCTGGAAGGCGCTCTTCAGGTCGTGGGTGATGGTGATGCTCGTGACGCCCAATTCGGCCTTGAGGTCGAGGATGATGTTGCCGATCACATCCGTCATCACGGGATCGAGCCCCGTGGTGGGCTCATCGAAGAGGAGGATGCGGGGCTTGAGGGCGATGGCCCGGGCGAACCCAACGCGGCGCTTCATGCCACCGGACAGCTCGGAGGGCTTGAGTTCGCCACCGCCCACGAGTCCCACGAGGTGAAGGCATTCCTCCACCCGCGCCCGGATCTGGGTGGGATTCAGATCCGTGTGGCGCGTGAGGGCGAAGCCGATGTTCTCCGCGACCGTCATGGAGTCGAAGAGCGCCGCGTCCTGGAAGCACATGCCGATGGATTTGCGGAGCTCAAATAGCTCATCCCGGCTGAGTTGATCCACCACCTTGCCATCCACGGACACATGGCCGGAATCGGGCTTGAAAAGGCCCATCACATGCTTAAGCAGCACGCTCTTGCCCGTGCCGGAACCGCCCAGGACGACGAGGCTTTCGCCATCCTCGACCGACAGGCTCACCCCCCGAAGCACCTGCTTGGGGCCAAAGCTTTTGCGGAGTCCGACGACTTCGATCACGGCATCACACCAGCAGCATCTTGGTGAGGAAGAAGTCGGCGATGAGGATCCAGAGGCTGCTTGTCACCACGCTCGCGGTGGTGGCGCTGCCCACGCCTTCCGCCCCATTCCGCGCCCGGTAGCCGCGCCAACACCCAACGAGCGCGATGATGATGCCGAAGACCAGCGCCTTTACGAGGGCGATCCAGAGGTCCCGCAGATCGAGCAGCTTGTAGAAACCTTCCTGATAGGCCGCCGCGGGTGAGCCCTGGACTCCCACCAGCAACTCATAGCCGCCCCAGTAACCGATGTAGATGGCGAGCCCGGTGAGCAGGGGCACCATCACCATGGAAGCCACGAGTCGCGGCACGAAGAGGTAGTGGACCGGATCGGTGGCGAGGCATTCCAGCGCGTCAATCTGCTCGGTGACGCGCATGGTGCCCAGCTCGGCAGCCATGGCCGAACCCACCCGGCCCGCCAGCATCAGCCCCGTGATGACCGGAGCCAGCTCGCGGACGATGGCGAGGCCTTCCACCTGGGCGGCCAGGCCTTCCGCCTGGAATTGCTTGAACCCGTAGTGGAGCTGAACCGCGAACACCATCGCCACGGCCATGCCGGTGAGGGCGACGACGGGGACGGAATAGACCCCCACGGCGGCGAACTGGCGCAGCACCGCCCTCCGGTCAAAGGGGCCGCGGAAGATGTCCCGGAAGGCGCGGGAGCCGAGAACGACGAAATCGCCGATCTGCTCCAGGGCCTGAAGCACCCAGAGGCCTGTCCGGTCGAGGATAGCGGTCAGCAGCAAGGGAATCCGCAAAAGGCTGATTCTACCTGAGTCCGGGCTTACATGCCCTTGGGCTTACGCTTCTCACGCTGCCGCGCGGCGCCGCCCTCCTTTGTCACCTGGGCCGATCGGGACAGGGCAAGCGCATCGGAGGGCACATCCTGGGTAACGGTGGTGCCCGCGGCCACGATGGCCCCATCGCCAACCGTCACCGGCGCGACGAGCTGGGAATCGCTTCCAATAAAGGCCCGCTTGCCAATGGTCGTGGTGTGCTTGGCGAAGCCATCATAGTTGCAGGTGATGACGCCCGCCCCGATGTTCGTTTCCTCGCCCACCTCGGCATCACCGATGTAGGACAGGTGATTGGCCTTTGCCCCACGCCCCAGCTTGGCTTTCTTTGTCTCCACGAAGTTGCCGATGTGGACGCCTGGTGCCAACTCCGTCCCTTCCCGCAGTCGAGCGAAGGGACCCACCACCGCCCCCGCGCCGATCCTAGTTCCTTCCACCGAGCAGTAGGGCCGGACGACCGCGCCGTTCTCCACCGTGGCGGCGGTGAGGATGGAACCTTGACCTAAGAGGCAGCCTTCACCGATGACGCAGGAGCCATCCACCCGCACGAGGGGCTCCACGACCGTATCCGCGCCCAGCTTGGCCCGGGGGCTGATGAGGACCGTGGAGGGATCCAGGAAGCTGACCCCAGCCTCCATCCATCCCAAGTTCACCCGGTCCCGGGCGATGGCCTGAAGGGCGGCCTGATCCGATCGGGAATTCATGCCCATGAGTTCGGAGGGATCGGCGACTTCCACCGCCACGGGAACGCTCTGCGCGAGGGCCGCGACGGCATCCGTGAGGTAGTACTCCCCTTGGGCGTTGTCGTTCTTGAGCCCTTCCAAGGCGATACGGAGGGGAGCCCAAGGCAGCGCGTAGATGCCGCCGTTGACCCGACGAATGGCCCGCTGGGTCTCGCTCGCATCCTTGAATTCCACGAGCCCCGCGAGACGGCCATCCGCTTGCTGCACCACGCGGCCATAGGCTCCAGGCCGGTCCAGGTCCATGGCGAGGATCGCCGCGTCGTGGGCGGCCAGGGCGGTGAGCGTCGCTTTGCGCGTGAGCGGGACATCTCCGGACAGGATCAGCACTCGCTCGGCTTCGAGCCGGTCGAGGGTCTGGGCGCAGGCCTGGAGCGCGTGGCCCGTGCCCAGGGGTTGGCCCTGGTCCACCGGCTGGGGTTGCACGCGAATGAGGCCTTCTTCATGCCAACTGAACATGGCACCCGCGACCTCGGCCTTGCCGTGATGGACGACGACCAGCGCCTTCTCGATGCCATCGGGCAGGTTCCGCAGCACCCAGAGCAGCGAAGAGTCACCCAGGATCTCGTGCAAAACCTTGGGTTTGCGTGACTTCATGCGGGTTCCGAGCCCCGCCGCAAGGATGACCGCGACCGTCTTCATGCTTTCAGCTTCCCACAGGCGGAGGGGTTTGGAGGAGGGCGAGGAGGGATTGGATGAAGTCCTGGCTCGTGAAGGGCTTGTCCAGGAAACCCACCTGATGGATGCCGAAGGCGGAAGGGTCCAGCGGCAGGGTCTGCCCGCTTCCCAACACGAGGGTCGGGATCGGTTGATTCGAAAGCTTGCGAAGGGCGAGGTGGAACCGCTCCAACTGGGGATGGCGTTCGAGCACCAGGAGCGTGGGCGGTTCCACCTCTCGGCTCCGCTTCAAGAGATCCTTGAGGGTGGCGAAGCTCTCGACCCGTCCACCTTCCTGGCGGATCAGCACGGTGAGGGCCTCGCGCACCAGGGCGTCCCGGTCCATGACCCACACGGAGATCTCCGCCAAGGGGCGAGCCGGAGGCGCATCCATAGGCAGGTTCACGGGCAAATAGACCTGAGGCCAAAGCGCGCCATGAGCATCGCGCGCGCAGGCGAGCATGCCGCCTGCTTGGCGAACGGTCTGAAGGAGCCAGGACAGGCCCAGCACCTCCGTGGGGTGAGGCGCCATGCCTCCTTCCACCTCGGTGCGCCATAAGGCCCAGGTGCGGCCTCCCAGGGAGCGGGGTTCCAGGACGAGCGTGACGGTCCCATGCCGGAGAGCCTCGCGCCCGTGCATGAGCAGGTGGGACCCGATGCGCTGGAAGGATTCCTGAGAGAGGGCAAGCGGCAAGGAGACCGTGCGGTGGCTGAAGGCCACTTCGGGAGGAAGCGTTCGCTGCAAGTAGGGCTTCAGGGCTTCCACGGCGGCCTGGGAATCCAGGATGCCCAGGAAGGGTTCGGCCCCCGAGGCGAGGGGACGAAGGCGTTGGGAGGCCTTCAACACCAGGCGCCCGAGTTCGCGGATGGATTCGCTGCGTCCTTCGGCGATGATCTGGTCGGCCGCTGGCAGTAGCGTCCCCAACGCGTTCACGAGGGTCTGGGACGCGCTGGAATCCATGGGGCCGCTGAGCACGGCACAACCGGAATCTCCCCGGACCGCGAGGCTTCCGGACTCGGTGGAGGAGATCCAGATCAACGCCAGGTTCACATCGAAGCTCACGGCTTCCAGCTCCACCTCCTCGAAGGTGCCATCGCGCACCACGAGGGTCGCCGGAGTCCGGGCGTAGCCCTGGCGCACGAGTTGATCCTTCAGTTCTTCCCACACGGGACGAGCTTCGCCCTGGAGCAGGCTCTCCACCGCGTAGCCCCGCAGGATGCGGCGGGGCAGGCCGACTCGGGCGCTGAAGGGGCCGTTCACCTCCAGAAAGTTGCCCTTCTCGTTGATGAGCGCGAGGGGCTGGCTCGCCTCCAGCGTCAGACCCAGCGCGGGCGCGGCCACGGTCGCGGGCTGCTCGATCATCGTCATCGCGAGGCGCAGGCCCTCACCCCGTCCCTCCACCCACACGCCTTTCCGCCGCAACCAAAGAAGCTGTTCCAGCGCGACGAGACCCAGGAGCGCTCCACCCGCCATCGCGGCACCGAGATGGGCTCGGGGCTGGGTCGTTGGGATGAAACGCATCAGAACCGTCACCACCGCCATCGCCGACGCACCCACCAGGGGCATTCGGATCTGCAGCCACTTCCCACGCACCAGGTGATAGGCCAGATCGGAGAGGAGCAACCAGAGCAGTCCTTGAAGGAGCGCCACCGCCCAGAACACGCCTACGCTTTGCAGGGGCAGATGGAGCAAGGCCAGGAGCGCCAGAATGAAGAGGGTGGCTCCGCCCAGGCCCACCAGGAGCCGCCTCAACCCTTGGCCGCCTTCCCGGTGGGCTTGGAGGAAGAGTGTGAACCCCAGCAGCGCGCCGCCCAGGTGCGCGGTGGGCGCGGGAATCGTCGTCATCGAGGACCAGGGCAGGGCGAGGACGCAAACAATGCCGCCGAGGAAATAGCCGTAGCTCAGGCCGACGCGCCCCTTTCGCTTGAAGAGCTGGAAGCCGACCCAGGGCGGCAAGGGCAGCAGGAGCGTGAAGATCAAATCGCGGAGAAGCACCCTTCCATCCTCGCTCAGAGCAAGGTGCCAGGCCAGACACCGCGCACCGCGTTGAAGCACCAAAGCTGGCCCGCTTCGAGGTCTTTGAGGTTGAAGGCCCGCACCCTGCGCGGGCGCGGACCCGCCCACTCCGGAAGATCCAACCGCTCGGCGAGGCTCGCCACCCGACCTTCGCTCGGTGGAAGCCAAAGTTCACCTTCCACCTCGAGGGCGATGGACGCGATGGCGGTCTCTACGAGGGTGCCATCCGGCCAAAAGAGCAAGGCGTCCGCAGCACCCGCCGCGTGGGCCGCTTCCAACGCGGGCGTGCTCCAAAGCCCAAGGAGTCCCTTGTGGGGCGCGAAGGGATGTCCCTGCTTCAAAGGATGCGGAAGCGCCTTCACGAGGTAGGGATGGGGAGTGGCTGGAAGGGGCTCCAACAGCGCCCACACCCGGGATCCCAGCACGCGGAGTCGCAGGACCTCCACCGGGCCACGCGATTTCAGCTTCACCCACGCCTCAACCTCGCTCGCGAGGCTTTCGATCCATTCAAGGTCTTGGCCTTGAATGGAGGAACTGACGCGCAGCCGGGCCAGATGTTCGCTGAGGTGGCGAATGCGACCCCGCTCCACCCGCGCGGCGCTTCGCGGAGCTGGAATCGCGGGGTCGTAGTCAGGACCCGGCCCAGGTCCAAAGGCCTTCAGGCGGGCAGTGGCCACGCCACGCCTTTGAGCCGACCTGCCAATCGCAACGCGGTGGAAGCGGCTTCCTGGAAGTTGGTGGGATCCGCGATCCAGCGACCCGCCTTGTCGAAGGCGGTGCCGTGATCGGGGCTGGTTCGGACGAAGGGAAGACCGAGCGTCACATTCACCGCCTTGTCTCCTTCGAGGGTCTTCACCGGGATCAAGCCTTGGTCGTGATAGAGGGCCACGACGGCATCGAACTCGCCTTCTGCCATCCGGCGGAACAGACTGTCGGCGGAATGGGGTCCGCTAAATCGCGCGCCGGGATAGGACGATCGTCTCCGCGCCAAGTCCAGCGCGTCCCCGAGGATCACCTCTTCGTCCCCGAAGGCGCCTTGCTCCCCGGCGTGGGGGTTGAGGGCGGCCAGGGCGATGCGGGGTTCATCCAGCCCTTCGAGCTTTCCGAGTTGTTCCGCCGCGAACACCAGCGTGTCGGCGACCGCTCCCGCTTCCAACTCTTCGATGGCGGATCGGAGGCTCTGATGGACGCTGTGCAATACCACACGGAGTTTGGGGCCCAGGAAGGCCATGCGGACCTTGGGCGCGCCGGTGAGCGCTTGAAGGTATTCCGTGTGGCCCGGGAAGGGATGGCCCGCCGAAAGCGCCGCCGCCTTGGAGATGGGCAGCGTGACCAGCGCATCCGCACGGCCATCCTGAAGGAACCGCGCGCCCAGGCGGATCGCTTCGACGGAGCAGCGACCCGACGCGGCGGATCCTTGCCCCAGGGTGATGGCATCCTGCATGCCCGGCATGGGGTCCACCCAATGGGCTTCCCAATCCCCCCGGCGCAAGGTCCAGGCCGCGCCGAACTCGCCTCCGGTGGCGGGCTCCCAGGTCCAGGAAAAGCCTGCGCCACCCTGGCGCTCCAGGAGTTCGACACCGGCCCGCGCACCAACGATCACCAGCTCTGCGGCGGCCTGAAGCCCGGGAAGGCTTTTGAGCAACAGTTCCGGACCGATCCCAGCAGGATCGCCCAGTGTGATCGCGAGACGGGGACGGCGCATCGGGTCCGTCCTAGTCGTAGAGGTTCAGGTCCACATCCGTGGGCGGAGCGGCTTCGTCCTTCTTCCCCGGCTTCCGGCGGATGCGGGGCTCCTCCTCCTGCTTGTACATGTACTTGATGTTGTGCTTGGGCACGAGCAGGTTCGGCTCACGCACCCGATTCACCTTGAGGCAGTGCTTGTCGTACCACTCGATGACGCCCCGGATGCGCTCATCATCCTGCAGCACGATGACCATCGGGGTCTTCGACTGCATCTGCTTCAGATAGTAGAAGCTTTCCGCGTTCGTCTGTTCCGGCGGCGCGATGCGCCGACGCGGGCTACCCAGGCCCTGGGGCGCAGTGGAGGCGTTCAGGTCCGCCGCCGGGTTCGGCTGGCCGTTGGGGCTCACCGGCGAAGGGGCAGGGGTCAGGGTCTCATGCGCGCCGCCAGAGCTGGGGCGGCCCAGCTTCTCTTTGAGCTCGCTCAAGTTGGGACGGATGAGCTTGCGATTCATGGCGGTGCCCTAAGCCTGTCAAGGAGATCCGGGGGCAGGGCCTGGAGAGGACTCGCCTGGATGCCGGGTGGAATGCCGAAAGAGTGGCAGGCCCGGTACCGCTCCCGCAAGGGTGGTGGTCTATGGATTCAGGTGCTGATTTGACCCAATTAGTTTACCCCTCTTGGGAAGGGGTGCCAGCCTCAGGTCCATTCAGAGGCTGCGTTGGAAGAATCAGTCGAACCTTGGTCCCTTGGCCAAGCACCGAATCCACCTGGATTTCCCAGCCCATGGTTTGGACGAATTGGTAGACCAGGGAAAGGCCCAATCCCGTCCCGTCTTCGAAGCCGGATGCGAAGGGCACGAAGAGACCCCGAAGCCGATCCGCATCCATCCCACAGCCGTTGTCCTGCACGAGAATCTGGAGGCGGCCCCGCTCGATTCGGAAATCCAGACCGACCTCGGGCCTCCGCACTCCAGCCACGGCCTTGCGCGCGTTGCTTAGGAGGTTCGTCAAGGTCCGATGGAATCCGACGGGGTCCGTTTCCACCCAGATATCTGGAACCGGTCCCACGGAGAGTTCGAGACCCTCCGCGCGAAGGTCCGTCTCCCAGCTCGCTTGAAGATCCTCCACGGCCGCCGGGAGAAAGCGCGGTACCCGCTTGGTTTCTCCGGGGCGGGCGAAATCAAGAAAGTCCTTCACGATGGCGTCCACTCGTCCGGATTCCCGAGAGAGGATGCCGACGAGTCGCTTTTGAAGATCGGCCCCCTGGTGTTCGTCCTGGAGCAACTGCACGCAACCCATGATGGAGGCGAGTGGGTTGCGCAGTTCATGGGCGAGGCCGGCGCTGAGCTGGCCGACCGCCGCCAGTCGTTCCGCCACTCGGGTTCGCTCCTCCATGGCCTTGAATTCCGTGAGGTCCTGGAAAATCAGCAGATGCCCAGAATCCTTCCCACGCCCTTCCGGGTCCTTCAGGGGGGCCACCTGACCGCCCAGGATGCGCGCCTGACCTCCTGGTGACTGCATGGGCAATTCGAAGCGACGGGCACCTTGGACCGCGTCTTCCAGCGCTTCCGCGCCGGGAAAGAGCGCGGACATGGGTTCGCCTACCGTAATGGGGTTTCGAAGGATCTGAGCCGCCGCCGGATTCGCCGAGGTGATGCGACCCTGGGCATCCAGCGTGACGAGACCCGAGAACAACGAATCCACCACGCGCCGGTGCAACGCCTCCAATTCGTCCACCGCCGCTTCCGATGCGACAAGACTCGCGTCCAGGCGTTCGATGTTTCGGCGGAGCAGCACGACGACCAGCGCCGCCGCGAAGATCTGAAGCGTGGCGAGGGAAAGGATGAGCCCCGTGTCCGCAGGGTCGCGCCCAAGGTCCTGGACGGTGTGTCCGAAGGGAGGAAGCCAGCCCGCGTCGAAGCAAAGCACCATGACGATGTGGGAAGCCGCCGTGAATAGCGCGACGCCGAGGATGTCCACCGTCCCTAGGTAGAAGGCCGAGGCCAGCACCGGCAGCACATAAAAGGTGAACAGGCGCTCCTGATTCACGCCCTGGAAGGCCACCACCAGCAGGATCACGACGATGTCGAGGAAGAGATTCCAGCGGATCCATGTCTTGTCCGGGGTGGCGAAGGGGTCGCCGAGCCGCTCCTGGGCGCGCACCGCCTCGAAGACGCCTTCGAGAAAGACCAGGACCAGCACGCCCAGATAGATGCTTTCACCGGGCATCGGGCCTTCGGGGGGCAGGGCAAGCTGCAGGGCCGCGAGTCCAAGGCTCGCCCCAAGCCGGAAGGCCAGCGGCAGAAAGGGCGGACCTTGACGGTCGGCTCGGGCGTGGAAGGGCATGGCCCCAGCATCAGGCATGAAAGCGCCCGAAGGCAGGGGGATCTTTTACACTGGAATCATGCCGGTCCCTGAACAGATTCCCTCCCTCCGCGATGCGGGGCTCAAGCAGACGCCCCAGCGCCAGGGCATCCTCCAGGTGCTCCAGGGTTCCGACCGACCCCTGACGGTGGAGGAAATCTGGGACCGCATGGAGGGAAGGCGGCCCGGCCTTCCGACCATCTACCGGAATCTCGAACGCTTCGTCCAGGAAGGGTGGGCGGAGAGCCTTCTCGGTGCCGATCAGGTGATGCGCTTCGTCCGGTGCGAGAGCCACGCCCACCATCACCACCTCCAGTGCGAGACCTGCGGCCGCATGGTGGAAGTGGAGGAATGCGGACTTGAGGAGGCCTTGGATCGCATGGCGGCCCGTTCAGGTTTTCGCATCACGCGCCACCAGCTCGCGCTCTTCGGCCTCTGTCCCGCCTGCGCCATCAAAAAAGGTCGTTGACCTTCCGCGCCGCTTTGGTAGGATCAAGGTTCGACGCGGGTGTAACTCAGTGGTAGAGTGCAACCTTGCCAAGGTTGAAGTCGTGGGTTCAAATCCCATCACCCGCTCCACCACACCCG
>JAFDVN010000096.1 GCA_018269025.1 Acidobacteriota bacterium | reverse complement strand
TCGCTTTCCTTGAATCCGAAGTGGATGGAATTCCAGCTTCCGCAGGAATCGCAGCGGTCGTCGTAGTCCGGGCGCTTGTGGCCGCAGACGGCGCATTCGAAGCGCAGTTTCAGGGTGCCGAGGTTGCGGAGGAGCTGGCGGTACTCGTTGAGGGCCGCTTCGGTTCGCCCCCGGCGGGCGTGGATCTTGGCCATGAAGAAGAAGAGCATCGGGCTGTAGACCACCTGGCTCTTCACCTCCTGGAAGATCTCCAACGCTTCGTCCAGGATTTCCAGGCGATAGAGCATCTTGCCGAGGAAGAACTTCGCCATCGCCTCGTGCTCGCTGGTGGCGGCCACGCGACGGAGCACGGCGATGCCGTCTTCCGGCAATCCGAGCTGGATGAAGTAGTCCTCGATCTCCTGGAGCAACGCGCCTTCGCCGGTGGCGCGGAAGCCTTCGAGCCAGATCTCCAGCCCTTGGGATTCCTGATCCTGGAGGATCATGCAGCGGCCCAGGGCGAGGTAGGCGGGCACGAAGGACGGATCTTCCTTGAGCAGCGCCTGGAAGGCCTGGGCGGCTTCCTTAAACTGGTCGGCTTCGACCTTTTGAAGGGCGACCTGATGCTGGAGGGCCACGCCTTGGGCCCGCTCCGCCTGACTCAGTTCGGAAGGGAACTGGGTCAGCAGGCGCTTGTGGGTGTCCAGGGCCTCGTCCCAGCGCAGGGCTTCCAGATGAAGGGCGCGAAGCCGGCGCAGGGCGCGGAGCGCCTGCTTGGGCTGGTCGGCGGCGAGCTGGCGGAGCGTGGCGGCGGCGCCATCGGGATCCCGAAGCGCCTGCCGGGCTTCGGCGAGCAGATAGCGCGGTTCGGCGTGGCGGGGGTAGACTTCGCAGGTGTGGGCGAGGGCGGCCGCGGCGGCCTGGGGATCGCCTTCCCGGAGCAGGCAGTCGCCCAACAGCGTCATGGCTTCGGCGTGGTCTTCGCGTTGTTCGAGGATGCCGCGCAGGATGGTTTCGGCTTCCTTCGGCAGACCATGGGCCATGAGGTCACGGGCATCCTGGATCTGTTCGGAAATGCGGCGGCCCAGGCGCGTGGCGGCGGAGGCGTTCAGGCCCTTGATGGCCTGGCGGATCTCCATGATCAGCGCCCAGATGAAGTTGAGGATGAAGCCGATCAGGAACGAGATGAGGATGACCGTCTGGACCTTGACGCCTTCGCCCCGGATCATCATGTCTTGCACCAGCACATCGTGGTTGGTGGTGTAGACATGGGCCGCCATCACCAGCAGGAAGGCGATGGCGATGAAGAAGATCACATTCACCAGGCGCATGGGCGCTCCGCGAAGTCGTCCGACCAGCATGCCATGAGGACGATGGGACTAGGCCCGATCCAGCTCGGCTTTTGCTTCCTGAAGATCCGCCCACACCGCGCGGCGTACCTCCTGGGTGTATTGGCGAAGCACATAGGCGGGATGGAAGGTGGGCATCACGGGGATGGATCGGCCCCCGACTTCCAGGCGCTTCCATTGGCCACGCACCTTGGTGATGCCCTCCGTGGAGCCGAGCAATTCCCGCAGGGGCGTCGCGCCTAGGGTGACGATCACCTTCGGCTGGATGAGCTCGATCTGGCGGCGCAGGTAGCCTAGGCAAGCCGCGGCTTCGTCCGACAGGGGCGTGCGGTTGTCCGGCGGACGGCACTTCACCACATTGGCGATGTAGACCTCCTGCCGGGAGAGGCCGAGGGCGCTGATCATCTTGTCCAGCAGTTCTCCGGCCTTGCCCACGAAAGGCCTTCCTTGAAGGTCTTCATCGCGCCCAGGCCCCTCTCCGATGAAGAGGAGCCCAGCGTGGGGATCGCCTTCGCCGAAGACGAAGTGGATGCGACCCGGGCCGAGGGCGCACTTGAGGCAGCCCTGAATGGCCGATCCCAGGTCCGCGAGGGTCGCGGCCCCGCTCACGGCCGCCTCCGGTGGGCAGCCGAAGGGGTCGGAAGGTGGGGCGTAAGGGGCTTCAGGCCTCGGGCTTCCAGCCTCGGGCTTCGGCGGGGCGGGCTTCCAGCCTCCAGCCTCCGGCCTCCGGCCCTCTTCCGGAAGTGCCTGCACAGATGGAGCTTCCCCCGTCTCAGGCCGCACCAACCCCATCACCCCGAGTTCCTTCAGGGTGTCGCGCCAGGCTTCCAGAGGCGTCGCCATGACATGAGCCTAACAATCTTTGGAACCTCCCGGCCCGGGCCTGCATCCTGGGAGTTGGAGATCGTGATGGGCGAGCCCGCCTGCCCTCAAAACCCGGACCCCCAGGCCACTCCCTTCGGGAGCCGGGAGACCTTCCATGCCGCCTTCGCGGAGGTGTACCCGCGTCTGGTGAGCTATGCCCGGCGCTACGGAGCCACCTACCCCGAGGACATCGCCCAGGAGGCCTTCGTGATCCTCATGCAGCGCGAAAACCCCGTGGAGCACCCCACCGCCTTCCTGTACGGCACGGTGCGGACCCTCGCGCTCACCGAACGCCGACCGATGAAGAACCAGAACCTCAGCCTTGAAGCCGTGATGGAGCCCGGGGCTTCCGGGGCCACCGCCTTCGACCATGTGCTGAATCGCGAGGTCCGCGAGCGCATGAAGCTCCTGAGCCCGACTTTCCGCGAGGCGCTGTGGCTCTTCGTCGTGGAAGGGCTCGCCATCAAGGAAATCTCCGACATCCTTTCCATCCCTGAGGCCACCGTGAAGACCCGGATCCACCGGGCCAAGGTGCAGCTCAAGGAGCAACTCAACCCCCCCGACGGCGGAGGCGTGCATGTCCTGGTCTGATCCGAGCCGCAGGTTCGAACCTGCCGAGGATGTCGAACTGCGGTCCGAGCTGAGGGAGCTGCTGGGCCTCGCCCCGGTGGAAGCGCCCTCATCCGCGCCGAGCCCCGAGCTGACGGAACTGGCGGACAGCCTCCACCGCGAAGCCGAGCGCCGCCGCCACGCCATGCTAAAGCCCCGCCCCAACTGGTGGTTGGCCGCCGCCGCTTTCCCGATCCTCGTGGGCCTGGGTGGCATGAGCGCCTGGGGCCTGCAGCAGAAGCACCGCGCCGATGGTCTCGCGGCGCGCGTGGCGGACAAGGACGCCCAGATCCAGACCATCGCGTCTGAAAACGCCGCCGCCAAGATGGAGCTCGCCTCCGAACGCGCAGCCAAGGAAGACGCCCAAGCGAAGCTCGTGCAGGTCGCGTCGAAACTCTCCCCGAGGGAACGCCAGCCCTACCTGGTGATCCCCGCGAAGAAGCCCGTGGGGGCGGAAGTGATGGACACCCTGCGGGTCAAGGCCCCGGGCCGCTGAGCCCGGAACACGGAAGAAGGGCGGGGGGCGCCGTGAGGCGCCCCTTTTTTGGCTTCAGGCTCCGGGCTACGCGGCTGGCGCCGACCCATGCCTGCGGCTCGCCAGACTACGAATGGTCGTGGGGCAAGTCGAAGGCTGACGGGGCCTTTAGCGCTGCCTCGCCCAACCGTGCAGCCCGGAGCCTGAAGCCCGACCTCACCCCGCCTGGCTCTGCCCTGGGCTCCAGCCGCGTTCGTTGAGGAGCCGCACGCCCTGGATGCGCTTCAGGCGGAAGGCCATCTCTTCCTGATGGAGGTGGCAGAAGGCCATGAGGTGGTCGCCGTTCAGCTCCCGGGGGGTTACCCGGCGGAGTTGGGTGCGATGGGCGGCGGGCGGCAGGTAGGTCAGCTCGACGATGAGGGTGTGGGACGCGGCGTAGTCGAGGATGCCCCGCGTCTCGTCCTCGGGCTGCTGCTCACCCTTGGCCCCCAGGTGCAGCATGGGCAGGCGGCGTTCCACTTCCTGGTAGAGGACGGGGTCCTCGTCATGGAGCTTTTGCAGCGCGTGGCGGGCCATCTGGCGCACGGGCTCGAGTTGGGCGGCCATGCCCTTCTCCTCCACGAAGGCGAGGGAGGCCAGGGCCCACAGGTAGAGGTCTTCATCCTGGTCCAAGCTCACGGGCAGGAAGCGCCCGGGCTTGGGCAGGTAGCCCGCGAGCTTGAGCAGGTGCTGGGCGTTGCCATCGCCCTGCACCTCCAGCACGGTGTCGGAAAGGGCCTTGAGTTTGAGGGGCGCGAGCTCGGGCCGCAGCTTCAGCTCTTCCGCGAGTTGGCTCGAGCGGGCGCGGATGAGACGCACATTGCGCTGGACTTCGACCTCGCCGACGCGATGGCCGAGGTCCTCCAGCAACTGGAGCAGGGGTTGGGGCAGGGCCTGGCTGGAGGCGCCGAGGCGCGCGCGCATCTCGTCGAGTCCAACGCCTTGCTCCAGAGCGCGCACGAGCGTGTCGTGGCCGAGCCGGAAGGCACCCATGGTGTCGAGGGCTTCCACTTCCGTGAGCTGGGCGAGGAGCAGGAGGCGGTGGGGGTTCTGAAGCAGCGGCGTGAGCAGCTCCAGATTGGGTTGGACGACGATGGGCTGCGCCTGCATGAG
>JAFDVN010000095.1 GCA_018269025.1 Acidobacteriota bacterium | reverse complement strand
CCCAGGGCTCGAAGATGCCCGTGCGCGCCACGGCCCCGTAGACCGCCCAGAGCGGCAGATGGTCGAGCCAGCGCGCGTGCCTCATGGCGTCCGATTATCGCGCCACACCGCCGAGAAGTCCCCCGCGCCGTTCAGGTCCGCGTGGATGCCCGGGGCCGATGCGAGGATCTGGTCTGGCCACCAGAGCATGGCGTAGGGCGCCTGCTCCGCGATGCGGTCCTGGGCCTGGTCCAGCAGGGCCTGACGCGCGGCGGGCTCGGCGCGATCCGCAGCGTCCAGCAGGCGATCCGTCTCGGGATCGTCGTAGCGGCCGCGATTGAAACCCGAAGGAGGCACCGAAGTGGAATGGAAGATGCGCCGCAGGATCGCCGGATCCGTCACGCCCGTCCACCGCAGGCTCACCACCTGGAACCTTCCCGCGACCACATCCGAATAGAGCGCGCCGAATTCCTTGGTTTCCAGATGCAGTTCCACGCCGACCTTCCGCCACTGGTCCTGGATCGCGAGGGCCTTCGCGCGGGCTTCCACCTCCGGCGTCGTGAGCAAAGTGAGCGTCAAGCGGGGATGGCCGGTGAAGCCCGCTTCGTCCAGGAGGCGCATGGCTTCATCTCGCCGGGTGGCGATGTCCGGGAGGGGCGGTGTCGTGCCTTCGCGCGGCGGGAAGAAGCGCCAGGCGGGCCGCGCCCAGCCCTTGCGCAAGGTCTGAATCATCAACTCCCGATCCAGCGCCAGGCTGAGCGCCCTCCGCACCCGAGCGTCCTTCAACGCGGGATCGGTGCAGCGAAAGGTCACATATTCTTCCGATGCGCCCCGCACGGTGCGGACCACCACCCGCGGCCCGGCCGCCGCCGCGAGATCCGGCGGCAGGTTGCTGAGGGCGAGCTGGACGCTGCCATGGCGCAGCGCCAACAGCCGCGCCGTGGCATCAGGCATGAGCCGAACCTCGAGATCCTGGGGGTTGCTCCGGCCTTTGAAGTCCGGATGATCCCGTCGTGCTTCGAGCAGGATGGCCTGCTCGGGAACCCGGGACAGGATCCGGTAGGGCCCAGTGCCGGGCGGGTTGTCACCGCTCGCGTCTTCGGGCACCAGCGCGAGTCCGCCCCGGATCAGGTTGGAAGGAAAGCCCGGATCGGGTGCCTTGAGTCGGAGGTGAAGCGTCGCGCCCGCGACCCAGGCGGAAGCGAGCTCGACCTGGAACACGGAGGCCTTGGCTCCATGGACGGCCGGGTCCAGAAGCGCCTTCACGCTCCAGAGTGCGTCCTCCGCATGAAGGTATTTCCCGGGAGAAAACCGGAACCAGGAGGCGGGTTCCCGCCCTCGCGCGGGGAAGTCGAAGGCCAGTTCCGTGTATGGCCTTTCCCACCGCCAGGCTAGGCACCCGTCGGGCACGAGATTCAGGTTCGCGTCCCTTCGGAGCAGCCCCTGGTGCGTGAGCGCCAGCAGCCGCTCGCTCGCCTGATCATTCCCCGTGCGGGGATCGAAGCTCAAGGGAAAGGCTTCCCACGCCATGACCACCGTGTGGGGCCGCGCCTGCGGACGACAGGCGAGAATCAGAAAGGCCGCCGCGAGTGCGACGGCCTTTCTGGTTCTGCGTGTCTGAATCATCCTCGGCTCATTCTTTCGCGTCGGGCATTCCGGTTCCCCAATAGTACTTGTCGAACCAGGGCTTCCAATCCTTCTTGGTCATGAAGGAAAGCAGGCCCTCGACATCTTTCGTGGAGCCGAATTTCCATTTGAAGTTGTCTTGATAGGACTTCAGGAAAGTCGCGAATTTGTCGTCGCCGATTTCCTTCCGGATGCAATACAGAAGCCAAGCCCCCTTGTTGTAGAGCAGGCCGGTCCGGACGCGGAAATTCTCGTAGGAATCATCTGGGTTGTAGTTGTTGTTGCAGGTTGGGATCGTCCCCTTATCTTTCGCGAATTCAGCTTCGCCCTTCCAATGGGCGACGAGCTTCACATATTCACTTTTTCCCCGACCTTGGGGCCAGTCCTGTAGGGCCATCGCGGCGCAGGCATCCGCGAAGGACTCTGTGATCCATTGCTCCTGGGAGCTGGGCATCTTGACGACACATCCCCACCATTGGTGGGCGATTTCATGCACAAAGCGCCCGCGAACGCCTTGGGAATAGACCTGGCTGGTGAAATCAATGGTCTGATTGAAAGCCTCTTTGGTGATGAACATGATGGAGGCTGGAGCTTGGCCGTATCCCCATTCATTCTTTTCAAGAATGTGGAATTCCTTGTAGGGATAGGGGCCAAGGAAGGCCTGGTAGTACTTGAAGATTGGGAAGGCCATGTCCAGCAGGGCCTTTGAGAACTGGGCCTTGCCTCCGTAGGTGGCCACCTCCACCGTCAATCCATCACGGGTCTCTCGTTGGATGGAATATTCGCCAGCCAAGATTACGCCGAAGGCGATGGGTTTATCGGAACGCGTCTCCACCACCGAAAAATCCCCTTCTTCGCCCCGGCGAACCGTGTCCCCACAGGAAAAAGCAATCCAGGGCTTCTTGACCCGGATGACTGCGTCCCAGGTGTACATCTGTCCGTTGAGGTCGGGTTGGGGAAACCACGCAGTGGTCCCGAGCTGCCAGTAGTTCCCATTCGTGGGTGGGACCAGGAAGTCGCCTTCAATCTCAAAGGTGAGTTCCTTCGATGCCCCCACCGGGGCTGCCGAAGGAAGCTCGACCGTGACTTCAGAGGCGTCCTGGGTGAAGGCGAGTGCGTGGCCATCCGCATCCGTGATACGACGGATGATTTCCTTGTGGGAAACGAGTCCCATGCCATTGTGACCCCAATGATCCCGTTGCAGGTTCATGCGGATGGACTTGAGGGGATAGAAGAGAGGTTGGACCGTCTCCTTCACTTTGAGAACACCGTGAAGAGGAGCCGTCTGGGTCAAATCCAAGGCAACGCTGCGAAGCATGTACTCGCCAAGGACCGGTTGGTGGAGGTCCCAGCCGATGGGTTGTTGGCTGATCGTGACGGGGTTGAGAAAGCCTTTCAGCAATGGGTCTTGAAGGTTCTTGCTAGAGAGCAGGTAGAGGGATTCGAATCGAGAATGGTAGGGGTCGAGCTCATAGACGAAAGGTATTGATGCATCAAGGTTTGCTTGAACATAGGGATTCGGGCGACCGTTCTCGGTGTAGGACAGGGCGGCGGTCAAACCGGAGGGCAGCCCGTCAGAGAGGAATCGAGTCCGAATCGCCGTGAACACCTCATTCATGGCAGTGCCATCAGCACCCGCGAAGGCGGGTACTTCTCGCCCACCAAACCAGAAGATGGCTTTCTGGAAGGCGACGCCGGTGTGGAGACCATCCTTGGCGTCAACCGGCTTTGGGCCATTGTTATCTGCTAGATTCGAAGTCAGAACGGTTGCTTCCGTGGCCAGTTTGGACACGAAATCCGCGGAGCCGTTGCCCTCGAAACAAAACCCCACACAGGTCTTTCCTGCGAAGACCCTCGCCACTTGCCCTGAGACCAAGGTGAAGTGCGCGTGGGGCATGGCAAAGGTGTAATTGGACACCACCTTGGAACCTTCGACTCTGAGCGTGTGGGTAGAGTCGGGATCGGTAACCCCTGCCACAAGCGATAGCGTCATCACGAAACTTGCACATAGAGCCCTAAGCCGCATTTCGCAGTCTCCCTGAATGGAACAGGTTCACTTTATCCCGGAAACACCCACGCTCCCAGAATGGCTTCCTCCCGGGCACCGGTGACGGCGGGGAAGTTGCCGGGGAATCCGGCGGCGGAGGCGGCGCCGAGGAGGGCCCAGCTCACGGCTTCGCGGCTTCCGGCGGGCAGGGCCGCATCCACGCGCCATGTGAGGGCGGGCGCCCGGTCACCGAGTTCGCGGAGGAGCCGTTCATGCTTCGCGCCGCCGCCGCTCAGCAGGCCGCCCGAAAGCGGAAGACGGACGCGATGGAGTTCGTGGGCGATGGCGGCGGCGCTGAAGGCCGCGAGGGTGGCGAGGCGATCCTCCACGGGGAGATGCTCCAGGCCTGGGGCTTCCCCTTCCAGCCATGCTTCGCCAAAGGTTTCGCGTCCCGTGGATTTGGGCGGTGCGGTCTCGAAGTAGGGATGCCGGAGCCACGCCGCGACCTTCGCGTCCTCTACCTTGCCGCTGGCATGGCGTCCATCCGGGTCGTAGTCCATTCCGAGCCAGCGCTTCGCCGCGAGATCCAAAAGGCTCATCCCGGGGCCGAGGTCCCAGGCATGAAGCGTGTGCCCATCCCAGATGGTCGCGTTGGCGATGCCGCCGAGATTCAGGGCGAGGAAGGGGCGATCCGCGCCATGGAGCCAGAGCTCGGCCTTCGGCACGAGCGGAGCGCCCTGGCCGCCCAGGGCCATGTCCCGGCGGCGCAAGTCGAAGACGACGGGGCAGCGCAAGCGCTCAGTGAGCCCGTAGGGATCCGCGAGCTGGAGGGTCGCGCCCTGGGCGGGGTGATGCTGCACCGTCTGGCCGTGGAGGCTCGCCAGATCCGGGCGTAGATTGAGATGGGCGCAGAGCGCGGATGCGGCCTCCGCGTGGTGATCGCCGATCTGGCGCTGGAGGACGCAGAGGCCCGCGGGGTCGAGTCGGTTCCCCGCGGCCGCGAGCACGGAAGCTCGGAGCTCCTCTGGATAGGGCGTGTGGGCATGGCCCAGTAGATGGAGGAAGGGCGCGCCGCCATCGAAGCCGCCCGGGTCCACCTCGATGAGGGCGACATCCACGCCATCCGCGGAGGTGCCGGACATGAGTCCGACGACGCGCCAGGGGCTGGGACGATCCAGGTGGAAGGGCATGGCGCGATTCTGACAGGGAGGGCCTACACTGGGACTCCTCAGGAGAAGCCCATGGGCGCCTTCCTCGTCATCCTCATCGTCCTCGCGGTCATCTACTTCGCCATGCGCGGGAAGGGCGACCGCCCCGAACAGTTGGGCGCGGCCAAGCGCGGCATGACCAGCGGCCGCATCGGCGATGGTCACACCTTCGTGTGTCCCTACGCCAAATGCCCCACCTGCGGGGCTTCGGGGGATGGAATGAAGTCCGCCTATGACGAGGTCCGCACCGTGAAGTGGACCTGCGGCTACTGCGGCGCCCAGGCGGGCATTCAGGAGCTGAAAGATGAGGAGCTGCCCCCCGCCGCGCGCCGCCGCCTGGGTCTGGACCCGGATCCGGCAATGCTCCAGCAGCAGGGCTTCAGCGGCATGGGCCAAGGGATGGGGCAAATGGGCCAAGGGCCGAACCTCGGCGGCCTGCTCACGGGCGTGATTCTGGGCGAGATGCTCGGCGGCGGACATCGCTCCTCGTCCAATTCGGGCGGAGGATGGGACGCCTCCGGCTCTTCCGATCAGGGGCAAAGCCAGGACTGGGGGGAATCCGATGCGTCCAGCGGCTCCGATTGGGGCGATTCGGGCGGCGGCGATTCCGGTGGGTCGGACTGGTAGACCCTACAGGACCTTCGGCACGACAAAGTGGCCCTGGCTCTGCTCGGGCGCGTTGGCGAGGGCCTGCTCCTGAGTGAAGCTGGGGCCGGGCTCATCTTCCCGGCGGGGCAGGGCGAGGGCCAGGGGGTGGAAGAGGGGCTCCACGCCTTCCAAGGGCAGCGCGTCCAGCTTCTCCGCGCGGGTCAGGAACTGGGTCATGGCCTGGCGAAGCGGTTCGATCTCCTCGTCCCCCAGGCTGAGGCGCGCGAGCTTCGCGCAGTGGAGCACATCTTCGCGGGTGACTTCCATGTCAGGCTCCGAGGCGCAGGTCCGAATCGGCGTTGAGTCCAAAGCCCGCTTCCAGGGGCAACTTCGCGCCCGCGGCGGCGATCATGGCGCCGTTGTCCGTGCAGAATTTGGGCTCCGGAATGGCGAGGACGAGGCCTTCCCGTTCGGCGACGAGGGCCGCCCGCTCGCGCAACTCGGAGTTGCAGGCGACGCCGCCGCTGAGGATGAGGCTCTTCGCCCCCTGTTCCCGGGCGATGTCGGGGATGGGCTTGAGCAACCAAGCGGCGATGGCCTCCTGGAGGCTGCGGCAGAGGGCTTGGACCTCTGCGTCCTCGGCACCTGCGGTGGCGAGACGCGGGTTCTTCTCGACCCGTAGCTTCAACGCGGTCTTGAGACCGGAGAAGCTCCAGGCGGGCTGACCATCCCGGAAGCGCGGCGGCGTGAAGGGTTCGGCGGCTTTGGCGGCGCGTCGCGCGCAATCATCCACCGGCGGGCCCCCTGGATAGCCCAAGCCCAGCACCCGCGCGGCTTTGTCGTAGGCTTCGCCCGCGGCGTCATCGCGCGTCTTGCGCAGGAGTTCGAGACTCGTCCAATCCTTGGCGAGGTAGAGGTGCGTGTGCCCGCCGCTCACGAGCAGGGCCAGGGCGGGGAATGGCAGGTCCGGATCCTTGAAGCGCGCCGCATTGAGGTGGCCGAGCAGATGGTGCACGCCCACCCACGGCTTGCCTTCCCGCCACGCCAGGGCCTTGCCCGCGCTGAAGCCGCACAGCAGGCTGCCCACGAGTCCCGGCCCGCGCGTGACCGCGATGCGATCCAGATCCGCCGGGCCCACGCCCGCCTTGTCCAGCGCCTCCTGGATCGTTCCGCGCACCTGGAGCAGATGTTCCCGTGCCGCCAGCTCCGGCACCACGCCGCCGAAGGGCCCATGCAGCGCGTCCTGGCTGCGTCGCACCAATGATTTCAAGATCGGGCCAGAGGCCGTCTCCTTCACCACCGCCGCGGAGCAATCATCACAGGAGCTTTCCACGCCAAGGACCAGCATGTTGCTAGTCTACCCGTTCCCACATGACCCTCGTCCCCACCCGCATCGCGCTCAACCGGCCGCTTCCGCCGCTCACCTACCTCGCTCCGGCGGGGCTTGCGCCGGGGGTGCGGGTGAAGGTGAAGGTGCGGGCGTCGTCGGCGGTGGGGCTCGTGCTTGGGCCGGACGCGGCTCCGCCTGCGGCGAAGTTGAAGCCCATCGAGGAAGTCCTCGATCCCTTTCCGATGCTGCCGTCGAAGTTGCGCGAACTGATGGCCTTCGCCGCGCGCTACTATGGCGTGACGGAAGCGAGCCTTCTTCCCCTCGCGCTGCCCCAAGCCTTGAAGCCCCGGTGGGACGCGGAGCTTCCCGATGGGCGGAGGTTGTCGGATCTGCGGGACGCGGGCGCGTGGGATGAACTCGCGGGGGTGGGCGAAGCCTGGCATGCGGGGTCGCTCTCCCTTTCGACGCTGCTCCACCGGGAGGACCTGCGAGGCGCGGGGCTGACGGAGGTGCGCCGCACGGCCCAGCCCCATCCCTCCCGGGTCACGGAACAACAGGCCAGGGTCCTGCTCGCGCTGGAGGAAGCCGATGGCGCGCTGATGGAAGCCGACCTGCTCCGCGCGGCGAAGGTCAGCGGCGCGGTGCTCGGCACGCTCGAACGGCACGGACTCATCGAACGGCTCAAGCGCGTGGATCCGCTTTCCCAGCGGCGCGAGGCGGGCGTGGATCGCACCGTCACGCTCAACGCGGAGCAGCGGGCGGTGGTGGACGCGATTCCGCTCGATGCCTTCCATCCTCACCTGCTCTATGGCGTGACGGGATCGGGCAAGACCGAGGTCTACCTGGACCTCGCGGGCCGGGTGCTCGCGCGCGGCAAGCGCGTGCTCTGGCTCGTGCCCGAGATCGGCCTCACGCCCCGGCTTCTGTCCCGCCTGGAAGCCCGCTTTCCAGGGCGCGTCGCGGTGGGTCACGCCGGACTCAACGCCACGGAAAAGCAGGCGGATGTGGTGCGGTTGCTCCAGGATGGCGCGGAGATATTTGTCGGCGTCCGCAACGCGGTGCTGGCGCCTATCCGGAACCTCGGCCTCGTGATCGTGGATGAAGAACACGAAGGCTCCTACAAGTCCGAAGAGCATCCCCGCATCCAGGCCCGCGACCTCGCCATCAAGCGGGCGCAAATCGAAGGCTGCCCCGTCGTGCTCGGCTCCGCGACGCCCTCGCTTGAGAGCTGGCACGCCGCCCAGTCCGGCCGCTACGCGCTCCATCGCCTCACCGAACGACCCGCGGGCGTGACGATGCCCGCCGTTGAAGTGGTGGATTTGCGCGAAGCCTACAAGGCCGCGCGAAAAAAGGTGCTCTTCTCGCCCCGGCTCGTGGAAGGCATCCAGGCCGCGCTCTCAAAGGGCGAACAGGCGATGCTGCTCCTGAACCGGCGTGGCTACGAATCCTTCTGGATGTGCCGCGCCTGCGGCCAGAGCCTCGACTGCCCGCACTGTTCCGTGAGCCTCACCTTCCACCGCGCCGCGCACCGGCTCAAATGCCACCTCTGCGGCCACGAGGCCGCGCCGCCGGAAGCGTGTCCCTTCTGTGGCGAGGCCCATCTGCGGGGCGTCGGCGAAGGCACCGAGCGCGTGGAGGAAGAACTCGCGCGGCTCTTCCCATCCGCCCGCATCCTCCGCTTGGATCGGGACACCACTTCACGGCGCGGTGCGTTGGAGGCGGCCCTGCTGGCGGCGGAGCACGGAGAGGTGGATCTGCTCGTCGGGACCCAGATGCTCGCCAAGGGCCATACCTTTCCGAAGCTCACGCTGGTGGGTATCCTCGGCGCGGACCAGGGCCTCAAGATCCCCGACTTTCGCGCCGCCGAGCGCACCTTCCAACTCCTCACGCAAGTGGCGGGCCGCGCCGGTCGCGCCGAACGCCCCGGCCGCGTCATCCTCCAGACCTACGCCCCGGACCATCCCGCCATCCGCCACGCGGTGGCCCAGGACTTTGAGGGTTTCGCGACGGAGGAACTGCCCTACCGGGAGGCCCTCGCCTATCCACCCTTCGCGGCGCTCGCCCTGTACCGCTCGGAATCCGAAAAGTCGGAGGAGGCGAAGGCCGCCCTCGCCGCGATCAAGACCCGCCTGGGCCGGGTGGCGGGACTCCGGGTGCTGGGTCCGCTGGATGCTCCGGTGGCGCGACTCAAGGATCGGTGGCGCTTCCAACTCCTGGTGAAGTCCCCCACTCGGGAGGCCCTTGGCGAGGCGCTGAGGGTTGCCCCGCCCCCGCTGGGCACGGGTGTGAGCCTGGACCGGGACCCCCAGTCCTTCACGGTGTGACTAAAAAATAGTCATTCCGTTGCAGAAATCGGTGACAACGGCCTCGCTCGGCGTATAAATGAAGCAGATTAAGGCCGATAAAAATTCTGGTTGCTCCTGTCCGTCCCTTTCACCCTTTTCGTCGAGGTCCTCATGCGCATGAGATCCCGAAGCGCGGGTTTTTCGCTTATCGAGCTGCTGGTCGTGCTCGCCATCGTCGGCATCCTGGCCACGGCGGGCGCGTTCTACTTCACCCAAGGCCGCCAGGAAGAGGCGGTCCGTTCCGTCATGAGCGAAGTGGAAGGCACCCTCTACGCCGCCCAGGAGAACGCCAAGACCACCCTGGGCAATGTGACCCTCACCACCAACGGCACCTGGGAAGGCGCCACGCCGCTCTTCCTCGACTATGTGAAGACTGATGGCACGGGGGACGGCACCTTCCGATCCACCTACACCGGCACCGGCGCCCAACGCCGCGACCACATGGAAGCTGGGGTCGTGGATGCCAACAACGCGGGTTGGATGACCACGGCGCTGGGATCAGCGCCCAATCTCAAGACCCTCGCCCCCTGGAACGCCGAGCCCTACTTGAGCGCCTTGGGCAACAACCTCTTCACCGGCGGCGTGAACAACGCCATCAATGTGAACGGGTACACCCAGCGCTTCAGCGATGGCTTCTATGTCGCCGTGGTGGGCCTCAAAGGCGGACAGCCCTTCCAGGGCGCGCCCATGGGCATCGTCCTCGTCACCAATGGCGGCACCAGCATCATGAAGTTCTACAAGGGCACCAACGCGACCACCTGGAGGCGCCTGTGATGAACCTTCCGCATCCCCTTAAGCGCCTTGATCGCCGGGGCGAAGCCGGATTCTCCCTGGTCGAACTCCTCGTCGCCGCCTTCATCATGGCCGTCGGCCTGCTGGGCCTTGCGGCTCTGGAGACGGTCGCCCTCAAGTCCAACACCCGGTCCCGCAGTTTCAACACGGCGGTGCTCGTGGCGAACCAGGTGCTGGACTCCGTGGCCGTTCAGGCCCGCCAATCCCTCCAGACCCAGACCTACGGTGGCACCGTCACCTACGGCAACAACTACTTCGGCGCCGCGCCGGTGGTGGAGCAGTTCACCTACCGGGGTTCACATCCCGACTCCACGGCCACCAACGCGGTGGATAAGACCGCCTATTTCACCGCGACCACCAGCTCGGCCAACGCGGGCACCTACACCGGCGCGACGGGCACCCTCGCCATCGTCACCACCATCGTCACCTTCCAGGAGGCCTCCTACCAGGGCGGCCCCATCGTCACGCGCACCGTCACCCTTTCCAGGACCTTCAACCATGGCTAAGCGGCGGATCTTCCCCTCTCGGACCAAGGGCTTCAGCCTCGTGGAGCTGCTGGTGGCCATGGTGTTCACCGCGCTGCTCATGGCGGGCATGGCCAAAGTCTTCCAGGCCAGTCTCGGCACCTTCTACACCGCAGGCGAAAAGATGTCGAGCGCCCGCCGGAATCGCCTATCGCTGGATCTGCTCTACGACGACATGAACACGGCCGGGATGCTGCTGCTTCCCACCGACATCGCCGGGGGCGGGCCCCAGAGCATTCCCGTCAGCGGCGCCAACCCGCTGTTCGCGATCAATCCCAATGTCGCCGTGACCATCAAGAAGGGCAATGCGGATGGCAGCGACATGGTCATCACCTCCGACGAATTGCTGATGTACTCCGACGATGCGCTGCCCTTTGAAGGCACCTTGAAGGGCGCGATCCCGGGCACCAACAGCCTCATCGCCACGGCGGTGCAGTCCGGAGTGGTCGCCACAGTTCCGACTTCCACCACCTTCACGGTGGATTGTGGCACTTCCGGTCAGGCGGCTTCGGTGAAGCAGGGCATGGCGGTGATCTTCAAGGACAGCCTGTCGGGTCGCGGCATTTCCAGCGTCGCGGCCGGCTCCGGAAACCAGATCGTCATCACGCCTTCCGCCTCGATCCAGGCGGCGGGTGGCGGGTCCACCGGCACTTCGCTGCTGGACCCCTACGGTCACCTGGACGGCGCGAAGGTGCTCTTCGTGGAGGTCGGCCAGCAAGTCCGCTACAGCATCCAGCCCCAGAAGCTGGATCCGAACGACCCCAACAAGGACATCCCCTGCCTCGTTCGGGAACAGGAGAACTACAACCCCTCCGGCTTCGTGTCCTACCTCACGGGCGGCGCGCCGGCGACGGCCAACTACTCCGCCACCGTCGTGGCCGAGAATGTGACGGGCCTCAAGTTCTACATGAGCCTCAATCCCGGTGACACCAGCACCACTCCGGACAAGGTTTGGGCGGGCTACGGGTACACGGGCACGGACTTCAACGCGGGCATCCTCGGCGCGGGCGGCACGGCGGGACCGGGCACGCTCAATTCCCAGCTCGCCTCCTACGGCGTGACGGGCTTCACGAATATCGCCGCGCAAAACGCCACCACCGCCGCGCGGGATCTGGTGTGGTTCCGCAACATTCCCGCCGCCGTGCGTGTGGACCTGACCACCCGCACCGCCACGGCGAGAACCGAATTCAATCAGACCACCTCGACCCCCACTCTCACCTACAACACCCACCAGGAAACCCTGGTGCTGGTGCCCCGGCATTTCGGCCTGAGCCTGTGATGGCCGCCGGAGGAGGAACGATGATGACTCAGCGAATTTCCAAGGCCCGCAAACGCGAAGAGGGCGCCATCACGATCATCGTGGTGCTCATGCTCCTCGTGCTGCTCATGGTGGCCGCCTTCGGCATGTCCCGGGATTCGCTCCGAGAACTCCGGATCACCAGTTCCAGCCGCCAGGGTGCCGAACTCTTCAACGAGACGGACACCGGCATCAACTGGGCCGTGTTCTGGATGTACACGCCCAACCAGGCGCTCGGCTCCGCCAGCACCGGGAGCAAGGCCCTCGCCGCGCAGATGAATTACCTGACGAGCAATCCTGATCAGTTGGGCAAGAGCGTGAACATCGCCGCCACGGGCGAGATGGTCACGACGCCCTCCTCGAACAAGACCGCCAAGTTCAACATTGACCTCACCCAGATGGGGCGCCTTCCCAGCACGGGCATCAGCCAGAATGTGAACACCATGCTGGTGTCGCCACTCATCTGGTCTGTGCGATCCAACGCTTCGGTCACCTACGCCGGTTCGACTTCCTTCCAGCATTCCCGCGAGTCGTGGATCACCACGCCCGTGTCCCACTCCACCAACTGATCACCTCAAGGCCCAGGGGGTTCCCATGTCCATGTCCCGCCGCCTTCTCGCGTTCGCGCTGTTCTTCGGCCTCGCCCTCCCGGCCATGGCCCAGCTCGATCCGCGTCTCCAGGTCACCAAGACTGACTTCCTGGACCTGTACCAGCAGACCAACGCCTCCACGCTGAAGCCCGAAGTCGTCACGCTCTTCGACTTCTCCGGGTCCACGCAGGCCTTGATGTACAGCCCGCTCTTCGACAACCAGGACAGCGGCGACAACGATCCCACCTACAACCGGCGCATGACCTTCACCTTGACGGGCCCAAGCGGTGGTGTGTATACGCCCAAGGCGAGTCTCACCGTTTCAAAATACGATCCCGCCAATCCCGGAAATCCTCAGAACGGAAACCTCACAGTTACTTTCCTTGGCTTGGTCCGGCCAGACGGATCTTTGGTTACCCAAGCCAATGTGAACACCACGGTCTCCGCCGGCCTGCCAGGTGACACAGCCTCTCCCAGGGCCAAGGACATCCGCAACTGGATTCGCGCCGCGTCCCACGCGCGGTTCAAGGCGACGGACCCGGATAATGG
>JAFDVN010000094.1 GCA_018269025.1 Acidobacteriota bacterium | reverse complement strand
TCCTGCCACCAGAAGGGTACTCAGGCGCGCGTTCATCATTTCACCTCCTCATTCTTGAATGTCTTGACGACTGTGCGGTAAACGGAGCGGTTGGTGGTGTTCAGTTCCCATTGGTGGAAGGTCACACCCTGGGGGGTGATGGAGACGATCTCCCCATCCCTCAGGCGGAATCCGACGGGTACGAATGTCGACTTTCCGTGGCTGTCCACGATGACTGCAAGGAATTTGCCATCATTGCCCCGGACCACGCCTTTGACGGCGATATCCTCGACCATGTTCCCCTGGCTCTTGGAAGCATCATCGTTGGGAACGGCGAAGGGATCCCGCTTCAGGGTCGGTGCGTAGGGGATCGGCGTGATGACGGTGATGTCATCGGCGGCGGCGGCGGTGGCTTGTCCCGCGGCGTTGGCAGCCGAGGCATCGGGCGTCGCCGCAGGAGCGGCGGGCTTGGCGGCAGCCTTGGGAGCCTGGGCGCTCAGGGAAAGAAATCCCCCGATGAGCAGCGGCAGGTAGGAAAGGCGGGGTTTCATCCGGGCCTCCTTAATGCTTGGCGGGCGCGGCGGGCGCGGCCGCGGGCTCGGGGTTGTAGACATAGGCACTGACGGTCGCGTTCACGGTCATGGAGTAGGGCGAAGTCTTGCTATCAATGCGCGTGAACTGGAGGTTCGACAGGCTGATGATGCGTTCATAGCCGGACACCTGGGAGGCGAAGAGCCCGAAGCTGTTGTAGCCCGCCCGGAAGGTGAAGTTGATCATGCGCTCGGTGTAGTACTTGTCCTTGCGCTCCCCCTTCACGGTGAAGGAGGACTGGTCAATGCCCGAGTTGTCGGCCAGCTTCTTGATCTTGTAGGGGATCTGACCGGTATCGGTATCGGTGGGCATCAGGGCGACGAGCTTGTCAATGCGCGCCTGGGATTTCTCCACCTCTTCCTTGAGCTTTTCGTAGTTGGCCTTGAGCTGCTGGCCCTTCTGGACATCCAGCGTGAGCTTTTCGCATTTGGTGGTGACGGCCTTGAGCTCGTCCCGCTTGCCGCCCAACAGGAGGTAGGTGACACCGGAAATCAGCAGGCCCGCGATGAGGCCGACGAGGATCTGTTTTTGGAGGTTCGGGTTCATGGCGAATCTCCTAGACCGCGTTCTGGAGCTGGAAGGTGATCGTGAAATTCACCCAGTTGCCGGCCGAATCCTTCTGGCCACCGGGGTAGTTCACGGACTTGAACCACCGCGTCCGCTGCTGGAGGTTGTTGTAGAAGGCGTTGATGGACTCGAAGTTTCGGGCTTGGCCCTGGATCGTGACCGTCATGCCGTTCTGCTGAATGGACTGGAACCAGACATCATCCGGAAGGCTGTCCGCGAGTTCCTGAAGGAAATAGACGGGGAGCTGCATGCGCTTACGCAGGTCCACCAGCACCTGCTCCTTATTCTGGAGCTCTTCCTTCTTCTTGCGGAACTTGGCTTCCAGATCAATGTAGGGCTTGAGCTCGTCCAGCTGCTTCTGAAGCTGGGCGGCCTGGGCCTTCTTCGTATCAATCTGATTGTTCAAATAGAGGTAGTAGACGGCGCCGATGGCCGCGCCGAGGATGCCCACGACCACGCCCGCGATGGGAAGGGTCTTTCGGGCGCCTTCGTCCGCGTAGAGCGCAGCTGGCTCGGAGGCCGCCGCCCTCGCCCCGGCCTGGGACAGGGACTCACCAAGGAGGTTGATCTTGATCATCGGTCACCCATCTGACGAAGGGCCAGACCCACGGCGACGGCCGCGCCGCCGCCCATCTGGCGAAGAGCACCCGGATCCACGGTGGCGTCCACATCCATGCCCTGGAAGGGGTTGAAGCGTTCCACGGGGACGCGCAGGCGATCCTTCAGCGCTTCCGGCAGGCCGTTCACAAGGGAGCCGCCACCCGCGAGCTGGATGCGGTCGAGGCGGTCCACCTTGAAGCTGCTGCGGAAGAAATCAATGGTGCGGGCCAGCTCATCGCCGAAGGCTTCCGAGACGGCATTCAGGCTGCCCTGCACTTCGTCGGGCGTGTGGCCCTCCGCAGGCTGCCCGGCCAGCAGGGACTGGGCCCCTTCCCGACTCACGCCCCAATCCTCCTGGAGCTTGTCGAGGTAGCGGGTGGTGCCCCAGGTGATGTCGCGCCAGAACATGGCCCGGCGACCCACCATCATGGCGAGATTGGCGAAGGTGGAGCCGAGGTTCACCAGGGCGGAGACCTCATCCGGCCCGCTGGGGCCGCTGTTCACCTCATGGGCGTTCTGGAGGGCGAAGACATCCACATCCACGACCCGGGTGACGCATCCGGCCTGGGCGACGCAGGAGACATAGGACTCGAGCTTGTCCTTGCGGCAGGCCACGAGGACCACATCCATGTTCCCGTCCTGGGGCCGCTCTTCGATCACATCGAAGTCGAGGGCGTAGGCATCCATGCCCTGCCCGGCCGGGAAGAAGCTCTCCGCTTCCCACCGCACGCTTTCCGAAAGCTCGGCGGGGCTCATGAGCGGGAATGTCACTTTCTTGACCATCACCTGCTGTCCCGACAGGGAAATGGCCACATCCTTATTCTTGATGCGCAACTGCCCCATGGCCTGACGGATGGCTTGGGCCACGGCGCTGCTGTCCATGATGTCGCCGTCCACAATGGCGTCCGCCGGAATCGGCGCCGCGCCAATCTTCACGACTTTGTGACGGAGCGTCGCACCCTTGCCGGTGGTCTGGACCTCACACACCTTGACCGAGCTGGACCCGATGTCCAAGCCGACCAGACTCTTGTTCTTGCCGCCGAAGAGTCCCACAGGAGCCTCGCTTTGCCGGATGAATGGATAAGTGGTGATAAATCTACCACCCGAAGGTGGGGGGTCAAGACTGAATTTTCTTAGGGAGGGCCTCGTCGTTCCCGATTCCCACGAGGATGGCGGTGATGTTGTCCTCGCCTCCCGCCGCTCGGGCCGCGGAGATGAGGGCTTCCACCGCTGCCTGGAAGGAGGGGGCTTGGCTGACGATGTCCCAGATCTGCTGATCAGGCACCATGCCTGACAGTCCATCCGAGCAAAGCAACAGCCGTTCCGATTCCAATAAGTCTAGTTCCTGCACTTCTACCGCAAGGTCTCCCCCGTTCCCGAGGGCCTGGGTGATGACATTGCGGAAGGGGTGGACCCGGGCTTCCGAGGGGGTCAGGATGCCGTTGGCCACCTGCTCAGCCACCCAGGAGTGGTCCCGGGTCACCTGATAGATGCCATCCGCATCGAGCCGATAGGCCCGGGAATCGCCCACATGGGCAAAGGTCGCCTTGGTCTCGTGAACCATGATCGCGACGACGGTGGAGCCCATCGTCTCGCGCTCGGGATTCACGCGGATGTCTTCGGCAATGGCCTTGTCCGAAAGACTGACGGCGGCTCGGAGGCGGTTGGCGTTGTAGCTGAGCGCGGCATCGTAGTCCACAGGCCAGGTCCGCTCCTGTTCCACCGTGTCCGCCACGAAGCGGCCCACGGTGTCCACGACGATCTGGCTGGCCACCTCTCCCGCGGCGTGTCCGCCCAGGCCGTCGGCAACGACGAAGAGCCCCAGCTCAGGGGCCATGAGCATGTTGTCCTCGTTGTGCTTGCGGACGCAGCCCACATCCGTCATGCCTGCATGGTGGAGCCCCGGCATCGTTCAGCCCTTTCCGGTGAGTCGGCCCCATAGGGCCTTGGCCTGGTCGGCCAGGCTTCCCTCTGAAGCAGGAAGCTTGCCTTTCCCCTTTGCCTCGGCGGAGGGGCGTGGTGCCTTGAATCGGCGATGGTTCGGAGCGATCCGCCGGGCGGCCTGAAGGCTGGCCTCGGATCGGGCCTTCATGCCTTCCATGGCGTAGATATCCGCCATGCGGATGAGGGTGTCGGCGTCCTTGGGGTTCAACCCGAGGGCGACTTCGTAGCTTTTGAGGGCCTTGCGGGGATCCCCCATCCGCTCCAGCGTCTGGCCTTGAAGGACGAAGAACTCCGCCTTGCGCCCATCCTGTCGGATGGCGTACTGGACGAGGGCCAGGGACTTGCCCGTGTCGTTCTGGTCGAAGGCCGTCTTGGCTTCGTCGTACCAATCCTTGGCGGTGCGGTCCAGAGGCGCAGGGGCTGGGGCTGATTCCTTCGGCGTGGCCGAAGGCGGCGGCAAGGCCGAACGGCGCACCGGGTCCTTCACCAGCGTGTAGGCCTCGTTCAGATCGCGAAAACGCTGCTCCGCCTGGGCCTTCTCCGCGCCTGTGAAGCGGTCCGGGTGCCACTGTTTCGCGAGCCGCAAGTACGCGGACTTGATCTCCTCCGCGGTGGCGCTGGGAGACACTTCAAGAAGTTCGTAGGGATTGGAAGGCGACATGGCTCCAGGCTGTTCCGCCGCTCCGCGTGACATGGAGAAAAGAGGGCTGGGAACCCGAATGGTAGCCTATTTCCATTTCCAATGCAGGAGACCCTCCTGAGAGTCAGGGAATTCCCGCGTGGTCTGTGGGGCGGACGGACCCGCCATAGGCAGGGGGGCGATCCTGCTGGCACACTCAGGTCCCTGAGGAGAGGGAATGGTCCTTGGCAGCACCATGGCGGAGGCGCGGGCTAAGCTCGTGGCCGGGGACACCACGGCCGAGGCCCTTGTGGGCGCGGCCCTGGAACGCATCTCCGCCCTGGAACCCTCCCTCAACGCGGTGATCGCCACGGCCCCTGAAGCGAGCCTGGCCTTGGCGCGAGAGGCCGATAGCCGGATCGCAAAAGGGAAGCACACACCGGTGCTGGGCCTCCCCGTGGCCCTGAAGGACAACCTGAACTGGTCGGGACAGCCCCTCACCTGCGGCTCGAAAATCCTCGAAGGCTACCGCGCGCCCTACGACGCCACCGTGGTCCGGCGCCTGCTGGAGGCGGGCGCGGTGCCCATCCTCAAGGCGAACATGGATGAGTTCGCCATGGGATCCAGCGGCGAATACAGCGCCTTCGGACCGGCTCGAAATCCGTGGGATCCAACCCGCGCGCCCGGTGGCAGTTCCAGCGGCAGCATCGTGAGCGTGGCCGCGGGTTATGCCCCCTTGGCCCTGGGCTCCGACACGGGCGGCAGCGTGCGCCTGCCCGCGAGCTTCTGCAATGTGACGGCGCTGCGCCCCACCTACGGCGTCCTGAGCCGCTATGGCCTCACCGCCATGGCGTCTTCCCTGGATCAGGTGGGCCCCGTCGCCCGGTCCGCAGAGGATGTGGCGGCGGCGTATTCCGTAATGGTCGGCAAAGATCCCCTGGACAGCACCTCGGTGGACCTCCCTGACCACGCCCTCCTATCCCCGCTGCTTCCCGCGAACCTGAAGGGCCTTCGGATCGGTCTTCCGAAGGAATACTTCGGAGAAGGGCTCGCGCCGGGCGTCCGCAGCGTGGTGGAGACCGCTCTCGATGTGTTCCAAGAGGCCGGGGCCACCCTTCATCCCATCGCCTTGCCGACGACCGACGCGGCCATCGAGGCCTATTACATCCTGGTGACGAGTGAGGTCTCCGCCAACCTGAGTCGCTTTGACGGGGTTCGCTATGGTCTGAGGGAGGCCATATCCGGGGGCCTGGATGCCATGATCTCCGCCACCCGAGACGCGGGCTTCGGCGATGAAGCCAAGCGACGCATCCTCCTCGGGACCTTTTGCCTATCCAAGGGCCACTACGAGGCCTACTACCTCAAGGCCCTCAAGGCCAGGGCCCTCGTAGCCCAGGAATTCAACCGGGCCTTCGAGGCGGTGGATGTGATCGCCACACCCACCAGCCCCACCGTCGCCTTTCCCTTGGGGGATCGGATGTCCGACCCCCTCGCCATGTACCTCGCGGACGCCTACGCGGTCGCCGCGCCCCTCGCGGGCATTCCGGCCCTCGCCTTCCCGGCCGGTTTCCACGAGAATCTACCTGTGGGCATGCAGGTGATGGGCCCGGCCCTTTCGGACGCCCGCCTGCTCGCGATCGCCCACGCCTTCCAGCAGCGCACCGATCACCACCTCCGTACGCCGGATCTTTAAGGAGCTCCCAATGGCCTTCGATGTCGTCATGCCTCAGATGGGCGAGAGCATCGCGGAAGCCACCGTCCTCAAGTGGCACAAGCAGCCCGGGGACACGGTGGCCAAGGATGAGACCCTCTACGAGATCAGCACCGACAAGGTGGACGCGGAGATCCCCGCGCCGGCCGCGGGCACGCTGCTGGAGATCCTCGTCGAGGTGAACAAGACCGTCGCCGTGGGTACCGTCGTCGCGCGCATCGGTGCGGCGGGTGAAAAGGCTGCTGGCGGTTCAGCGCCTGCTGCTGTTCCCTCGGCCCCGGCGACCGTCGCGGCTTCGGCCCCCCTGGCAGCCTCTACCCACCCCATGAGCGTCGAGGACGACAACAGCCTCGAAGGCCGCCTCAAGTCCAAGTCCAGCCCCCTCGTTCGCGAGATGGCCAAGCAGCACGGCGTGGACCTCAAGCAGGTGCAGGGTACGGGCATCTCCGGCCGCGTGACGAAGACCGATATGGAGACCTATCTCGCCAAGGGTGGCGCCATCGCACCCCAGATGGCCGGAACCCACGATCCCTCCGCGCCCACCATGGGCATCGCCGCGGCCATCGCCGTCCCGCCCGCGCCCGCCATGCCCGCCTTCGCGCCGGGCGAGCGCGCGAAGGTCGAGCCCATGACGCGCATGCGCAAGATCATCGCGGACAACATGGTGGCCTCCAAGCGCGTCTCGCCCCATGTCTACACGGTCTTCGAAATGGACATGACGAATGTGTCGCGGCTCCGGGCCAAGCACAAGAAGGCCTTCGAGGAACAGTACGGCACCAAGCTCTCCTTCATGCCCTTCATCATGATGGCGGCCTGTAAGGCGCTCCGCGCCTATCCGGCGGTGAACGCCTCCATTGATGGCGACAATATCGTCTACAAGCAGGACCTCAACCTCGGCATCGCCGTGAGCCTGGATTGGGGCCTCATCGTGCCGGTGCTGAAGGGCGCGGACATGATGAACCTGGGTGGCCTCGCCCGGGGCCTCAACGACCTCGCGGATCGCGCGCGGAGCAAGAAGCTGAAGCCTGACGAGACGAGCGGCTCCACCTTCACCATCACGAACCCTGGCGTCTACGGCGATGTCTTCGGGATGCCCATCATCAACCAGCCCAATGTGGCCATCCAGGGCGTCGGCAACATCGTCAAGCGCCCGGTGGTCGTGACGGGCCCCGATGGGACGGACTTCATCGCCATCCGCCAGATCATGTTCAGCAGCCTCGGCTTCGACCATCGCCTCGTGGACGGCGCCACCGCCGATCTGTTCATGAGTGTGATCAAAAAGGAGCTGGAGACCTCGACCTTCGGGTTGGAGTAGGCTCCTCCAATCATGAAAAAGCCCTGCATCCGCGGGGCTTTTTCGTGTCATACCAATTTGCATTCAAAAGTTTAGAATCACCAAGGCGCGAAGAAAAACACCTTACGCGGAGATCGCGGAGGAACGGAGTGCAGCGGAGAACCGCTACTCCGTCCATGAGGCCAGGGCACGGCAGCTATCGCGCACCACGCGAAAGCTGGGGATGAGGCAAAATCGCATTCAAAAAGCAGGAACCACCAAGGCACCAAGACACGAAGGCGACGAGACATATCGCCGGTCCGGGCTGGGGATGGGGTGAGCGCGGCGCGTCCACGCGCGAAGCGTGTGAGGGCGCCGCGCTCGCCCCACCCCCCTTTCGCGCACCGCGCGAAAGCCGCCTTCGGCGGGCCCGGACCTGGTGGGTCGGCGCGCCTCCGCGTCCTCTGCGTCTCTGCGGTGAATCGCTTTTTTCGTGTCTTCGTTTCTCGTGTCTTCGAGGTGTAATTTATTCATTTGATCGCAATTTGGTATCACTCGAAGCCGGGATTCGTCTGCATCTCCAGCTCGAAGAAGCTCACCGTGTCCGACTGGAAGGTCATGGGAATGTCCCGGGTCGGGCCGTTTCGGTGCTTGGCGACGATGAGCTTCACATCGTTGTCCATGGCCGCGCCGTCGCCGCCTTCGGGTTTGCGGCGGTGGATGAACGCGACGATGTCGGCGTCCTGCTCGATGGCGCCGGAGTCGCGCAGGTCCGAGAGGCGCGGCGGCCCGCCCTGGCGGTGCTCCACATCGCGGTTGAGCTGCGAGAGCACGATGACGGGGATGCCATTCTCTTTCGCCAGGAGCTTGAGGCCGCGGCTGATCTCGCCCACGCGCACCGCCTCGTTCTGCTGGGCCGCGCGGCTGCCGGAGGGGGAACTGAGGAGCTGGAGGTAATCCACGATGAGAAAGTCCAGCTTCCGGTTCGAGGTCGTCCCCTGCTTCGTCACCATGTTCTGGATCTGGGGCACGGTGATGGCCGCCTGGTCGCAGATGTAGAGCGGCAACTGGATGATTTCGTCCCGCGCCTTCAGGACTTCCTTCATATCCTGGTCGTTGAAGCGCCCGGCCTGGATGTGCTTGAGGTTCTTCCGGCTGTAAGCGGAGAGCAGGCGCAGGAAGACCTCCTCCTGGCTCATTTCCAGCGAGAAGAAGGCGCCGCAGCGGTTGAAGGGCGGCCCGGAGGCGCGGAGCAGCCAGTTCAGCGCCAGCGCGGTCTTGCCCACGCCCGGACGGGCGGCGAGCACGACGAGGTTGCCGGGCTGGAAGCCTTGCGTGAGGGTGTCGAGGGTCGGCAACCCCGTGGGCACGCCCATCGCGTTGCCCGAGGCGAGCCGGGCCTGGAGCCGCTCGACGGACTCCTGGGCCACGGTCTCGATGTCCATCAGGCCCCGGGCCTTGCCGTCCTCCTGGGCGAGGTGGAAGAGGTCCTGGGCGGCGGCCTCCACCATCGTCTTGGGGGGCTGCTCTTCCTCGGAGGCTTCCCGGACGAGCCGTGCGCCCAGCTTCACGAGGCGGCGAAGCGTGGTTTTGCGGCGCAGGAGATCGGCGAGCACTTCCGGACGGCCCACCTCTTCGGCGGCGAGCAATTCCGTCAATCCGGCGAAGCCGCCCACGCTGCCGAGTTGGCCGCGCTGATCGAGCATGTCCTTCAGGGTGAGCGGATTCACCTCCACCTGGTGCTGGATCAGCTCGCGCAGGGCCTGGAAGAGCGCCTTGTGCTGGGGCGCCACGAAATCCTCTTCCGTGAGCCGGAACACAAGGTCGGCCGCGCGTTGTTCCATCCCCGGAGCGCAACAGGTGGCGAGGAAGCTGCGTTCAGCTTCCACATCCTCCGGCAATCGTTCCGGCAGCCAGTCGGGCATCAGGGTCTCGGAAAGGGATCAGGTCAGGGCAGTGGCGCCGTGTATCCGCCGCCGTTCACATCCACGAAGATCGGATTGGTCACGGCGATAGGATAGATGCCCTTCATGATCCGGTTCCACGGAGTTCCGGCCGCGTAGGCCCCTGAGGTGGACAGGGGCACACCGGCCTCCACGACAATCCAGCCATCCTTGCCTCCGGTGTTGGCGGACATGGGGACGGACAGGGTCGCCGACCAGTGGCGGGCATCCGCAGGGTCCTGGGTGAAGCTGGACAAGGGTAGGGTCTGGACCACCGTCCCGTTCACGACGACGCGGATCTCGTCCACCGGGATCCAGGTGGCGAACCAGAGGTTGGCGGTGAGCGTCACGCTCGCGTTCGTGCCCGTGACAAGCGTGCCGGGCCCTTGCCCTGCCACGGACACATCCAGGAGAGGACCCGTCGAAGCGACCGCAGCTCCACTCTGAAGCGCCGTCTCCACATTGCTGAGGTCGCTCTGAGTCAGGCTCGAACCCGGCTTGAAATAGGTTCGAGCGAGGCCCACCGGGGTGTCCAGGCTGTAGATGCCGCTGCTGAGTCCAAGCGCCTTGGTGAAACGAGTGGGAGTCTCCAGGTTCAGGAGGTTGAACCAGTCGGAACGCACATTCTTGAACTCGGCGAACCAGGCGCTGGGATCGGCCGGATTGCAGCCCTCTCCGCGCAGGAGTTCAATCGCGTCAAAGTCCCCGGTGCGACGGCCATTGGCCAGCGCGTCCGTGTCATCCCACCAGCTGTTCGCGCCGGTGCCCAGCGCCACGCCCGGAGCAACCGGATGGGCCGTAAAGAGGCCTTGAGGCCCGCGCGGCCGATTGGCGATCACATAGCTCCCCCCGCCCTGCCCGATGAAATCCGCAGGCGTCCAGCCGGTGGAAGGAAGGGCGCCGCCATTGGGCGTTGCACTATCCGGCTTCGGCGTGAAGAGAGAGGTGAAGGTTCCATCCGCGAGTTCTGACGAACGAGCATCCACGATGAATGGATCTCCGCCAATCCATTGGTCGCGAATGTCATCTACCGCCGAGTCGCCAGACGACTTGAACTCCATCCGGAAATTCGACCTTAGCCCGGCTCCATCGGTGAAGGTGTCCATGTCCGTTCTGCCTACCACCTGAACTCCATTCGCTAGTGCCGAAGCGAGCTGCTCGACGGGCTGCATCCCACCCGTGGTTCGTTGGGAGGGTCCGGGAATGTCGAAAGTGGCCCAGTCAGATGGCAAAGGAAGCGTGTTCAGGACCAAGGATTTCAGGCTGGATGGAGTCGTGGAATCCAACGAGAAGTTCAGACTCGCCAAAGGACTGAGGGGGCCCGTGGTGAAAATAGCAGCGTAGGACCCTGCCGGAACCGGGAAGAGCGCCATTCCAGATTGAGGCAGGAATTGGGTTCCGAAGATCTCATTTCCTTGAATGGTCTGATACGCCCCTGTGAATCTTCCCGTGAGTACTTTTGACTTGGTCAGTGGGCTGTACACGCCTCCCAGGTACCGCACCCGTTGAACATTCGGGTCTTTCGAAGGGTCTGGATTGCCGGAGGAATCTAACCCCAGAATGATCGCCCGCGCCGGTAGGTATATTCCAGTGCCGCTCGTATTTCCATACTTCCTGAGCGTGAGGGGTTGCGTGAAGACGATCGGGGAGAGGGCATTGCCATTTGCTGAAGAATACGCATTGTCTTCCGCAGCGAAGGGAGTCGCGATCCTGAGCAAAGAAGCAGGTTCCGGACGCAACAGGGTGGCAGGAGAAATCACCCCCTTCGAAGATTGCAGGGGGAGAACTTGTAGGGTCGTCTCCATATCCATGTTCCGGATCACCACGCGATACGGAAGGAAGGACCCGCTAAGCGCTGGATCTGGAATGGCCGGGACGAGGACGGCCCTCTGCATGGCACCACCAGGGACGGATTCACCCCCACCTGGGGAAACCAACCGCTCCAATGCCCAATGGGATGAATTGGTGTCAGTCGCGGGATTATTCGAGGTGGTGTCCCCGGTGTACCGTTCAAAACGAACTTCCGTTTTGCGGTAGCCTTTTGCCGCAGCGGTGCCGGCCATCGTGAAGGTGAAACTGCCACTCTGAAGCCCACGCAAGGAGGCGCGCGCGAACTCCATGGAGTTGAAGGCGCTTTCCGCCTCGCTTGGAAAGGACGGTTCCAAACTTGAACCCGCGAGGGCGTACACGCGACGCGCGTAGTCGAGCTTCGCCCCGGAAGCAAGGCTTCCCCCCGCCGGAACCGATCCCACCACCAACCTCGCGGGAAAGATGGGGCGGTCTTCGCTCAGGGTGGTCTGGGGGTCGGAGGCCACGAGGACCTGATCCTGGTCCATGGGCAGGATGCCCAGCGACTGGTGGCTGTCCAGATCCTGGGCGGAAGGCTCGGCGCCCTGCAGGCCCACCATGGCCGCGCGGACGCTGGTGGTCAGCGGCGAGGCGAAGTTGCTGCCGGGGATGTCGAGCCCCCAGGTGGAGAGGGGATTGCCGGCCGCATCCTGGTTCGCGGGGATGACGAACCGGTAGCCCCCGCCGCGCTGGTGCAGGTAGTCGCCCAGGCTCTGAATGGGTAGCGGCGCGCCGCTGTTGTTCGTGAGCGTCGTGTTGAGCGTGAAATAGGTGTCGTGGGAGCCCAGCGTGATCGTCTCGGTGACGGTCACACCCTGGACACGCCCATCCGAAGCCCAAGTTGCCCCCGCGAGCTTGTTGAGCGGGTCCAGCAGGTAGCCCTGCATGGTGAGGGTGACGAGATCATTCGTGTTGGTGGTGCTGTAGCGGTCGAAGACCAAACGCAAGTCCGGATCCTGGTTCACCACCGGCGCCAGGCTCTCCAGGTTGTCCGTGGGAAGAGACACGCGCTTGTAGGCGGTATCCAGCGCCACGCCGCCGATGTCGAGGATGGCGCCGCCGGAAGGCGCGCCGAACTGGCCCTTGGCATGGCCGTAGGCCGCGCCGTCCACCGCCATCTGGATGTAGTCGTTGCCCAGGTAGTAGTCGCCCGGTCCCGCCGTGGCCTTCATTCCCGCCACGCGATCCCCGCCGGTGGCCGGAATCTGCTGGGCCACCGTGGTGGGCCGGGATTCTCCCGTGGATCGGTAGCAACCCACCGAACCCGCCACGAGGGCCAGGGCGATCGGGGCCAAGCCCGAGAAAGCGAGGCGCGCGCCTGGAGAAGAAGGACGGACAGGGGTGGAGCGAGGCGTCATGTGGGGCTCTCGGGGCACTCTGGGATGGGACCGAGCTTGGGGCGCGGGCGAAGGGTCTATTCTACCTGAGGATGCGCGAACTGGCTCTCAGGTTGCTTGGCAGGAAGGCCTTCTGGATCGGCCTGGGCCTCGCCATCCTGCTCGGCCTGGATCTGCTCTGGACCTTGAGAAGGTTCCCGGCGGAATCGCGGGGGCGGGTCCAATCCGCCCAGAGTCTGCCTGTGGAAGGATGCCCCGTCCTCGTTCTCGGCGCGGGCGTCTACAGCGATGGCGAACCGACCGCCGTGTTGGAGTCCCGACTCCAAACGGCGCTGGACCTTTGGAGGGCGGGCAAGGTCCGTTGGTTCCTCGTGAGCGGCGACAACCGCACCCTCTCCTACAACGAACCCCAGGCCATGCGGCGGTGGCTCGTCAAGCAGGGTGTGCCGCCGCTCCTGGTGGTCTGCGATTACGGTGGGCGCCGCACCTACGACAGCCTGCGCCGGGCGCGGGATGTGTTCGGACAGGGCAAGCTGGTGGTGGTGACTTCCGACTTCCACATGGCGCGATCCCTCTACCTGGCAAGGGCCTTGGGCATCGAGGCCTGGGGCGTGTCCGCCCCGTCCTCAGCCTCCGGTCCCTTCGCCCGCATGAAGTTCTGGGTCCGGGAATACGGCGCGCGTCACCTGGCGCTGTGGGATGCCCGCTT
>JAFDVN010000093.1 GCA_018269025.1 Acidobacteriota bacterium | reverse complement strand
GGCGTCGCAATTCCCGAAGCGAAGCTTCTCATCCTCACGGAGCGCGAAGCATTCGGCCGCCGGGCGGTTCCCTCCGCGCCGAGCAAGAGCAAGTCCGCGGCCTTCCTCAGCGACCTGCGCGACCTCAAGCCCGGCGACCGGGTCGTGCATCTGGATCACGGTATCGGCGAATTCCTCGGCTTCGCCATCCAGAAGGTCGGCGACGAGGAACTGGAGGTCATCCAACTCCGCTACGCCGATGGCGGCCGCGTGGGCGTGAGCCTTGAGCGCGCGGATCTCATCCAGAAATTCGTAAGCCCCGATGGAGGCCTGCCGCCTTTGGACAAGCTCGGCGGCGCGTCCTGGGTGAAGGTGAAGCGCCGCGCGAAGAAGGCCATCCGAGACATGGCGGAAGAGCTCCTGAAGCTCTATGCCCGCCGCAAGATGGAGAAGGGCACCGCCTGCGGACCCGATGGGCCCGACATGGCGGCCTTCGAAGCGAGCTTCCCCTATGAACCCACGCGGGACCAGATCGAAGTGGGCGAAGCCATCAAGGCCGATCTGGAAAGCGACAAGCCGATGGACCGCCTGCTGTGCGGCGATGTGGGCTTCGGCAAGACCGAGGTCGCCATGCGCGCCGCCGCCAAGGTCGTCTTCGAAGGCCGGCAGGTGGCCGTGCTGTGTCCGACGACGATCCTCTGCTTCCAGCACGCCCGAACTTTCAAGGAGCGCTTCGCGGCCTTCCCCATCCGCGTGGAAATGCTCAATCGCTTCGTCAGTGCCGCCGACGCCAAACGCATCCTCCAGGATCTGGCGGATGGCAAGGTGGACATCCTCATCGGCACGCACCAGGCGCTCGGCGCGAAGGTGGAGTACGCGGAACTGGGCCTCGTCGTCATTGATGAGGAGCAGCGCTTCGGCGTGGCCCACAAGGAGAAGCTGAAGAAGCTCCGGGCGAGCGTGGATGTGCTTGCCATGAGCGCGACGCCCATCCCGCGCACGCTCCACATGAGCCTCGCGGGGCTGCGGGAGATCAGCCTTATCGAGACGCCGCCGAAGAACCGCCTGGCGATTGAAACCGTGGTCGCGCCTTGGAGCGACGAGTTGCTGCGCTCGGCGCTCGACTTCGAGCTTCGTCGCGGGGGGCAGGCCTATGTGGTCCACAACCGCGTGGAGAGCATTGGCGCCATCGCCGACCGCGTGCGGACCCTCGCGCCGGGCGCGCGGGTGGGGGTGGGCCACGGCCAGATGAACGAGCACGAGCTGGAGCGGGTCATGCTCGGCTTCATGGATGGCAGCATTGATGTGCTCGTCGCCACGACCATCGTGGAGAACGGGCTCGATGTGCCCAACGCGAACACGCTCGTCGTCCATCACGCCGACAAATACGGTCTCAGCCAGCTCTATCAGTTGCGGGGCCGCGTGGGCCGCAGCGACATCCCCGCCTATGCCTACCTGATGATCCCCGGCAAGGGCGAGATCAGCGAGGATGCCCGCAAGCGCTTGCAGGCCCTCGAAGACTTCAGCGAGCTCGGCAGCGGCTTCCGCATCGCCGCGATGGATCTCGAACTTCGCGGCGCGGGCAACCTGCTCGGCGGCGAACAGAGCGGCCACATCCACGACATCGGCTTCGAAATGTACTTGAAGCTCCTCGAGGAGACGCTCCAGGAACTTCAAGGTCAGCCCAGCGGCACCTTCGAAGTGCGCGTGGATGGCCTCACCGGCGGCGGCCCCGCCCAGCTCAGCCGCGCCTGGATTGACGCCGCCGCCGAGCGCCTCGTCGCCTACAAGCGCGCCTCCCGCCTCAAGGGCGAACGGGACCTCGAACTCTACCGTCAGGACCTGGAAGACCGCTTCGGCCGCATGGCCGAAGACGACGAGGAATCCCTCAAGTTCTTCGAAGTGCTGCGCGTGAAACTCCGCGCCCAATACCTCGCCGTCGGCGAAGTGACCCTAGACAAAGGCCGCCTCAAGCTGCGCCCCAGCCCCCAAACGCCCCTCGACCCCGCCAAACTCATGGCCTGGGTCCGCGACCAGAAGGACGCCACCCTCACCCCCGACGGCACCGTCACCCTCCCCGGACGCGCACCCGGACTCGGTCTCATCCGGCAAGCCCAGGAAGTGCTGGGGGCGTGGGGAAGGATGTGAAGCCATCCACCTATCAAGACGGTCTTAACATCGCTTAACATCTGGAACCGCAACCTTCCGTGTACGCTGTGGGATTCGTCTGCCAAGCGGTTTGGTCAGGAGCAGCGCATGCGCAACAGATTCGGGCTTCGCCTTGGATTCGCCCTGTTCCTGGGGCTTTTTGGCGGCAGCACCCGCATTGTCCGACACGCCCACCACGCCGTCCGCTTCCAGGACCGTGGCGCTGCCCTTTGGGCAGGTGGACGCGGTGTCTGGACAATTTTCCGTGAACCTTCCCCTGGGCCCCCGACTTCCCGGACGAATACCCATTGGCTTCAACTGGACCTTTCAAAGCAATTCGAGTAATCCGGGTGGGGTTAGCGGCGTGTATCAGCCTGTCGTCTGGCCCGGTGCCGGCGATCCATCCAGCAAGCTCCAGACGACCGTCCTGGTAGGCGGCGAACCCTGGGTGTTCTACCCGAAGGTCCAGAATCCCGCGATGCCGACAGATACCGCTTATTGGCAGAAGGCTATGGTGGATCGCGGCGTCAGACTAACCCCGCCCGACCCAAATGTGGCAGGTGCGACCTGGACCGTACTGGCTCCAGGGCAATTCCATTGCCTGATTTCTCCTTCCAGTGATGGGACGAAGTTTCTCGTGACCTTTGGCTACCTGACTCCGGTAGAGTTCTACAATCGTTCCACGGGGCAATCCACCGAAGGCACTAAGGATCTTGGGGTCGGCTACGCCATCCTGAATGGATCTGATGCAATCTGGATCCAATATTCGGATAAGAGTTATCCAAACTCCCCAGGACTTACCAAGGATCAAGTTTCTAACTTCACCAATAGATGGGGAGATTGGGTTACCTCAACTGAAACTCAAATCCAGCGGGACAATGGGTGTTGGTCTCTTGAGCAAATCTCGCTCAAAGATCAAAACACCTCCGATCAAATCGCGCTTCAGATTCAATTTGGCTCGGCACCTCGCGTCGTGTTGACCCCAAATAATCCGACTGATTCATCCAGCGGAACTTTCCCATCACGAATAGATTCCACTGCTGCCACACTTACGATCACGCCCACCATCCAGAATGTAAGCTTGCCTTCTGTCACTTTAAGTGGGTGGTTCGAAGGCATTAGACGATCAAGCATTCTCATTGCGCCTGGATGCCCTGGATATAATCCTGAGGACAAGTCACAACCGTTAGGTGTGTTTGACTGGCGATTCTATCCCTCCCAGATTACGGCGATGGCTGGAGGTGAATCGCGGGTGACCCAGTTGGTGTGGGGAACTGTCGCCGGTTTCCCAAGTGGGTCCATGTCGCTTATCACCCTTCCCAATGGAATCCAGGAATCCTTATCTCCATTCCCGTCCAACAACCTTTCGGCCTATAGCTTTAATCCTTGCAATGGGTATTGGGGTGGATTTTCCATCACTCGATTGCCTACTACTCCCAATGCCGATGGATCTGTCCGGGATGGGGTCAACGATGATTTTCTTGAAACGCTTCCCACCTCGATTCGGATCACGCTCCAGGATCCCAGCCAACCTGCGTCATCGGGTCAGACGATCCTCATAACGCAGACCATTCCCCATTGGACCTCCGTTGGAGGTGGCGGGGTCCAGACGATCACGATGCAAGAACACCACCACATCACTTCGATCCTCCGGTTCCCGACCTCCACCCCGGATGGAACCACCGCCTTCCGGGGCGTCCGGCTGACCCATCCCTCCTTCGACGACATGGCGGGCGACTATGCCGGGATCAAGGGGTACCTGTTTGCGACTTCAGCGATCTTGAAGGAAGAAGCGATCTATGGTGTCGGCCTGCCCGCCGATCGGACCCAGCCCTCCAACCCCACCGTCTACCGCACCACGGTCTACGATGGCTTCGACCTTCACAGTTGGGCCAACCCTTCGGGCTCCTTGGGCACGAGCCTTCCTGTCACCGCCATCGCCCGGCGCACCCGCATTTTCACGCCGGGGCTGCCGACGCGGACCATCCTGGCGGGGGATCCGGGCAATCCTGCGGCCTGCGATGCTCGCGGACCCATTCAGACGGATGAGTGGACCGGCCCCGAACAGCCCACCCCTTCGGCCTCAGACACCATGTCGGCGACCATCGCCAGCAGCCAGGTGAGCCTCGGGAATTCGGCCATACCTGGAAGTGTCCACCGGAACGGAACGATCCAGCGTCACTTCGATTGGGGCCTGCTGCGCCTGCTCACGACCCAGGACCAAAAGACCCTCGACGGCGACGGCCTTCCGGAGTCCCGAGGCACCTCCGCCGTGAATTTCGGAACGACCACCTTCCACTACGACAGTCTTGGCCGCATCACGGATGAGACCGGGGATCGCGGGGGCTATTCCGCCAACGAGCACCGCGACTACAACGGCCCCCTCCCGCAGATCTCCGCCACTACCAAGACCCTCACGGGCCCGGATGGCGCGATCTACCCCAATCCGGCCCTCCCCGCCGTGCAAGCGGGCGTGTCCCGGACCTTCGGTGGCACCTACTACCAGTGGACCGCCACCGAGACCGACAAGACGGACGGTCGGACTTCCACCATCAACACCCGGGACGGCCTGGGTCGCGTGACCAAGCAAACCGATGTCCTCGGAACCGTCACCAACACCACCTACAACCCCTGGGGCCAGGTGGAATTGGTCACGCGGGAAGCCAAGGGGTCGGTCGGCGCCGTGTCCACCACCACGACCTACGATCCGAATGGGCGGTGGATGGAGACGACCGCCACCGCCGATGGCAAGACCTTCCGCACCCACACCGACTACGACGCCTTCGGCCACGCCATCGCCGTGTCCACCTACGATGCCAACGACGCCCTGGCCACCACCCAGACCTTCCAGTACGACGGCTTCGGCCAGAAGACCGGCCAGTCCCCCGTGCTTGTCGCCAACCATGGCGTGACCCAGACCTCCTGGGGCACGGAGCGATGGGCCTATGACCCCCAGGGCCGCGTGACGGATCATTGGGATGCCCAGGGCCGTCTTCTGATGCATGTCATCACGCAACCCACCTGGACCACCCTTCATGGCGTGGCGGGGGTCTGGACCACGACCCAGGATGACCGCGGCTTCACCCGCTCCGAGGCCGTGGACCTCCTCGGCCAGAAACGCGCCGTGGTGGACCAGAAGGGCCAGCTCAGCACCTACACCTATGATCAGGATGGCCACCTCACCGGGACCAATCAGGATGGCCAGCAGCGGTCTTACATTTACAACGCCATGGGGTGGCTGACGAGCCGGACCGAGCCGGAGGAAGGCAAGACCGAATTCAGTTCCTTCACCATGGCGGGCACGCCCCTCGTGACGACCCAGGTCCGCCCCACGGGCACGCGCACCTTCGCGACGACCCTCGATGCCCACCTCCTGCCCACGCAGATCACCGCCACGGGCCCGGAGGGCAGCGTCACCCGCACCCTGAGCTACGACCCAGCCACCCGGTTCCTCATCCACCTCAACGAGACCCAGGCCATCACGGGGCTCCCCGTCCAGGCGCTGTCGGAAGCCTACGGCTACGACCCGCTGGGTCGCCTGATCGCGAAGACCGTCTCCGATGGCGACGACGGATTCCTGCCGGGCCATTCCGCCACCGTCACCCAATCCTTCACCGTGAGCCAGACCCTGAACGACGGCGGGCAGGTGACGAGCCTCACCTACCCCTCGGGCGGCGGCAAGGCCTCCCAGACCTCGACCCTCGCCTACGACGCCCTGAACCGGCCCCTCACCGTGAAGCTGGATGGCGCGCTGCGGGGGATGATGACCTACGGCACCCCCAACCAGACCTCCGTCACGAACACCCTCATCCTCGGCAACGGCGCGCAATCCGTGTCGGTGATGGACAAGGGCGAACTGGTCCGGAGTGAGCACCTGGCCACGGCGGGCGTCCTGGAGGACGACACCCTGACCTGGACTGCAGGCGGGCTCATGCTTTCGCGCGGCCCAGTCGGCAACCCGGACACCTTCGACTACGACGAGCTCCAGCGCCTCTCCCACAGCGTCGTCCACGGCGTCTACGGCGAGACGGTGGAGCAGTGG
>JAFDVN010000092.1 GCA_018269025.1 Acidobacteriota bacterium | reverse complement strand
GCGTTCCATCCTCCACCAACCCAGAAGAAGGGGCACGGCCCAGCCCCTGAATCGCCCGGAGTAGACCAGGAGGACCCGATCCCCCTGGTGGCGGATCTGAAAGTGGAGGCGCTCGGTCACACTCGGAAAGGCGCTCTCCTCCGCATCAATCTCGAGGAGGCCCGGGGCCTCGTTCACGACGCGGGGCGAGGCCTGGCGGTAGACCGGATGCCAAGTGCCCCAACGCTGGCCGTCCAGGAGGACTTCGCGCACGCGCTCGAAGGGCGCGTTGGTGTCCCGGATCAACTCCAGGGTCCAAACCGGCGTCTTGAACATCTATTTGACGATGAAACCGGGCAGCGCGTCCGCGGGCGGCGCGATGAGGTAGGGCTTGCTGCCCGCGTCGCTGGCGGCGAGGAGCATCCCGTGGCTTTCGATGCCCATGAGCTTCCGCGGCGCGAGGTTCGCGACGACGACGACGGATCGTTGCAACAGCTCATCCGGTTCGTAGGCCTTGCCCAGCCCGCCCACGATGGTGCGCTGCTCCAGGCCCAGGTCCACCTTCATCTTGATGAGCTTGTCGCTCTTGGGCACGCGTTCAGCCTCCAGGATCTTTCCGACCCGTAGGTCCACTTTGAAGAAGGTGTCCGCGTCCACCGTCTCGCGGATCTCGGGCACATCGAGAGAGGGCGCGGAAGGCGCGGGTGCGGCATTCGCGGACTCGAGTTCACTCATGTCTTTCTCCTTATCAATGCGCGCGAAGAGCGGTTTCGGGTCGGCCACGGGGCCAGGCGCGGGGGCGTCCCAGGCAAGCTGATCCAGGCGCTGATCCGCGACCTTGCCCGGCAGACCGAGGCTTTCCCAAAGCTGTTGGGCCATGTCGGGCATGACGGACGCCAAGGCCGCCGATGCGACGCGAAGCGCGCGGTACAGGATCGCCAACACCGTGTCCAGCTTGGCGGCGTTGGCCTCATCCTTGGCGAGCTTCCAGGGCTCGGCCTGGACGATGTACCCATCAAGGCCCCGCAGGAAGACCCATAGGCCATCCAGCGCTGCGTTGAAATTATGCGCGTTGGCCTGAGCCACGAAGGCGGGGAGAAGCGCACGCCCTTGTGCGTCTACCGCCGCATCGGACTCATCCATCTTCGACGCGCCTGGGAACGCACCATTTCGGTACCTCTGAATCATGCTGATGCTGCGCGAAGCCAGATTGCCAAGCCCGTTGGCAAGGTCCGCGTTCAACCGATCAATGAAGCCTTCGAAAGCGAAGTCGCGATCGTGGCCCACCTGCATGTCCCGCAGGAAGTAGTAGCGCAAAGCGTCGTTGCCGTACTTGAGAAGCGTGTCCGGCCGCACGATGTTGCCCTTGGACTTCGACATCTTATCGTTGCCCATGAGCCACCAGCCATGGGCCAGGATCGCCTTGGGCAATTCAAGGCCCATGGCCATGAGGAAGGCGGGCCAGTAGACGGCGTGGAAACGGAGGATGTCCTTGCCGACGATCTGAAGATCGGGGGACCATGCGTCCCCTCCCTTTTCATCTTTGGCACCCGTGAGGTAATTCAACAGTGCGTCGAACCACACATAGACCACATGCTTCTCGTCGCCAGGCACGGGGATGCCCCAGTTGATCGTCGTGCGGCTGATGCTCAGATCCTGGAGGCCGCCTTCCACGAAGCGTTTCACCTCATTGAAGCGAAAGTCCGGCTGCACGAAGTCGGGGTGGGTCGCGTAGAAATCGAGAAGCGGCTTTTCATACTTCGACAGGCGGAAGAAGTAGGTTTCCTCTTCCAGTTCGATCAATTGATGGGCGAGGCCCTGGGCCTGGAGCTCCTTGGCTTGGGTCTCCGTGACGAAGGCCTCGTCGCTGACGGAGTAGAGGCCCTTGTAGGTGGCCTTGTAGATGTCACCGGAATCCAGCAGCTTCTTGAACCACCGCTGCACCGTCTCGCGATGGTCCGCGTCCGTGGTGCGGATGAAGCGGTCGTGGGTCATGCCCATGCGGGCCCATAGGTCCGTGTAGTTGGCAACGACTTCATCGGCCAGCGCCTTGGGCGCGATGCCCCGGGCGGCGGCGGCCTTCTCCACCTTCTGGCCGTGCTCATCCGTGCCCGTGAGGAAGCGCACCGGCTCACCCATCTGTCGATGGAAGCGCGCGATCGCGTCCGCCAGCACCGTCGTGTAGACATGGCCGATGTGGGGCCGGTCGTTCACATAGTAGATCGGCGTCGTGAGGTAGAAGGGCTTGGGCACAGCAGCTCCGAACCTAAGAGTCTACCGGCTCCGGGCCGCTTTCCAGCAGCCTTGGATGTGGTCGTCCACGAGGCCCATGGACTGCATGTAGGCGTACATGATGGTGGGGCCGACGAAGCGAAAGCCGCGTTTCTTGAGATCCTTGCTGAGGGCCACGGCTTCCGGCGTTTCGGCGGGCACCTCGGCATGGGACTTTGGCCTGTTTACCTTGGGCTTGCCGCCGATGAAGCGCCAGAGGTAGGCGTCAAAACGGCCGAACTCCCTTTGCACGGCCAAGAAGGCCACCGCGTTATCCCGGGCCGACGCGATCTTGAGGCGGTTGCGGACGATGCCTTCGTCCTGCATGAGCCGGGCGAGATCCTCGTCCGTGAAGCGCGCGACCTTCGCCGGATCGAAGCCGGCGAAGGCGCGGCGGTAGGCCTCTCGCTTGCGGAGGATGGTGATCCAGCTCAGGCCCGCCTGGGCCCCTTCCAAGATGAGGAATTCGAAAAGCCGGCGGTCGTCATGCTCCGGCACGCCCCATTCGTCATCGTGGTAGGCCTGGTAAAGCGGATCGTCCCCGCACCAGGGGCAACGGGGACGATCCGAAGTCGCAGGCATGAATCAGGCTTCGACGATCGTGGCCTTGAGGATGCGGTCGTTGGCGCGGATGGCCTTCACCACGGCGATGTCCGCATCGGAGATGGTCTTGCCGAAGACGGTGTGGACGCCATCCAGATGGCTGGGCGAACTGCCGTTGCAGATGAAGAACTGGCTTCCGCCGGTGTCCTTGCCCGCGTGGGCCATGGAGAGAGCGCCGAGCACATGCTTGTGGGGGTTGCCGGCCGTCTCGCACTTGATCTTCCAGCCGGGACCGCCCGTGCCGGGCATGCCCTTGGCACCCTCGCGGGTGTTGGGGCAACCGCCCTGGATGACGAAGTCGGGGATGACGCGGTGGAAGGCCAAGCCGTCGTAGAAGCCTTCGCCGATGAGCTTGGTGAAGTTAGCCACGGTGCCGGGCGCTTCCTTGGGGAAAAGTTCCAGATTGATGTCGCCCTTGCTGGTTTCGAGCTTCACGCGGGTCATGGCTACCTCCGAATGTTCCAGGATAGGCTGAAGGCTCCGGGAGCCCAAACCATGAAGCTCGCCCTGCCCCTCCTCATCGCGCCCATCTTCGCCTCCGCCCTGGTCGCAGCGCCCCAGGCCAAGCATCATGCCTCCACCAAGGCCCCCAAGAAGGACGCGGGCACCCTCACCATCGGCACGGCGGTGTACCGGTTCAAGCCCCAGACTCTCTCCGCCTCCGCCTCCCACCCCATGTCCCTGTACCTGAGGGGCCTGCTGGTGCCCGAGAAGGGGGGGAAGACCCTCGCGCTGTCCTTTCAGTTGTTCCGCCCCGGGCCGCTTGGGGGCATGACCCTCGGCCCTCGCACGGGAAGCGGTTCCACCTGGCTCGCCACCATGCAGACCAAGGTGGACGCGACCTACGGCGAGCCGCCCAAGCTCGGGGCCGAGGCGGTGTTCACCCTGAGTGGCCCGCTCCTCGAATCCAAGGGGGCGACGACCACGCCCTCGTCCTGGCAAGGCCAGATCAAGGCCGAGTTCACCTCCGTGCCCTGACGGGAACCCTAGCGGTCTTCGCGGGACTCACACTTCAGCTACCCTCGATTCTGGAGGTTCCATGATTCGCGCCCGACTGGCCCTGCCCGCCCTGCTGCTGCTTCTTCCCGCGGCCGCATGCCGGAAGGTGCCCCTCCAGCCCAAAAAAGCCATCCCTGCGGGAACACTCGTGCTCCGCTTCAGCCGAGAGATCAAGGGCTCCATCGCCCTCACGCTGGATGACTCGCGGATCCCCATCACCCTCGCCAAGAAGAAGGGCAACGCCCTCGTCGTCACTGGCCTCTCCACGGGCTTGCACCGCTACTTCCTTTCCGGCCCCCAGGAAGCCTTCGGCCAGGCCGCCGGACAGGTTTCCATGCCCGATGATCACGGCGTCTACGAGATCGTCCTGGCCCAGCGCCTGGATGCGGAACTCTACGGAAAGCCCCCCGCCGAAGCCCCTGCCCAGGCCCAGCCCGGGATCACGGCAACCCTCGAGAAATGGTGACATGCCTCTGACCGCCCTGGCCCGAACCCGGCCACGGACGCTTTCACAGCACGGGACGGTGATGGCCTGCTGCCTCGCGGCAGGGTTGCCCGTCGCCTCGTCCTGTTCGGGGCGAGGTTCCTGTTCCCTGTGCCGGGTGCGCGTCCTCCGCGGCTGGGACGCCCTCTCACCCATGGATGGCCATGAGCTGGAGGTGCTTCTCCGGAATGGCGCCGCGCCGGATGAGCGGCTCTCCTGCCAGGCCCGCGTCACGGATGTTCAGGCGGACATCGCCATCACCACGGGGTATTGGTGAAACGCCGTCGCGTCTTCGCCGCCCTTGGCGGTGCCTTGGGCCTGGTGGTGCTCGGCACCGCCGGATTCATGGGCTGGAAGACTTGGTCTGTCGCCCACGAGCTGGTGAATCCACCCTTCTATCACCCGCAACCCCTGGCTCGGGTCCAGGCCACCTACGCCGACCTTGCCAAAGGCGAAGGCGTGGACCCGGGCGGAACCTGGAGTGATGAATCCTTCCAGGGGCTTCAACTCTGGCATCTGAAGCGCGCTAAGCCCGCGCCGGGCGTAGTCCTGCTGCTCCATGGCTTCGGCGATGATCGCTGGGGCACGAGTCCGGCGTTGAAGTGGTTCCCGAATCTGGATGCCGCCATCTTCACCTACCTCGACCGAGATGACGCCATCCGGGAAGGGCGTCCCGTGCCGCCCATCACCTTCGGCGTGCGGGAATCCGAGGAAGTCATCCAGGTGGTGCATCGCCTGGAAGCGGAAGGCACGCCTAGGAACCGCATCCTCATCATGGGCCGTAGCCTGGGGGCTTCCGTCGGTCTGCTTGCCCTTTCCAGGTTGGAGACCGAAGGGAAAGGCCCGCTGGCAGGCATGGTGTGGGAAGGCCCGCCCATCAGTTCCCGGGACTTCGCGGAGCGCCTGGTTCGAGGCCCCCAGGACCGCTGGTGGCATGTCCTCGCCCGGCCCATCGGAGCCATGGCCTCGGCCTGGGCGGGACGGCTAGGGAACTACGATCCCGCCGCGACGAAAGTTCTAAATCAACTGAACGGTCAGATGCTCCGAACGCCCGCGCTGCTCTTCCTGGCCACCCAGGACCGGTTGAGCCCGCCACTGATGCAGAGCCGCATCGCCGATCACTTCGAGCGCATCCAGGTCGTCGCCTCACCCACCTGGCACCTGCACTGCTCGGAAGTCCTTGGTCCCGCCTACGCCAAGGACATTCGCACCTTCACGGATAGCATCTACCAAGCTCCATGAAGAAGGGGCCCGTAGGCCCCTTCTTCATGGAGTCGAAAGTCGCCTACTGGCCGGCACCTTCGTTGGAGGCCTGGAGGGCGGCATTCACGAGCTTCGGCGTGATGCGCTCCACGACGGGCTCGAAGACCTTGTTCACGAGCTCTTCGTCGTAGCTCATCTCGGTGCCGGTGCCGGCGATCTGGACGGCGTGGTCGGCGACCTTGCCGTCATCCTTCCAGGCGCCCAGGATCTCGCCGGTCTGCACATCAATGAGACGCACATCCAGGCGGCCCGTGAAGCTCGCCTTGTGGATATTCACGGAACCCGCCACATCCCCCGCGAGGCTGTCGCCGGTCATGCGGCCCACCAGGGCTCCCACGCCCCAGCCGGTCTTGATGCCGCTTTCCTTGTAGGCGAAGCGGGTGACCTTGCCGGTCATGACGAACTGCACGCCGAGCAACTTGCCCACCTTCAGGACGGTGGAGGTATCCACCTCACCGCTCTGCTGAAACTGGAGCTCGTTGCGGATGTCCTGCAGGCGCTCGCGCTCGATGACCCGCAGGCGCTTGTGGCTCACGGTGACAATTTCAGTGGTGAACAGATCCCGGAGCTGATCCGAGATGGTGTCCATCTGATTGCCCCACCCACCGAAGCGCCAGCCCACCCAGCAGCCGGGCGCGGCCTTGAAGTCGAGGATGGCGAGGCGAGGCGCTGCGGCGTTGGGCGCGGCAGCCTTCGGCGCAGCGGATGCGGGCACGGCCACGAGGAGGGAAGCCGCCAGCGCGAGGACGAGGGAGCGGAATTTCATGGAATTCTCCTTTTGAATCGGGAGGTGATGCAGGAATTCTACTCGTCTATCAGTTTGCTGCGTAGCTCTTTTCCAAGCTTGAAGTAGACCACCCGCTTGGGCGGGACTTCGATGCTCTCCCCACTGCGGGGATTCCGACCGGTGCGGCCCTTCCGGTCCCGGAGTCGGAAGCTGCCGAAGCCACGGAGCTCCACCCCATCCCCCTGGCGCAGCGCCTCGATCACGCTATCCAGGAAGGTCTGGACCAGCAGGTCGGCCTCCTTCTTCCCCAATTCCAACTTGTCCATGAGGTGCTTGGCCAAGTCGGCCTTGGTCAGGGTTTCCACCGAATCCATGGGGGGACTCCTTCTGCCGGGCAATGGGTAAGGTGCCCTCAATAAACGCCAAGGGCCGCCCTAGGTCAAGGGGTTGAAAGCAAAAGATTTCAGATTCTGGCGGGTTTCAGTCCACCAGCCAGTCCAGAAGGAAGCGCGGACCCTCCCCGGAAGGCCCGAAAGGCCGGTAATCCCGCTCCTTGCTCGACCAGCAGCCTGCCAGGTCCACATGGGCCCAGGAGGCCCCTCCGACAAATTCCCGGAGGAAGAGCCCAGCCGTGATGGTGCCGCCCCAGCGGATGCCCGAGATGTTCTTGAGATCCGCCAAGGGACTCTTCAGCAAGTCCCGGTATTCCTCCACCAAGGGCAGCTGCCAAATGTGCTCGCCGGTGTCCCCCCCAGCCTGGATCAGGCGCTCCACGAGCTTCTGGTCCGTGCCCATGATGGCGTTGACGCTATCGCCCAGGGCGATGAGCGCCGCGCCGGTGAGGGTGGCCAGGTTCACGATGTGATCCGCGCCCATCTCCGAAGCCCAGTGCAGGAGGTCGGAAAGGACGAGGCGGCCTTCGGCATCGGTGTTCAGCACTTCCACCGTCTTGCCGCTGCGGGAATGGAGCACATCTCCGGGGCGGTAGCTGTTGCCATCCGGCATGTTCTCCACGAGGCCCATGAGCCCCGTGATGCGCACGGGAGCCTCCACCTGGGCGGCCGCGGCCATCGTCGCCAGCACGATGGCCGCGCCGGTCATGTCGTCCTTCATCGTCTCCATGCTGGAGGCGTCCTTGAGGCTCAGGCCACCCGAATCGAAGCAGACGCCCTTGCCCACCAGCACCACATGGCGCTTGGCATCCTTCGGCTTGTAGTCCAGCTTCACGACCCGGGGCGCCTTCGAACTGCCCTGGCCCACGGCGAGCACGGAGCGGAAGCCACCTTCGGCGAGGGCCTTCTCATCCAGCACCTCGCAATGGAGCTTGTGCTGCTTGGCGAGCTTCTGGGCCTCCGCTGCGAAGGTCTCGGGATAGAGGTGCCCGGCGGGGGTGCTGGCCAGTTCGCGGACCTTGTGGCAGGCCGCCACACCCGCCTGGATAACCGGCAGATGACGGCGCGCCTTGCGGGTGTCATCGCCGTTGGTGAACACCTCCACATTCCGGAATTTCTTCGGTTCGGGCTTCGCGCCTTTGAAGGCGGTGAATTCGTAGTCGGCCAGCAGCACCCCTTCCGTGGCTGCGATCTGCACCGCATCGTGGTCCAGGCTAACCGTGGACGGCGCGAGGAGACCGATGTCCTTCCAGCCCTTCTTGAGGCAGTGCCGAGCCGCAGAGCCCACGGCTTTGCGGATCTTGTTGAGGGTCACCTGCTCCTCATCGCCCAGGCCCACCAGCACCATCCACCGGGCGCCCTTGACGCCATTGGGATGGTGGAGCGGCACCAGCTCCTGATAATCCGCCTTGAAATCCGATTCATCCATGACCGCCCGCGCCACCTTGCTGACGGAAAGGGGAAGGCGGTGGCGCTCACGACCCGAGAAGACCGGGACGATCAGCGCATCTCCGCTGAAATCCTTGCCGTTGGCGGAACTGATGTCTACGGTGGGCATGAAGGCTCCGGGATATGCGACCACTTTAGCGAGGAATCATCTGATTTCTCCCATTTTCAGTCGCTTATTTTGCAAATTGGTCGGTCTGCCATCATGGGGCATGGAGCCGCGCCACCGCCGAGACCTGGCCTTGCCCGGCCCGTGGCCCGCCTGCGCCCAAGGCCTTCTCAGGCAGGGTGCGGCCTGGCTGCACACGGGTCAAATTCGCCCCGACGATGAGGGTGGAGACCTCCTCGTCCTGCCCGATGGACCCCGGCTCACAAGTCGCTGGGAAGCAGGAGCCTGGCGAACGAGGCTGGATGGACACGCCCTGCCTGGCTCTCCCTGGGAGGCCTTGCAAGCCTGCCTCACCCAAGGCCCTTGGATCGGCGCGGCCACCTACGAGCTGGCCTGCTCCGAAGCCGAATTGCCCCACCGGGAGCTACCGGAGGGCAGCCTCGGCATGGCATGGCAAGGGGTCCGCACCGCCCTTCGGGTTCAGGGCGGCCATGCCGAACTGTGGGGCTTCGAGGGTTCCCCTCCGGATTCGCCCAACCTCGGCATGGCCTGCACTCTGGGTCGCGTACAAATCGAGCTTCACCCCCGCTGGGACGAAGCGACCCATCGAGACGCGGTGGAGACGATCCGTCGCCAGATCCGCGACGGAGCCTTTTATGTGGTGAACCTGTGCGTTCCCTTCGAGGGACCCTTCAAGGGCGATGCCGTCACCCTCGCCCTCTCGGCCCTTCGCCGCGCTCGTCCACCTTACGGCGCCTTTCTTGATCTCGGCGACCAGCGCCTGCTTTGCCTCTCCATGGAACGCCTGCTATCCAGACGCGGCGACCGGCTCCGAAGCGAACCCATCAAGGGCACGGTTCCCCTCACCGGCGATTCCCTCCAGGATGACGCCCTCGCGGCCTCGCTCCGGGCCGACCCCAAGGAGCGAGCTGAACACGCGATGATTGTGGACCTGGTGCGAAACGATCTGGGACGCGTCTCGGTGACGGGCTCCGTGAAGGTGCCTCAATTCGGAGACGTCGAACGCTTCCCCACCGTGCAGCACCTCGTCAGCCGCGTGGAATCCCAGGCGAAGCCTGGTCTGGGTTTGGCAGACCTGCTCCGCGCGGCTCTGCCCGGGGGAAGCGTGACGGGTGCCCCGAAACACGCCGTGTGCGACCACATCGCCGGAGCGGAGGCGGGCCCGCGCGGATTCTACTGCGGCGCACTAGGGTGGGTCGGAATGGACGGAGACCTCGACCTTGCCCTTCCCATCCGCACCGCCGAGATGCATCCAACCCGCATCCAGTATTGGGCCGGAGGCGGCATCACCCTCCGCAGCGACCCCAAAAAAGAGTGGAAGGAGCTGGAGGTGAAGACTCGGGCGATCCAAGCCACGCCGACCTAGGCCGCGCTGCTGGCCCGCTTGAGTAGTTCCTCGAAGCGTTCGAAGAGGTGAGCCCTTGGGCCTTTCGGTGCCCGCTTGAGCTTCATGCCCGCCTGCTCCGGCGTACGGCCACCTTTCTTCTGGTTGCAGGCGAGGCAGCAGGCGACAAGGTTCTGCCAGGTGTTTTGGCCGCCCTGACAGAGGGGGATCACATGGTCCACGGTGGTCGCCTTGTGGCTGCAACCTTCGTACTGGCACACATGGCCATCCCGCTTGCGGACGCGGCGCTCCAGGCGGCCCATGAGAAATTTGCTCTCATTGCAGGCCGCGGCGTGGGGGAAGACGATGAGCTCGATGACTTCAGCCAGCTCTGCCCGGCGCTCCAAACTTGCCGCGTCCAGCACCCAGGCCCGGCCCGCCGCCACCGCGCGGATGGCGTGGCGGCGCGAGCATTCCTGCATCGGGACATAGTTCCGATCCACGGCGATGACTTCGCCCGGACCGTGCCTGTCCTTGCGGTTTGACATGGGCGCCTCGCGCCGGAAGGGGTTCTTCCTGCGCCGTTTGTATCAGAAAGCCAGGAATTGTCAGCTTTCTTCTGCGTCCATGCCTTCCATTCCGAGGATGGCCTGGGCCTCGCCCTCGGGCAGGACCTCCACCTTCTTGAGCTTATCAGACAGGATGCGGCGGCGGTCCGAGGCCGCGCCCAGCTTGGATTTGGCCTCATCCAGCTTCTTGTCCAGGGCATCGAGGGCGAGACCGAACTTATCGAATTCGGTCTTCACCGCGCTCAAGGTCGCCCACACCTGCCCACTCTGCTTGGTGATGGCCAGGGTCTTGAATCCCACCTGGAGGCTGTTGAGGAAGGCGGTGAGGGTGGTCGGTCCCACGAGCGTCACCTTGCACTCCCGCTGGAGGCGTTCCAGCAAACCTGGACGGCGCAACGCCTCGGCGTAGAGACCTTCGAAAGGCAGGAAGAGCAGCGCGAAGTCCGTGCTGTGGGGCGGCGCGATGTACTTGTCCCGGATGTCCCGGGCCTGACTCAGGAGGCGCGATTCCAGGGCCTGGGCCGCACGCTCCACGGAAGCCAGATCGCCGGCCTCATAAGCCTCCATAAGGCGCTGGTAGTCCTCGGTGGGGAACTTCGCGTCCACCGGCAGCCACACCGTCTCCCCCTCCCCCGCGCCTGGCAACTTGACGGCGAATTCCACCAGCTCGTTGGACCGGGGTCGGATCTTCACATTGGCGGCGTATTGGGCGGGTGCGAGGAATTGCTCCAGGAGCGCGCCGAGCTGGGCCTCCCCCATGACCCCGCGGGTTTTCACATTGGTGAGCGCGCGTTTGAGGCCGCCCACATCGCTCGCCAGATTCTGCATCTCCCCGAGCCCTTTCTGCACCTGCTCCAACCGCTCTGAGACGAGCTTGAAGGATTCGCCGAGGCGCTTCTCCAGTGTGTCGTGGAGCTTCTCATCCACGGTCTTCCGCATCTGTTCGAGTTTCTCGTCATTGGCCTTCTGGATGGAAAGGAGGCGCGCATCCACGCGGTCCTGCACGGCGAGAAGATGGGCGCCCTGCTCTTTCCGGGCCTCCGCCAACGCGGCGCGAAGGGCCTCTTCCAGTTCCTTGAATCGCGCCGACAGCGCATCGGCCTGGGCACCCTTGAGCGCTTCGATGTCGCGACTGATGCGGGCGCTGGCTTCATGAAGTGGCTTCAGTTCGCCGAGGCCCGAAGCGAGGTCCCGGCGTAACGCGTCCACGGGAGCCGAATCTGGCGCAGGCCGACGCCACGCGCCGATAGCCGCGATGACGACGCCAACGAGGATGAGAACAGAAAGAAGGATCAACGCCATGGTTCCATCATCTCGCAGGGGCCTGGAGAGCCGTGGTCCATTCGGCGTGCCGACCTTCGCCTTCAGGCTTGAGGGAAAGGCGACCGATCCAGCGCCCTTCCCAAGGCCCCCCCTCTCCCGGCCACTCCGCCACGAGGAAATCCCCTTCGGCCAGATCTTCATCAAGGCCCAGGCCCCAAGCACCATCGGGCCCGAGGCGGTAGAGGTCCAGGTGGAAGACGCGGCCCTTAGGCGTTTCGTAGCGGTGCAGCACCGCGTAGGTGGGGGAGGCCACCTGCTCGGGATCACCGCCCAACCCCCGCACGAAGCCCCGCGTCCAGGTGGTCTTGCCCGCGCCGAGCTCGCCCCGCAGGAGCCACACGCCGCCAGGAGGCGTCCGGGCTGCAAGTTCGACGCCCAAGGTCTCGGTGTCGCGCTCATCGGCAAGGAAACGATCAGGCATGGAGATCTCGCATTAATTTGGGCAATTCCTCGGCAAGATCCCGCGGCAGAAGAGGGCCTCGGCCGAGGCGATCCGCGCAGGCTCCGTGGAGCCAGGCCCCGCTGGCCGCGGCTTGGCGAGGCGCGAGACCCTGGGCCCGAAGGCCCGCGACCATGCCCGCCAGGAAGTCGCCGGTGCCACCCGCGGCCAGGCCCCAGTGGCCCGTGTCGTTGATCCAGGTTTCATCGAGGCCCCCCCCGGCGATCAGGCTTTGAGGCCCTTTCAGCAGGCAGACACCCGGGCCCTTTAGAGCGCGAGCCTGATCGAGGCGGTCCTTCACGCGCGCTTGCTTCGGCGTTCCAAAAAGGCGTGCGAATTCTCCAGGGTGGGGCGTGAGGATCGTGTCCGGCCGCGCCATCCAGCGCGCGCCCTGCCCTTCCTGAAGGGCCGAGGCATCCAGCACCATAGGCCCGTTACAGGCTGGAACCTCGGTGACCCCACCCGGCCCGACGAGGAGCACATCCACACCATCAGGCAGGACGCCCGTCCACGGCTTCACCATCGCCTCTGGGATCTGGCATGCGATCTCGCTTCGGATCTCGGGGTCCGCGAGCACGGTCACGAGTCCCGCGCCCACACGAAGCGCGCCCAGCGCCGCGAGCACCGCCGCGCCGCTCATGCCGAGGGAGCCCGCACGGATGGCCACATGGCCCTTGGTCCCTTTATGGCTATCCCAGGCATGTCGAGGCAGAAAAGGTTCATCCACGAGCCACAGGGAGGCCTTCCGGACCTCCAGCCCCAGGTCCACGACATGAATGGCCCCACAGCGCGACCGGGCGGGCTCCAGCCCGTGACACATCTTTAAAGCGCCGAAGCAGGCGGTCATGGCAACGGCGGGCCCGGTTTCATCGGGGTCATCGGAGCGCACCCAGCTGGGCTGATCCAGGGCCACAATCGGATGCCCATTCATCGCTTCGCGCCATTCAGCCGAAGCGCCTTCCAGGGGTCGCCTCGCGCCAAGGCCAAAAAGACCATCCACGAACCAGGCGTCCGGCGGAAAGGACTCGGATCGCGGATGGTCGGATTCCAGGATCACACCGGGAAACCGCGAAGCTTGGAGCGCCGCGTCGCCCTTCCAGCCGCCGCCCAGAGCCCACATCCGCACCCGCTCGCCGCGATCCAGCAGAAGCCGCGCCACCGCGAGGGCGTCGCCGCCGTTGTTCCCTGGACCGGCGATGATCTCCACGGGCACGCCTTCCGGCACCAACGAAGCCGCGCCCCGGGCCGCCCGTTCCTGCAATTCCAGCGACGACACGCGCCCGGAGGTTATGGCCTCGCGTTCCAGGTTCCGCATTTCCTCGGCGGTGAGAATCGGGATCACGGAACCAGTGTAGGGCGGACCTCAGCGATCCCAGCCGGGATAGTCCAAACGGTACTGATGACGCAGATCACGCCGGGTGCCTGGATAGACACCCGCCTGTCGGGCATCTTCCTCGGCCGCGTCGAGCCGGGATTTGACTTGGGTCACCGCGGTTTGGAGGTTGGCGTAGTCCTGCTCATAGCCAAGGACCGGTTTCCCCTGCATCGCGCCAGGGCTGAGGAGGGCGTACCACCCGCGATCATAGGACCCAGTGGCCTTGCCATCCCAGCCCGAAGCCATGAACTGGGACCAGGCTCGATCGAGAGAATCGGCATAACGGGAGAGCTGGGCAAGACGGGCCTCATAGAGTTTCAGACCTGCGTCCCTCTGCTGATCCGATTCGGTGGGCGTGCCATCCGGCGTGAGATTTTGGACGGTACCGACGAAGCCCGCCGGCATGGCTTTCAGAGCGGCGGAGCCGTGATCCAGGAGAGACCGACCGTGATCAATGGCAATGGCGAAATTGAGTCCTTGCGTTCCCCGAATGACCGCCGAATTGATCCCGATAACCGCGCCTCGATCATCCAGCAGCGGTCCGCCGCTGTTGCCAGGGTTGAGAGCGGCATCGGTCTGGATCAGCAGTGTGGATCCCATCTTGCGAAACCCACTGAGGACGCCGCAGGTGACGGTGTTCTGAAGCACCCCCAGCGGCGAGCCGATGGCAACCACCTGCTCTCCAACCCGGGCATCCGATAGAGAGGCGAGGCGCAGGACAGGCTGATCCGGCTTGGGCGAACTCACGCGGAGCACCGCCACATCGAAGTCGCTATCCGTCCGCTCCACGGTGGCATCCCGATCTTTGCCATCCTGCCCCTTCAGGCGGACCCAGGCGTTGCGCCCCACCACATGGGCGTTGGTGAGGAGGCGGTCCGGCGCGATGAAGAACGCGCTCCCCCGCCCTTCGTCTGTTTCCACGGTGACAACCGCAGGCAGCGCCTGGCGGGCGATGTCCTCGACGGAAGCTTGTTGCGGCACCTCTGACACGGAGGTCCGAGGTGCTTCCTGAGCATTCGGGGGGGTGGCCACAGAAGGAGCCACGGCAGGAGGAGGCGCGGCTGGCTTCATTCGTCCCAAATACCAGACGGCCACGAGCGCTCCAGCCGCGCCTGCGGCGAGCACCCATCCCAGGATCGCAAAGGGGGAAATGGGAGGGCGGTTCGATGGGTCAGGCATGACTCAGGGCGTCCATGGGAATCTTTCATCATCCCATGGACGCTCCAAATCGGCTTTGCCTAGTAGCGGTAATGATCCGTCTTGTAGGGGCCTTCCACCTTCACGCCGATGTAGCTGGCCTGGTCGGGGCGCAGCTCGGTGAGCTTGGCGTTGAGGGTCGTGAGCTGAAGCCGGGCGACCTTCTCGTCCAGGTGCTTGGGCAGGGTGTACACGCCCACCTTGTAGTCTGCCTTCTTCGTCCACAGCTCGATCTGGGCGAGGGTCTGGTTGGCGAAGGAGGAGCTCATCACATAGCTCGGGTGGCCGGTGCCGCAGCCGAGGTTCACGAGGCGGCCCTTGGCGAGGACGATGATGCGCTTGCCATCCGGGAACACCACATGGTCCACCTGGGGCTTGATCTCCTCCCAGGCGTACTTCTCCAGCGAAGCGATATCAATCTCGCTATCGAAGTGGCCGATGTTGCACACGATGGCGTTGTGTTTCATGCGCTTCATGTGCTCAAAGGTGATCACATGGAAATTGCCCGTGGCCGTCACGAAGATGTCCGCCTTGTCGCAGGCCTCGTCCATGGTCACGACACGGTAGCCCTCCATGGCCGCTTGAAGGGCGCAGATGGGGTCCACTTCCGTGATCCACACCTGGGCGCTGAGGGCCCTGAGCGCCTGGGCCGAGCCCTTGCCCACATCGCCGTAGCCGCAGACGACGGCGATCTTGCCCGCCACCATCACATCCGTGGCGCGCTTGATGGCGTCCACGAGGGATTCGCGGCAGCCGTAGAGGTTGTCGAACTTGCTCTTCGTCACGCTGTCGTTGACATTGATGGCGGGGAACTTCAGCTCGCCCTTCTTGGCCATCTCGTACAGGCGGTGGACGCCAGTGGTGGTCTCTTCCGTCACGCCCTGGATGGCGGCGAGCTGCTTTTTGTACCAACCGGGCTGCTCAGCGTTGCGCTTCGTGATGGCGGCGAAGAGGACCGTCTCCTCCTCGCTTCCGGGCTTGGCGAGCAGGGACGGATCGTCCTCGGCCCGGGCGCCCAGGTGAAGCAGCAGCGTGGCGTCGCCGCCGTCGTCCAGGATCATGTTCGCGCCGCCTTCAAAATCGAAGATGCGGTGGGTGTACTCCCAGTACTCGGCGAGGGTCTCGCCCTTCACGGCGAAGACGGGGACGCCCGCCTTGGCGATGGCGGCGGCGGCGTGGTCCTGGGTGCTGAAGATGTTGCAGCTCGCCCAGCGGACTTCGGCACCGAGGGCCTTCAGGGTCTCGATGAGCACGCCGGTCTGGATGGTCATGTGCAGGGAGCCCGCGATGCGCGCGCCCTTGAGGGGTTGAGCCGCCGCGTACTCCTTGCGGATGTCCATCAGCGCGGGCATCTCGCCCTCGGCGATGGTCAGTTCTTTCCGTCCCCAGTCCGCGAGGGACAGATCAGCGACCAGGAAGTCTGCTTGCGTTCCGACGCTCATGTCGGGCTCCTCAGAATGCGGCGGCGCTCACCGCGCCAACCGGAAGGTTGTGAGGTGAGCGCCGTTGAACCAGGGGTCCGAGCCTGGGACAGCGTCTCGCAGCGCTCCTCGGACAGACTCAGCATATCGCAGGTCGAAGGTAAAAAGACACCACGCGGAGTGAAGCGGAGGAGCGGAGGGCAGCGGAGAAAAGCTTCCCTTCGTGGTCTTTGTGGTCTTTGTGGTCTT
>JAFDVN010000091.1 GCA_018269025.1 Acidobacteriota bacterium | reverse complement strand
CGACCCTCGTGAACGCCGCGGGGGCCTGGGCTTCCGAAGTGGGACGGATGGCGGGCGGCCTGGATCTGGACCTGAAGCCCATGCGCCGTCACCTCGCCTGGAGCGACCAGCCCTTCGCCCCCGCGCCCTGGGCCTGGTGGGTGGACCGCCCCTTCTACGCCCGGCGGGAAAGCGGCGGAACTTTACTTTGTCCCTGCGACGAAGGCACGACACCCCTGCCCGCGCCCGGTCTCCAACCCGCCACAGACGCGAGCGCCCTGGAATCCCTCGCCGCCACCACCGCCGAACTCGCGCCGGATCTGGAAGACGCGAGCCTCGTCCGCGCCTGGTCGGGCCTCCGCACCTTCAGCCCCGACCGCCGCTTCGTCGTCGGATGGGATCCGATAAATCCGCGCCTCTTCTGGGTCGCCGCCCTCGGTGGCCACGGCATGACGACCGGCCTCGCTGTCGGCGACCTCGCCGCGAAGCTGCTGTTCGAAGGCGGCGAGCACGAACTCTCGCCGAGGCGGTTCCAAGAAAAAGATTGAACCACGGAGACACGGAGGCGCAGAGAAATTCGCCTTGAAGGCTTTCTCTGTGTCTCCGTGTCTCCGTGGTTCAAATTCTTTAGAACTTGAACTTCACATGGACCGCCAGCGTACGCGGCGCGATGACATGGGTGCCGCCGTAGGTGCTCAGGAAGTTGTAGAGGGCCTTTTCATCGAAGGCGTTGAGCAAGTCGGCGCCCACTTCGAGGGAGCGCTTGTCGGAAAATTTGAAGGTCTTGGCGCTGTTGAAGTCCCAGACGGTGCGCGGCTTCACCCGGGTGATGGTGTTGCCCATGCCATCGCTATCGGGCGCGATGTAGGCGAGGCCGAAGCCGTAATCGGGATCGGTCGGCGAAATGCCGGTGGGATCGCCGGCGACGAGGCCGGAGTCGTAGCGGGCCTGGGCCTGGACGAACCACGAAGTCTGCTCGTAGCGCAGGCCCCACTGGCCGTTCAGCTTCTCGTCGTGGTCAATGAGGTAGCGGGTGCCCGGCGCGGCGGGCGCATCCAGGAGCAGCCCGCCCACGGTGGGCGTCTCGAAGATGGCGCGGGTGTGGCCCAGGGACAGGTAGGTGGAGAACCCGTGGATGGGAACCAGATCGAAGCGCAGATCCCAGCCCCGGAAGAGGCCCCGCGCGGCGGCGATGGGGAAGACAAGGCCCGTGTTGAAGAAGGCCTCGTTATCGGCGGCGTTGGTGGATCGCTTCTCCCAGTAGTCCACGCTGACGCGTCCGACCTGCCCGAGCTGCTGCTCCGCGCCGTAGGTGAAGCTGTTCTGGATCTCAGAGGCCAGCGGCGGCGCGGGAGTCCCCGCTTCCGCGCCGAGATCCCGGGCCTGTTGGCTCAAGGACAAGGCGAGGTTCTCGTTCTCCGGCGTGATCATCAGTCGGTCGTAGGAGGCGCGCAGGACGGTGCCGATGCCAGGCACGGTGTAGGCGAGGCCGATGCGCGGCTGGAGCTGGTTCTGGGTGAAGCCCCGCTGAGTGTAGCGGTCGTAGCGCAGGCCCGCGGACACATGCCATGCGCTGAGCTTCCAATCGGATTGGAGGAAGGCGGAGGCCAGGGTGGGCGTGAGGCTCTGGTCGAACTGGAAGAGGTTGCCGCCACCTGCGGGCGTGTAGGGAAAGAGCGGATCGCTCGGGTTCGTCACCTGGGTGGGATCCGTGATGGCGAAGGCAAAGCGTTCGTGGATCGGATAGCGGATGTAGCTGAGGCCCGTTTTCAGCGTGACGCCCGCGCCCACCTGCTGGGTGAGGACGGATTTGATCCCCTGGTTGTCCAAGGTCCGATCCTGCTTCACCCATACGGGGAAATCCGCGCCGCCGCCGGAGAAGCCGGGCTGGAGATCGGCGGTGGGATTCAGCTCTGAGCTGCCATGGCGGACGAAGATCGTCGTCTCCAGGGTGCGGGTGTCGCTGAACACATGGGCCCAGGCGAGGCTCGCGTTCGTGTCGGCGTCCTTCACGCCCTGATCCATTCCGCGCGCTTCCTGGCTGGGGAGGTTCACCACATCCCGCGTCGTGCGGCCGCCGCTTAGGGAGAACCGGATCGTGTCTGCGGCCCCCAGCAGCCAGTCGAAGCGCAGGGAGAGGCGGCCCATGTCGCCGTGGTTGTGGAGGTTGTCGAAGGTGACCGGGTCCTGGAAGCGGTCCGAGGAACTGGCGAGGCCATTCACGAAGTAGCCGAAAGCCCCGGTGCCGCCCCGGACATTGAAGCCACCTTCGAAGCTCGAAAAGCGGGAGGCGCTGGCGGTCACATCGCCGCTGATGCCGGTCTGACCGAGCCCCGTCTTGGTGGTGAGGTTCACCACCGCCGCGGGCTTGCCGCCGTATTCGGCGGAGATGCCACCCGTCACCACCTCCATCGAATCCACCTGGTCGGGATCGGGGCCGGAAGCGCCCGCCATCTGGTCCGTGACCGGCACGCCGTCAATGACATAGGTGACCTGGCCATGGCTGCCCCGGAAATGGAAGCGGCCATCGGCATCCTGGGCGAAGCCCGGCGTCTGAAGAATGATGTTCTCCAGGCCCTTGCTCTGGGTCGCGGCGGGCACGGACTGGATCACGCTCTGGGTGATGTCCACATGGGCGGCGGGCGTGGCCTCCACGAGTTGGCTCGTGTCCTGGATCACCACCGTCGCGCTGGAAGTGCCCAGGCTCAGGTTCACCTGCACCGCGATGCCGGACCGGACTTCGAGGTTCTTGTGGGCGGTGGTGTAGCCGTCCGCCCCCGCTTCCAGGTGGTAGTTGTTGAAGGGCACATTGAAGAAGGTGTAACGGCCTTGGGCGTCGGTGGTGGCCGTGGCCACATAGCCGCTTACCTTGTTCTGCAGGCGGACGGCGGCCCCCGGCACGCCTTGGCCGGTGCCGTCATCCACGAGGCCCTTCACGGTGCCGGCTCCCGTGGCCGCCGGGGTCGCCGCCCCGGGCAGGCAGGCAAGGACGAGGACAAGCGAAGGGAGGGCGCGCATGGACACCTCAAAGAACCAGATACCTCTAACTCTGAGGCACTCACCGCGAAAGCTCAATAGAAATATTTTCTATTTAGAAATTGTAAGTTTCGCTAAACCCTGGGCCCGTTCCCACGGAACCCCTTTCAGTCCATTTCCGACCTATCGGGGGCCTTTGACATGAAGCGCAAGAAGCTCTGGTTTATCGCCGGGGGCGTTGGCCTCCTCCTCGTGGTGAGCGTCGCCGCCACGAGCAACAACGAGAAGGGACCGGGCGTGCAGGCCGTCCAGGTCAAGCGTGAGCGCCTCATCTCGAAAGTCAGTGCCAACGGCACCATCCAGGCCGTCACCAAGGCGGACATCTCCGCCAATGTGATGGGCCAGGTGACCAAGCTCGCCGTGAAGGAAGGGGACCGGGTCAAGAAGGGCCAGTTCCTCCTGGAGATTGACCCCACCCGCGCCCGGGCCGATGTGGCCGGCGCCGCGGCGGGGGCCGAGGCCTCCCAATCCGACCTGGCTTCCGCCCAGGCCCGGCTGGCCCAGGCCAAGGCCGATTTCGACCGCGCCCAGGCCAATTTCAAGGCCGGCATCCTCTCCAAGGCCGACTACGACCAGGCGAACACCGCCTACCTCACCGCCAAGAGCGCCGAGGCCGGGTCCCGCCAGCGGGCGGATCAGGCCAAGGCCCAGGTGCGCTCCTCCCGAGTGAACCTGGACTACGCCATCCTCACCGCGCCCATGGACGGCGTGGTGACCGCGAAGCGCATCGAGGTGGGCGAGACCGCCGTGCCCGGCATTCAAAACAGCCCCGGCACCGTGCTGGTCACCGTCAGCGACATGAGCAAGGTGGAAGCCGAAATGCAGGTGGACGAAGCCTCCATCCCCAATGTGAAGGTGGGCCAGCAGGCCGTCGTCCACATTGACGCCTACCCGAACCAGTCCTTCGACGCACAAGTGACGGAAGTGGGCGGCAGCCCCATCGTCCAGACGAACACCAACGAGGCCATCAAGTTCAAGGTGAAGGTCTGGATCAAGAACCCGCCCCTCACCATCAAGCCCGGCCTCAGCGCCCAGGCCGACATCTACACCGGCGAGAAGGATGACGCCCTGGCCGTGCCCATTCAGGCGCTCGTCATGCGCGACATTCCGCTCAAGCCCGGCCAGACCCTCGCTCCTGGCCAGCCCCGGGAAGAAGAAGGCGTCTATGTCATCGAGAACAACAAGGTCAAGTTCGTGCCCGTCAAGACCGGCCTCATGGGCGATCTGGATGTGGAGATCGCGAGCGGTCTGAAGGGCGGCGAGCAGATCGTCCAAGGTCCCTTCAAGGCGCTCCGCGAACTGAAGGATGGCGGGGATGTCCATATCCAGAAGGAAGCCCCGAAGGATTCCGCCAACGGCCCGAAGGGCTGAGGCGGGACTGGACCTGATCCCATGGACTACCGGGAACTCTTCCGCGTGGCGCTCCGCGCGCTCCGGGCCAACAAGCTCCGCAGCGCGCTCACGCTCCTCGGCGTCATCATCGGCGTCTCCACCATCGTGGGTGTCGTTGGCGTGATCTCTGGCCTCGACAACTATGTGAAGGACCAGCTCGCGGTGATGAGCCCGGATGTCTACTTCATGGACAAGTTCGGCATCATCCGCTCCCGGGAAGAGTTCCTCCAGGCCATCAAGCGCCCGCCCATCACCTACCGGGACTATGAACGCCTGATGGGCGCGGGGCTCCGCCACACGGATTCCATCTGCGTGAGTGGCGCGCGGAGCATGAAGGTAGTGAACGGCGCGAAACAGCTCCCCAGCGTGAACATCAACGGCGTCGGCGCCAACATGGGAGAGATGTTCCGCGTCACCTTCGAGGAAGGCGGCTTCTTCTCGGCGCAGCAGGATCAGGCCGCCCAACCCGTGGCAGTGATCGGCGCGAACACGAAGGAAGAGCTTTTCCCCACCGTGGACCCCATGGGGCGCACCTTCACCATCGGCGGCCTGCCCTTCCGGGTCATCGGCGTCATGCCCAAGCAGGGGCGTGGCATCGGGCTCGGCCAAGACAACGAAATCTACATCCCGTTCCAGGTCTACCGGAACAACTTCATGTCCTCCAACGAGTCGCTGCAACTCATGGTGAAAGCCGCGGGCGGCGTGGCGGGGTTGGACGCTTCCGAGGATGAGACCCGCGCCATCATGCGCGCCATCCGCCACACGCCCTTCAACGCGCCGGACCCCTTCGGCATCCTCACCCAGGACACGCTGAAGGAACTCTGGGCGAGCATCAGCACCGCCGCCTTCATCCTGCTCATCCTCATCTCGTCCGTCTCGCTCGGCGTCGGCGGCATCGTGATCATGAACATCATGCTCGTGAGCGTCGTGGAACGGACCCAGGAGATCGGCGTGCGCATGGCGCTCGGCGCGCGGAAATGGGACATCCTGCGGCAATTCCTGCTGGAAGCGGCGCTGCTCTCCCTTGTCGGCGGGCTCATCGGCATCGGTATTGGAAGCGCCGGCGTCCTGCTCGTGAAGGCGGCCTTCGGCGTTCCGGCCCAGGTGACGCTCTTCATCATCGGCATGGGCATCTTCCTCGCCGTGGGCGTGGGCGTGGCCGCGGGCTTCCTCCCGGCCTGGCGTGCCTCACGGCTCATGGTCATTGACGCGTTGAGGGCGGAGTAGCCATGGCATCCCTACGCCACAAGACTCCCGGACTCCGCGCCATCGGCAAGGAGAACATCCGCTTCGCCTTCCGAGCCATGGCGGCGCAGAAGCTTCGCAGCTTCCTCACGCTGCTGGGCATCATGGCGGGCGTCGCGACGGTCATCGGCATGGTGAGTTTCGTCGTCGGATTCAACCGCAGCGTGACGGATTCCTTTTCTTCCTTCGGAACGACCCTCGTGCAGTTCCAGAAGTACGAAGCCCGCTTCGGCGGGGGCGGCCCGCTGCCCGAAGACCAGAAGCGGCGCCGCGACCTCACCATCGAGGACGCCAAGGCATTGAAGGAACTCGGCACCCTGGCGGAGGCCGTCAGCCAGGAACGCTACCTCTTCGGACCCGGCGCGGCGAGCCTCATCATCAAGAACAGCGAAGGCCAGGTCGCCAACGGGCCTACCTTTTGCGGCACCAACCCCGACTACGCGCCGGCCAACAATTCCACGGTCAAGGACGGCCGCTTCCTCGTGGACGCGGACATCCTCCACGCCTCCCATGTGGCGGTCATCGGGCCCAGCACGGCGAAGACGCTTTTCGGCCTGCGGGATCCGTTGGAGAAGACGCTCTACATCCAGGGCATCCCCTTCCGGGTGGTGGGCCTGCTGGACGCCAAGGGTTCCCGCTTTGGCGGTGATCAAGACAACATCGTCCTCATCCCCATCAGCACCTTTGACGGCATGTTCCCCCAGATCAAGAACGGCGGCGGCGACACCATCCACATCGCCACCGTGCCCAAGGATCCGAAGCGGATGTACGAGATGATGGATCAGGAGACGGCCATCCTCCGCTCCCGGCGCGGGCTCAAGGCGGATCAACCCAACGACTTCGCCATCTTCACCAGCGAGGCCCAGCTCAAGTCCTTCCAGCAGGTGACCGGCGGCATCGCCGCAGCGATGATCCTCATCGCGGGCATCGCGCTTCTTGTCGGCGGTGTGGGCGTGATGAACATCATGCTTGTGAGCGTGACGGAGCGCACCCGCGAGATCGGCGTGCGCAAGGCCCTCGGCGCGACGAGGCGGGACATCACCTTCCAGTTCCTCGTGGAGGCGGTCACCCTCACGGGCGTCGGCGGCGCCATCGGCATCCTCAGCGGCCTGGGCCTCGCCTTTTTCGCCCGCATCGTCCTCGACTCCCCCGCCGCCGCGCCACTCTGGAGCATCGTCCTCGGCTTCGGCGTCAGCACCGTGATCGGGCTCGTGTTCGGCATCTGGCCTGCCATGAAAGCCGCAGCATTGGATCCCATCGAGTCGCTCCGGTACGAATAGGAAAAGAGAACCCACGCGGAGGGCAGCGGAGGAGCGGAGGGTAGCGGAGAATAACAAGTCTACTCTCCGCTGCCCTCCGCTTCTCCGCTTTGCTCCGCGTGGCGGCTTTTCATCTTTGATTCCGAATCGTCGCGGTAGGCTTGCTTCATGGACGCACCGATTTCGGTCAAACGGTTCCTGGAGCAGGTGAAGGCGCGCATCGAGGCGCCTTTCGCGGCGGTGTGCCTGGTGGGAGAGGTAAGCAACTTCCGTGGCTCAGGAAAGCACTGGTACTTCACGCTAAAGGAAGAGGGCGCGTCTTTGAATTGCGCGGTGTGGGCGAGCCAGCAGCGGCTCCTCAAGCACGCGCCCAAGGATGGCCAGCGCGTCGTCATCAAGGGCAGCCTCAACCTCTATGTGGCGGGGGGCAGCCTCACGCTCTCCGTCACTCACTGCGAGCTGGCGGGGGTCGGCGATCTTCAGCAACGGCTCCGCGACCTGGAAGCCCAGCTCCGGAGCGAAGGCGTCTTCGAGCGACCGAAGCGCCCGCTCCCGAAAATTCCGAAACGCATCGGCGTCGTGGCGGCTCTGGGCGGCGCGGCTCTGCAGGATGTGCTGCGGGTGACCCATCGCCGCGCGCCGGGCGTGGACATCCTCATCGCGCCCGCGGCGGCCCAGGGCGAACGCTGCGTGCCGGAGAATCTCCGCGCCCTTCAAGCGCTCCAGGACCCCGCCCTCGGGTGCGACCTCATCCTCATCGTGCGCGGCGGCGGCAGCTTGGAGGATCT
>JAFDVN010000090.1 GCA_018269025.1 Acidobacteriota bacterium | reverse complement strand
TCGCGCCTTCAACCGAAGGCTTCCGCTGGCCGTGCGGAGGAGAACCTCTGTGACCCTCTTTGTTTTCTCTGTGAACTCTGTGTTCCAGCTTTGAAGCTCGAATTCACGAGGGCGTTTGCGGGTAGAGATGCAGGCGTGGAACCCTTCCACGGAATTCCGCGATGAACCCTTCACTGCCCTCGAAAGAGCGGCGCGGAGCAGCGCTGGCAGTTCACGAGGTGGTGGGGGTTCTTCTCGCCGCAGTGGCTGCACACGAGCTTGCGCTTGCGCTGGCGGGTGATGAGGCGCAGGTAGAGCACGCCCGCCACCAGGGCCAGCAAGGCCATCTTCATGCCGCCCGAGATCACATAGCCCTTCCGCGCCGGGGGAGGGGGCGGTTGTTGCTGGAGGCTAATGGACGGCTGGGACATGGGCTAGCTATCCACCTTGAGGATCGCGAGGAAGGCTTCTTGCGGGATTTCCACGGATCCGATGGCCTTCATCCGCTTCTTGCCTTCCTTCTGCTTGTTCAGCAGCTTCTTCTTGCGGCTGATGTCGCCGCCGTAGCACTTGGCGAGCACATCCTTGCGCCGGGCCTTCACATTGGTGCGGGCGATGATCTTGGCGCCGATGGCCGCCTGGATCGCCACATCGAACATCTGCTGGGGGATCACATCCTTCATCTTGCTGCAGAGGGCGTGGCCGAGCGTCGTGCTCTTGGCTCGGTGGACAAGGATGGAGAGCGCGTCCACCGCCTCGCCGTTCACGAGGATGTCCATCTTCACGAGGTCCGATTCCACATAGTGTTTCATGTGGTAGTCGAAGCTGGCGTAGCCCTTGGAGATGCTCTTGAGCTTGTCGTAGAAGTCGAGGACGACCTCGTTGAGGGGCAGCTCGTAGACGAGCATCACCCGGTCCTGGCTCACGAATTCCAACTTCTGCTGGATGCCGCGGCGCTCCTCGCAGAGCTTCAGCAGGCCGCCCACGAAGTCCGAACGGGTGAGGATCGTCGCCTCGATGATGGGTTCCTCGATGCGGGCGATCTTGTTCAGGGCCGGCAGCTTGGAGGGGTTGTCCACATCCACTTCCGTGTCGTCCGTGAGGTAGACCTTGTAGCGCACGGAAGGCGCCGTCGTGATGAGGTCCAGATCGAATTCCCGCTCCAGGCGCTCCTGGACGATCTCCATGTGGAGCAGGCCGAGGAAGCCGCAGCGGAAACCGAATCCCAGGGCCGTGGAAGTCTCCGGCTCGAAGGTGAAGGAGCTGTCGTTGAGCCGCAGCTTCTCCATGGCGTTGCGGAGGTCCTCGAAGTCGTCGCTGGAAGTCGGGAATATGCCCGCGAAGACGACGGGCTGGATCTCCTTGAAGCCCTTCAGCATCTCGGTCGCGGGCTTGGTGGCGTGGGTGAGGGCGTGGGTGACGGTGTCGCCGACCTTCACATCCGCAAGCTGCTTGATGGAGGCCACTAGGTAGCCCACTTCGCCCACGGAGAGCTGGGGCTGCTTGCTCATCTTGGGGTCGAAGACGCCCACTTCGTCCACGCGGTATTCCGCGCCGTTGCTCATGAAGCGGATCTGCTCGCCCTGCTTGATCGTGCCGTTGACGATGCGGAGGAGGCTCACGATGCCGCGGTAGGCGTCGTAGTAGCAGTCGAAGATGAGGGCCTGGAGCGGCGCGACGGGATCACCTTTGGGCGCCGGAATGCACTCCACGATGCGCTCCAGCACCGCCTCGCAGTTCTGGCCGGTCTTGGCGGAGACATTAACGCTGTGGGCCGTGTCCACGAGGCCGATGACCGTATCAATCTGGTGCAACACCTTTTCGGGGTCGCTGCTGGGAAGGTCCGTCTTGTTGAGGACGGGGAACACCTCCAGGCCGTTCTCCAGCGCGAGATAGGTGTTGGCGAGGGTCTGGGCCTCGACGCCCTGGGTCGAATCCACCACGAGGATCGCGCCTTCGCAGGCGGCGAGGCTGCGACTCACCTCGTAGGTGAAATCCACATGGCCGGGGGTGTCAATGAGGTTCAGGGTGTAGACCTGCCCATCCTTCGCCGCGTATTTGCAGGTGACGGCGTGGGCCTTGATGGTGATGCCCCGCTCCCGCTCCAGGTCCATGTCGTCCAGGATCTGGGCCTGCATGTCCCGCTGGGCGACGGTCTTCGTCAGCTCCAGCAGGCGGTCGGCCAGGGTGGACTTGCCATGGTCAATGTGGGCGACGATGGAGAAATTGCGGATGAGCTTGGGGTCGGTCAACGCGTGGGCTCCTACGGCCGAACCTTTAATGGTATCCCGCCTTGACTTCCCTGTCTGGATCCGATTGCAGAAGGCCCGCGACTTCGGGTCCAATGGGGGTACGAACCAGAAGGGGTGACCGGTGATCGAGCCCAGGCCCAGCAAGGTGCTGGTGGTGGATGACAACGCCATCATCCGGCGTCTCCAGGAAGCCCAGCTTGAGGCGCTCCACATGGAGCTCGTGGCCGCGGCGGATGGGGCCGAGGCCCTGACGCTCATGAAGTCTCTGAAACCCGATCTCGTGCTGTTGGATGTGGTCATGCCGGGAATGGATGGTTTCCGGGTTTGCGAAGCGCTGAAGTCCGATCCAGAAACCCGGGAAGTGCCCGTGATGGTGGTGACCGCCCTGGGCAAGGACGCCCAGGACCGGAGCTTCGCCGCCGGGGCCGATGACTTCATGCGCAAGCCGCCGAACACCCTGCTGCTCCGCGCCCGGGCCATGCTGCACCTGAAGATCCGCTGGTCGGGGCTGGCTCCCAACGCCGCCTCCACGGGGCCGCTGCTTCTGGTGACGGAAAACCCGGAGCTGAGCGTGTCCCTGCTCTCGGCCCTGCCCACCCAGGTGAAGCTCCTGCGCGCCGCGACCATCGGCGAGGCGAAGACGGCCCTCGCCCAAAAGCCCACCGCGATCATGCTGGACCTGGATGTGCCAGGCGCGGCGGCCTTCATCCCCGTCCTGCGCCAGGAGCGCCCCCACGCGCCGATCCTGCTCGCCCATTGGGCGGAAGATTTCACCATGCTGGAAGAAGAACATCCGGCCGTGGACGACTACCTGGAATTGCCCGCTCCGCCCTCGGAGGTGCGCCACCGCGCCCGCCTCCTGCTTCGCCTTTCCGCGGCGGTGGCGCGCTCCCGGAGCTAAGGTGAGGCTCCCCTTCACGGCCCTGTTCCTCGCCGGGAGCCTGCTTTCCGCCGGTGTCGTGACGGGTCGCGTGATGGGCCCCGGCGGCGTGCCGCTTGAAGGCGTCCGCGTCTATCCGGATCGTCCGCGTCACCCGGACCTGGTCGCGCCTCCTCCCGTGGCGGTGACCGATGGGGAAGGCCGATTCCGCATCCCACTGGATGGGAAGGACAAGCTCCTGTGCGTGGAGAAGGACGGATGGCAACGGGATCTGGTGCCCGAGCCCGAATGGAAGGCCGATATCCACCTACGTCCCGCGCCCGAGTACCGCATCGAGAAGGTCCTGGTGGTGCGGCTCCAGTTCCGAAAGGCCCTGCCCGCGGTCGCCGATGCGGATCTTCGCAAGCTGCTCTTCAGCCGCGCGCCCGGCGTGTCCAGCGCGGCGAACTACCTCTATGAAGTCAGCAAGGGCAGCCTCGTGCTGGAAGAAGGCGCGTGGCGGCCCATGGAAGACCCGAATCACGACGCCGCTTCGGATGCGGCCAAGTACGACATCGCCGATTCGGTGATCCTCGGGCTCAAAGGCACGCCCTTGGGGGATCTGGACCGCGTGGACAACCGCACGGGCGCGCTGAAGCCCGATGGCAAGCCCGACCATCTCTGGATCATCTGCCCGGGCCTGCCCCAGACCATGACGGGGGAAGCGCACGACCTCAAGGCGACGAGCCTGCTCCGACCTCTGCCCTGGGCACCTTCCGAGCGTTGGGGCGCGGTGGTGATGACGGAGACGGTGCCGCTCGGAAATGTCGTCCACGAATCCTTTCACGAGATGGGCGAGGAGCGGGTGGATGACCTTTACCTCGGCTGCGACGATCCACTCACCGCCGGCATCTGGGATCTCATGGATGTGGGCCAGTACCGGGGCTGGGATCGGAGCCACTACGATCCGCCCTTCGCCGGTGATTCTGGCTACAGCCCGTCCCAGCCGGGGGCCTGGGTCCGCAAGGATCTTTGGTACTGGGGCCGGTTCCACCAGACCGTGGGCACGCTGAAGCTGAGCCCACGCCTGGGCCAATGGACCGGGTGGATTCGCCCGCTGGAGCGCGCGCCGGGCTCAGACCCGGAACAGGTGGTGGTGCCCGATCCTTCCGTGGATGGAGCCTTCTGGACCTTTGAAGTTCGCCGTCCCTGGGGCTTTGATGGCGGGCGCGTCGGATTCCGCTGGGGGCCCGGCTACGAAGGCCTCATCGTCGCCCATGTGAACCCCGACCTCATCGGCGAAGGCGAGCCGCAAGGGCCTGAGCGGGTGTTGGATGCTCATCCGGGTACGGCAGAACCGCCCCAGCCGCGTTTCACCTGCGGGCGCTGGGAATTGGATGACGCAGCCTTCAACCTGGGCCCCCGTGAGAACCCTTCGGGCGCCGATGGGCGATTGCGATTCCAAGTGATCGCGACCGACGCCTCCGGCCGTATGGAAGTCCGCATTCAGCTCACGCCCCCCAAGCGACCCAGGAGAAAACGATGATCCTTCCGCCCGCGCTCCTTCAACCTGCCTCTCCCCAGACCCAGATCGCCGCCGTGTTGGATGGATTCCACCTCGCCGCCGCCCAGGCGGATGAGGCGCGCTATTTTGGCTTCATGGATGAGGGCGCCGTCTTCCTTGGCACCGACGCCACCGAGCGATGGACCAAGGCCCAGTTCCAGGCCTACGCCCATCCATATTTCGCGAAGGGCAAGGCCTGGAGCTTCCACGCCACGCGGCGCGCGATCACGGTCGCGCCCGATGGACGCACCGCCTGGTTCGACGAGGACCTCGCCACGCCCAACCTCGGCCCCTGCCGAGGCTCCGGCGTGCTCCTCCTCAAGGACGGAGCTTGGAAGATCGCCCAATACAACCTCGCCTTCACCGTGCCCAATGGAATCGCGAATGAAGTGAAGCAGCGCATCGAGGCGTTCACCAAGAAATGAGAAGCCCCGGCCGGAGCCGGGGCTTCTGCTTCCGACGCACCTAGGCGAGCGTGATTTGGAGCTGTCCTGCCTGGCCGCCTTGCCATCCGCGCAACTTCCAGGTCTTGATGACCCGCGCGGCGTCTGCGCTGCCGGAGAACGCGTGGTCAAAGCGGACTTGGACCACCTGCCCATCCGCATCCACCTTCAGCGTCACGACCGTTCCGGAGGGCAGCCCGGCGAGGGCGTGGTCCCGAAGTCGCGCATTCAGTTCGGGTTCCAGGGTGGAGATGGACACACCGGGAAGCGTGCAGGTCATGGTCTTCACACTCGGGGGTGGGATCGTTTTCTTGAACGCATCCATCGAGGCTTCCTCGCGCACGATCCTGGGAGCAGCCGCTCCGACCCCGGCGGCCATGCGCATCATGGGGGCCGGAGCGTATTGGGCAAAGCCGCCTCCCACAGCGCTATCCGACACCCCTTGGGGCAGGGGCAAGGGCTGCACGACGCGAGTGCTTTCTCCACCCGCGTTGCGAATTTGGGTGTCCACCGCGACGAAGGAGGTGTGGGCCGTGAGCAGGTGGTAGCGAAGGCCGAGGTCCGTGATCGCCTTGGCGCGTTCCGGGGTCTCACCGAATTGGGCGTAGTCCGAAAGGGTTCTGATGCGCTCCCTTGCCCAGAGTTGACGCAGGGCGGCGTTGGCGTCGCTCGGCTTCACATCGTCCACATGGAAGACCTGGTTCCAGTCTCCGTGGCCGGTGCGGCCGGAGAGGGAGATCGTGCCTTTGGCATCGCCCTTCCACTTGCCGAAGCAGAGCACGGGGCGGTCGGCGAGCACATCGGGCAGGGCCTGGGGTTCCAAATCGTAGATCTCGAAACCCTCCGCACGGAGTTTTACGCCGCTGAGGGCCGGAGAACTCACATAGGTCCGGAAGCGTTCGGCGTCCGCGGCGGCTTCCTGGGGCTTCGTCACGATGAAGGGTTCGCCCTGCCCGGCGTGGGCCATGCCTTCGATGAGGTGACGATTCACGGAAGACCCGATGCCGAAGGCGAAGAGGTTGGCGTCGCCCAGGTGCTTGCGGATGGTGTCGAGGACCGATGCATCCGCCGAGATGTAGCCGTCCGTGGACACGGCGAAGGTGCGGGAGACGCCTTGGATGCGCGGCAGGTCCAGGGCCCGTTCCATGGCCGCCCGCAGCTCGGTGCCGCCCCCGGCGTTCTGGGTGCGGACGAAGGCGAGGGCCGATTGAAGGTTTTCAGGCGTCGCGGGTTGGGACTCCCGCGCCCAGAGCGCTGACGAGCCTTCAAAGACCATCACATTGAAGCGGTCCTGGGGCCGCAGGCCCTGGATCATCTCCTTCATCAGGGTCTTGGAGACTTCCAGCGGAAAACCCATCTGGCTTCCAGAGACATCCATGATGAAGATGAATTCCCGGGGCGGCATGTCGCGGGATGCGACGCGCTTCGGCGGCTGGGCCATGAGCAGGAAGAAGTTCTCATCCTTGCCCTTGAAGAGCAGCAGGCCGGATGCCACCTTCGCGCCAGAGAGCTGGTAATCCAGGATGAAGTCCCGGTTGCCGCCCGTGGATTCCGACGAATCCAGCTTCACCGACGCGTTGTTCGCGCCGTCGTAGGCGATGGAGGTCTTGTGGGTCATGCAGCTCATCCGCTGGATGGGCATGCCGGCGTCGAGCCTGACTTCAAGATTCAGGGTGCTCTTCGGCGCTTCCCCAGCGTGCGTGTAGGGATTGGCGACCCAGGCCTCGCCGGTGCTGGACGCGGTTCCGGGGATGCCCGCGTAGCGGGGGCCGACGACGGTGGGATACACGAAGGAGTAGATGCCTTCTTCGGGCCGCAGCAGTTCCGAATAGTCCAGCTCCACCTTCACCGTGTCGCCCGGGAGGATGTTCGCCACATTCATCTGGAACACATTGGGTCGCTGCTGCTCCAGGAGCGAAGCGGTGCGGCCCTCCGCTTTCGCCTGTTCGTAGGTGGCCCGGGCCTGACCGCGCTCCTGGATCTGGGCCTCGATGGTGCGCTCGCCGATCGTCATCTTGAGCCCGTGCACGGCGGCGCGGGTGGAGCCCGGGAAGACATAGACCGCTTCGATGGGCTTCTGGCCCGTGTTGCGGTAGACCTGGGTCACCTTCACATCGGCGATGACGCCCGCGATGGCGGCCTTCACGGAAGTGGAGGCCAGCGGGAGCGCTTCGACGGATTCATCGCCCTTCACCCAGAAGTAGGGCGACTCGGTGCGATCTCCTTTGTCCTGCCGGGGTGGCAGGAGGTGAGGCGTGGTGGGTGGCAACAACGACAGGGCCATCGGGGAGCCCGCGCCCGCCATTCCGGCGAGCAGGGCGGCAGCGGTCCACAGGCTTCGCATGGGATTCCTCCTGAGTTGGCGCGAGGGCGCCTCAGGGGGGAATGCCGTGGCCGCGAGCTTCCTTTCAGCTCAGCGCGGATTTTCTTGCGGAGGCTGGATGCGGACCCGGGTCCCCGCGACCGGGCCTTCTGCGGGCAGGTTCTCGGGATGGGACACCGGCGCGTTCGACCAGTAAAGATCGAGGGGTAGGGTCCCGGAAGGCGAGAAGACGCTCCGCCCCTCCGATTCAGAGGTGGGCCCGAGAACGCGCGCCCCGTCCACGCTGCGTTCCAGGAGGTAAAGGTGGCCGCCGGGTCCCCAACTCACGGTGAGGCGAGGGTGGCCTGTGGCGTCCTTGTCCCAGGTCCAGGTGGGTGCCTTGGAGCGCGCCAGCATGAAGGCGCCGACGGCACCCCCCGCCACGCCCTGGGCCGTTTTGTTGGATTCCCTCCGTTCGGCCGGAGCCTGAACCATGGCGGCGTCGAGGGAGGCCTCGGCGGGCGCGGGGGCAGAGGGGGGCGGAGGCGGCAGAGGCGGGGGCGCGAGCTTTTTTTCGACAGGGGCTGGGGCCTTGTCCACCCGAGCGCGGAAATCCACCTTCGGCGAGGCCTTGGCGGGTTCGGGCACCGTGGCCTTCGGAGGGGGTGCCGCTTCCATCACGGGCGCAGGCCTAGAAGGTTTCGGCAGGATCTCCTCGGGATGCTGCCGCTTCAGCATGAGTGTCGCGCCGATCGCCACCAGTAGGCTTGCGGCTAGCGTCATGGAAGAGGGACGCCGCCAGAAGGGGATGACCTTCGGCTTCGTCTCCAGCGCCGCCATCAGGCGCGCCTTCATGGCTGGGTCGGAGAGCAGCTCTCGAAGGGCCTCTTCATCCGCAAGGGCATCGAAGAGATCCTGATCCGACAGCGCGGCCGCGAAGAGCGCGCTCCGCTCCGCCTCGGTCAGGATGCCAGTGGCGTATCCGCCCAGGAGCTTTTCGGCTTCGCGCGCGTTCATGCCCACCGGCCTCCCATCTGGTCCAACAGGTGCTTCCGGCAACGGTGATCCCAGGTGTAGACCGTGGCGAGGGATTCCGCGCCGAGGAGCGCCTGGATTTCGGCGAAGCCCTTGCCCTGGAGCTTCAAGCGGAACAAGTCGCGACAGCGGTCTCCGAGTCGGGCGAGGGCCGCGACGAGCCGCTCCATCCGCTGCGCGCGCTCCGCTTCGGCTTCGGGATCGGGATCGGGGGAGAGGAGCAGGTCCGCGTCGGAGGCGAGATGATCACCATGGCGGAAGGCCTTCCGCCGGGCGGCGGCGAGCTTGAAGCGGAGGATCTGGAAGCCCAGGGGCACCAAGTCTTCCATCCGCTCCACCTGAGGGTATTTCTCATGGATCACCACCAGGACCTCCTGCGCCAGATCCTCGGCGCTCTCCCGCTCATATCGGGATGCCGCGTAGGCGACGATCCTTTCACGCAAGGTGGAGAGGATGGCCGCGCGGCCGGTGGGCTGGGAGGCGGGCTCCATCCGAACCATCCTAACGAAGCGTCAAGAGGAGGGGTTTTTTGGGTTCATACCTTGTAGCATGAGGCATCCATCGAGGTGCCCATGCTCCGCTCCGCCATCGCCCTTCTTCTTACCGCCGGGCTTCAGGCCCAGGCCCCCTTGGCCGACACCTACCGCCCCGCCGCCGACAAGCTCATGAAGCAGGCCACCGACGAGGGCGCGCGCCATGCCTACGACGCGCTGGAGTACCTTTCCGACGACATCGGCCATCGCATCAGCGGTTCCAAGGAACTGGTCCGGGCCGAGGACTGGGCCGCCGAGCAGATGAAGGCGGCGGGCCTCCAGAATGTGCATTTTGAAGAAGCGCCCGTGCCCCACTGGGTGCGCGGGGCCGAATCTTGCGAGCTGCTCACCCAGCAGGCCGGGCCGTTGGACATGATTGGCCTGGGCGGCAGCGTCGGCACACCCAAGGAAGGCCTCACGGCGGATGTCGTCGCGGTCGGGAGTTTTGCGGAATTCGCCAAGCTTCCCGATTCCGCGGTGAAGGGCAAGATCGTCCTCTTCGACGCGCCCTACGAGGGCTACGGCAGGACGGTCATGTACCGCTACGCGGGCGCGAGCACGGCCGCCAAGAAGGGCGCCATCGCCTGCCTCATCCGAACCGTGGGCAGCGCCTCCCTGGGCAATCCCCATACGGGCGCGATGGCCTATGAGGCGGGCGTTCCGCAAATCCCCACCGCCGCGCTGTCCATCGAGGACGCTTCCCGCCTCCACCGCCTCTGCGCCAAGGGCGAGACCGTGCGCGTGCGCCTCAAGATGGACGCGAAGATGCTCGGCACCACCACCGGGCGCAATGTGATCGGTGAGATCCCGGGATCGGAAAAACCGAATGAGATCGTCATCCTCAGCGGGCACCTCGATTCCTGGGATGTGGGCCAGGGCGCGCAGGACGATGGCATCGGCGCGTTGCTGAGCCTGGAATCCGCCCGCAGCATGATCAAGGCCGGGCTCCATCCCAAGCGCACGGTGCGGGTGATCCTCTGGACCTGCGAGGAATGGGGCGGGTTCGGGGCCAAGGCCTACGCGGCGGCCCACAAGGCCGAATCCCCCAACATCGTCGCGGCCTTTGAAAGCGACTCCGGCAATGGCCGCATCCAGGGCTTTTCGGTGGATCTGCACGGCGAAGAAAGCGGACCCGGCGAAGGCAAGGGCGGGAGCGACGCGGATCGGAAGGCCGTCGCGTTGATGGATTCCATCGCGCCTTTGCTTCCCGAAGGCGCCCGGAAGATGCGCGCGGGGGAGAGCGGCGAGGATGTGGGGTTCTTCATCCCGAACGGCGGCGTGGGCATCGGCGTGGGCCACGACGCCTCCCGCTACTTCGATGTTCATCACAGCAAGGCTGACGCCTTCTATCACATCAACCTTGACGATCTGCGCTACAACCTCCAGGCCTACTCGGTGATGGCCTATGTCCTCGCCGACATGCCGGAAAAGTTGAAGTAGCGGTCCCTCAAGGAACCAGCTTCTCCAAGGGCAGCCACCAGGCGCGCGTGTCCAGATCCAGCAGGAGCGCGTCGCCGGTGGGCTGCAGGTTGCGTGGGAGCGGCAGCGTGAAATCCGAAGGTGCGCCGAGGGCGTTCCACCGGGCCTTCCAATCCACAATCGTCATCGCGCCCGTCTTGGGGTCCCACGCGTACACCCGGTCCAGGCCGCCCTTCAGGTAATCCATCCAGGGCGCAGGATCGAAGGGAGCGGGGGCTTCTGGGGCCGGGATCGGCGCGGGAACTTGCGCGCTCCCCGTCAGCGCGGCGGTGGCCGCCAAGGCCGCGCTGGGCGGATCGGGAACCATCGCATGGGGGACCACGGTGAGGTCCGGCGTGGCCAGACGGAACCAGAGGCGTCCCTTGGGGTCCACACCGACCAGCCGGAGCAGGGCGAGGTCCCGGGCGCGATCCGCAGGAACCGCGAGCTTGGAAAGATCCATCGCCTCGACCGTGCCATCGTCCGCGAGGGTCGCGAGTTGACCGGGGCGAGGCTGCCAATAGATGTGGCCACCGGAGGCGGCGAGCACCCCTAAGGAACCGGGGAAGGAGAGGTCGCTGGGATCGGGCAGGGGGGTCAGCGTCCAGGCTCCGCCGGAGAGCACCGCCAGTCCGCCCGGTTGGGTCAACGCCATGCGCCCGCCCGGAAGCGGAAGCACGGCATCCAGGACCGTCACGCCATCCGGGAGCGGGAGGGCCTTGAAGGAAGCCGAACCTGTCCAGGTGACCCGCCCGAGGTTCGCTGCGTCCCAGAGGAGACACGATTTCGCACCGGGCTCGAGGGCGATGTGCGTTCCGGTGCCCTTCACGCTCCAGCGGGTCGTGCCGCCGGGGCCCACGGCCACGAGCCAGGGCGCGCTTCCACCTCCGGTGCCATCGGTGTAGAGCAGCAGGAGGGTGCGGTCGGGAAGCACGGCGGCGTCCTCGAGGGTCGCGAAACGGAAGAAGGCAGACGGCGCGTCATCCGGGATCTGCAAGCGCAGCGTGCCTTCAAAGGTGCCGTTGTTGAACTGGCCGACGAGCTGGTCTCCCGTCTGGGTGAGCACCTGCGCAAGGACCTCCCCATCGCCGAGCGCGGGCAGGAAGTGGACGCTGCGCAGCGGCTGGTCCACCGCGGCGTGGAGCTGAAACAGCACGCCGGAACCGACGGGCGTGGCCGTGAAAAGTGCGGCGGTCACTGGCCCGTTCGCGGGAGCTTGCCCTCGCTGGCGTTTGCCGAGGCTGTACAGGCCTGCCGCGCCGGCCGCGATCACGATCAAGGCGAGAATCCAGGGAAGCGCGCGTTTCATGCGGGGTGACCCTCCAGGGCGAGATGGGATTCCAGCGCCGCGAGGGCGCGGGCGCGATGGGCTGCGCCCTTGGCGGATTTCACGCCCGCGCGGCCTCCCGCGCGCTTGGCGCTGCGGACATCCACCGCGTCGTCGGCCAAGTCCGGCAGGAGGCCGATCATCGCGTTGGTGGGTCCGAAATCCTTCAGCGAAGCATGGGCCAGGTAGTTCAGAAGCGCGCCGAGCATGGTCTCCCGGGGCAGGGGGTGCGCGGATCCATGGCGCAGCGATTCATCCATGAAGCGGGCGGCGGCGAGCCCTCCCGCGGCGCTTTCCAGGTAGCCCTCCACGCCGCTCAGTTGACCCGCGATCCACAAGTTGGGAACCCCCTTCACCGCGAGGGTCGCGTCAAGCACCTTCGGCGCTTGCACATAGGTGTTGCGGTGGATGGAGCCGAAGCGGACGAACTCCGCATCCCCGAGGCCCGGGATGAGGTGAAGAACTTCCTTCTGCGCGCCCCACTTCATGCGCGTCTGGAATCCCACGAGGTTGAAGTGATCTCCGGCCAGGGTGTCCTGCCTGAGTTGCACCACCGCGTAGGGCCAGCGCCCGGTGCGGGGATCATCCAGTCCGATGGGTTTCATGGGGCCGTGGCGAAGGGTTTCTCGGCCCCGCGCGGCCATCACCTCGATGGGAAGGCAGGCTTCGAAGTAGGGTGTGTCGAACTCATGGAGCGGTGCCATCTCCGCGGCCAGCAATGCGTCGAGGAAGCGGTGGTACTCGTCCTGGTTCAGCGGGCAATTGATGAAGTCCGCGCCACCCTTGTCGTAGCGCGCGGCCATCCACGCGCGATTCATGTCAATGCTGTCCCGAGCCACGATGGGGGCGATGGCGTCGTAGAAGTGAAGGCGTTCTGATCCGGTGATCCGGGTGAGCCATTCCGCGAGGGGATCCGCCGTGAGCGGCCCTGTGGCGACGAGGGTGGGATGCGTCAGGTCCGGCTCCGCCACCAGCGCGGTCTGGATCGTGATGGCGGGGTGCTCCGCGAGGGCCTGCGTCACCGCCTTTGAAAAGGCGTCCCGATCCACCGCGAGCGAGTTCCCGGCGGGTACCCGGGTTCGTTCCGCGCATTCCAGGATCAGCGAATTCATGCGTCGCATCTCGGCCTTCAGGATTCCGGTGGCCGAATTCGGGTCATCGCTCTTGAAGGAGTTGGAGCAGACCATCTCCGCCGCGTGAGCCGTTTGGTGGGCGGGGGTTCCGTGCTCCGGGCGCATCTCGAACAAGGTCACCCGATGCCCGCGCTGGGCGAGCTGCCAAGCGGCCTCCGAACCCGCCAAACCCGCTCCGATGACTTGGATTTCCGCCATGAATCCCATTCTAGGCTCAGGATCCGCGCGGCATCCGTCCCGCTGAAAAATCGGGTGTTGACCTTTTCCACCCGCGTGCTAAATTGATCCTTCCTGCGGCTTGAGGGCTGAGGATGTGCAAGGCACGGCCTTGTTCGGCGTCTTTGAAAACCGGATGGAGAGAAGATGAGAGCCTTGCGAGGTTCCGGATTCAGGTCCGGGGCTGTCGCAGACGAACCAAAAGATAAGAACCGAGCCAGAGGACGCTGGGCCGAGAGGTCT
>JAFDVN010000008.1 GCA_018269025.1 Acidobacteriota bacterium | reverse complement strand
GGCAAGTATGTGAAGCTCGCGGACACCATCAAGGGCTTCAAGGAGATCTGCGAAGGCAAGTGGGATCACCTGCCCGAGCAGGCCTTCTACCTCGTCGGCACCATCGAGGAAGCCGTCGAGAAGGCTGAAAAGATGGCGGCTTCGGTCTAGAAGCATTTCCCGCGAAGGGCCGCGAAAGAGCACCTGAACTTTAGCGGTCCTTGCACTTCCCCTTCGCGGTCCTTCGCGGGGGATCTTTCCAAGGATTGGGCACATGGCCGATTCCATCCTGCTCGAAGTCATCACGCCCCAGCGCCGGGTCTTCTCGGCGCAGGTGTCCGAGGTCCAGTTTCCCGGCGCCGATGGCTATTACGGCATCCTCCCCGGCCACACGCCGGTGATGACGCCCGTGGGTAGCGGCCTGGTCTATTTCATCCAGGATGGCCAGCGCCATTGGCTCACGGTGTTCCGCGGCTTCGCCGAGGTGGGTCCTGAGTCCGTGACGATCCTCGCCCGCGAAAGCGAGACCACGGACATGATTGATCTCACCAAGGCCGAGGCCGACAAGCAGCACGCCATGCAGCTCATGAAGGAAGCCCAGACCGAAAAGGATCTGGCCGAAGCCCACGCCGCACTGGACGCGAGCCTCATCCGCATCCAGGCCGCGGGCCAGCCCGGCGGGCACGGGAACTGATCCGAGCGGCAGGCTTCCGGCTACCGACTTCCGCAAGCGGCCCTTCGGGGCGGCTTTAGTCTTTGTAGCCCAGCTCTTTCAGCAGGTCGCCGGAGAGCTGATCGAAGCGCGCGATCTGCGCCGTGCTGAGATGGTTCCGCCAGTCTTCGGGATCGCCTTTCCGGAAGAAGGACGCCTTGTCTTCGTCGCCCGCCTTGCGGCCTTGGCTGAGTTTTTCGAAAGAGGCCGCGTCCACGCAAGCGCGGAGCGTGGCTTCGTCATCCACGGCACCTAGGAAGGCGAGGATGCGGGCCAGCTCCGGTTCGGGTGCCGCGATGAGGTCCTCGTAACGAACTTCCAGGTAGCGATCGCCCAGGAGCTTCGCGCCTTCCCGCGCGCGGCGCACGCGATCCGACCACTCTCGCGCGGTGATGTCCAGGAAAGCGTCGAAGTCGTGGGTCTTCAGGTGCTCGTAGTTGGAGCGGACATTGTGGTGCCAGGCGGAGACGAACACGCCGCGGCCATCTCGGATGATGTGGATGAATTTCGATTCAGGCAGGAGAGGCCCAAGATCCTTGAAGTGGAGCGCGTGCTCGGGGTCCTTTTCGCCAAGGATTTTGAGCCCCGGTTTGGCTGGATCCGCGACGGATTGGAAGCGCAACTCGAGGAAGGTCCGCATGAGCGTGAGCACATCCGCGAAGGGAAGCTGCGGGAAATCATTGGCATCGGTGATGACGGCTTTCCGCTGGGCGAGGAGCTGGTTGTAGCTCTTGGCCGCTTCCACGAGACGCTGGCCGAAGTGATGGACGCAGGCCTCGCCCCGACAACTGATCTCCGGGTGGGCATCCAGCAACTTGCCCAGCCAGGTCGTGCCGGATTTCGGGGCTCCGGTGAGGAAGAAGCGCGCGTGTCCCATCAGAATTGGAAGATCGCGTTCTGCTCCAGCAGCCGCACGCGGGGGTCCTTCAAGGCTTCCAGTTCCGGCAGCATCTCAGGTCGGTCGCCGGGGGTGAGGTGGTAGATGCCCACAGGGACATCTCTCTTCAGCTTCTTCAACTCCTGACCGAGCATCGCGGGCGTGAGGTGCTTGCTCGCTTCCGCCAGCCATTCCTGGTCATTGGGGAAGCTGGCCTCGGTGATGAGCAGGCGCAGGTTGGGCGTGGCGTTGGCCACTTCCCAGATGCGATCCGTGATCGTCGTGTCGCTGGTGAAGATGAAGGCGTCCTTGCCGTCCTCCACCTTGTAGCCCACGCAGGGCACGAGGTGATTCACGCGGATGGGCGTGATGGAAAGACCTTCCACCTCGTAGGCCCGCTCCGGCTCCACTTCCGTGTAGCGGATGGTGGGCTGGTCCTTGGTGGGGATCACGCTGAAGTCCGGCCAAAGCTCATCGTTGAAGAGGTGGCGACGCAGCACATCCAGCGTCTCGGGCAGCGCGTGGATCTCCACCGGCGCCTCCACATGCCCGAACACATTCTTCGTGAAGAAGGGCAGGGTGCAGATGTGGTCCAGGTGGCTATGGCTGATGAAGATGTGGCGGATGGCGATCTGCTCCGGCACCGTGAGTGCGCCGGTGAGGCTGCCCGCGTCCAATGCGACGGATTTATTGACGAGCAGGCCCGTGAGGCGCTCTCCTTCCGCCTCCCCGCCCGAACAGCCTAGTATCCGCAACTCCATAGGGTTCCTGAGGTTCCGGACATCATACCTTGCCGGGCGGAAAAAAAGCGGGGTGCCGAGTGGCACCCCGCTCAGGACGAAACTCTGGGTTAGAACCGAAGGCCGACCTGCAGGGAGTACTCCGTCTTCGGGAGTCCCACCCCATAAGCCTTGTTGACATCAACCGTCCCTCCCCCAGTGGGAACCGTATAGGAGGAGTCGTTCCCGAGATCCCAGGCACCTTCCAAAGCGATGAAGGGTTTCACTGGGAGGGAGGCGAAGGTGTAACCCACATGGGCGCGAACCCAGGGGCTGAAGCGGCTAATCCCGTACTTCTGGGTGAATCCAGGAGTAGAAATGCTGAAGGTATCCGTCTGGGCGCGAAGGTCTAGACCCGCGCCAAAATCCACAACCTGCGTGAAGTTGACATCAGCACCGGCGGAGACATAGCCCCACTCATATTCGAGGGACTGGCCAGGGCCTACCAGGTCGGTCGTCACATCCGCCTTGGACTTGAAGCGGTAGGAGGCGTTGAACTCGAGGGTGGCGGGTCCCCACTTGGCGACATTGACGCCGAATTTCAATCCAAGGCCCGAGAAATCATCCGCCTTGAGGCTGTTGGTCGTGCCGCCTTGGGTGAGGGTCCCGTCCTTGCCGGGGGCCTTGTCATAGAACAGGGCGAAGGAGCGATCCTGGGCCAGGGCGGGCAGCGCCAAGGCCGCAAGCAGGACGGGGAGAATACGGTTCTTCATGGATGTCTCCTGAGGTAGGGCCACACGGCCCGGAAGAAAGGCAGCCTCAGGATGACAAGGATGAAACAATCGTGCAAGACGCCTAATGCGATCGGTTAATTACCAATCGGCGCTTAGAACCGAATACCCCCATACACCCCCACCTGAAAGCTGGGGGCATGGGCCTTCAGGGTGTTGTCCACATCGGTACCGTAGGTGGAGGAAGCGGAGGTGCTGCTGAGGGGCGCAGCGGCCTCCACGCCCACGAAGGGCTTCACGAGGGGGGTCGGGAAGGAGAAGCCCACATTCACCCGAGCCCAGGGACGGCCGTAGGTCGCGCTTTCGTTGAGGCCGGGGCCTTCCATGCTGAGCTTCTCACCCCGGTACTCCACGCCCGCACCTACGGCCACAAAGGCCTTGAAGTTGAACATGAGCCCGGCGGACCAGTACTGGTGGCCGTAGTCGAGGCCGGTGGCGGCCCCGTTGGCATCGAACTCCGTTTTCACCTTGGGTTGGTAGCCCACGGTGAACTGGAAGAGGGCCGGGCCCAGATCCACGATGGAAAAGCCTAGCCGCGCCGCGGCCACGGTCTTGGTGTCGGGTTTGAACTCGGTGCCCGGGAAGGTCTGGGACTTGTAGGTGTTCTGGCCGAGGAAGACGCCCACCTCGTAGTCCTGGGCACAGGCGGGCAGGGAAGCCATCGCGAGAGCCGGGGCGAGGATAAGGGTGAGCGCTTTCAAGGGACACCTCTCAGGAAACATCCGTCAGTGGAACGATGATCGGCCCTTGGTCCCATCCGGTCAAGGCGGGATGGGAACCTTTTGCCCCATTTCGCATGCCATTGGCTTACTTCCCCTTAACGCCAAAGAGAGCGCCCAAGGGGCGCTCTCTTTGGCGGAATCGTAAGGCTCGTTTAGAAGCGAACACCCACATAGAGGCCGTACTGGGCCTTGGGGGCGAGGCTCTTGTTGAAATTGTCCCAGTTTGGCGTGGGGCCGGACAGATCCGAAAGGCTGAGATCCTTCTTGGAAAGCGGGTAGGCCGCCTCAATTCCGATGAAAGGCTTCACAACCGGCACGGGAATGGTGAATCCCGCCGTTCCCCGAATCCAGCCACGGCCGTAGGTCGTGGAGGGGTTCATGCCGTCAATGGGGTCGTTCAGCTTCAAGCTTTCAGAGCGGTACTCGAGGCCCACGCCGAGGCGGACGAGGAAGTTCCAATTCACCGCCGCGCCCACGGCCCAGTACTTGTATTCCTCGGTGACGCCAGGCGTGGGCATGGCGACCCCGTTCACCTTCGCGGTGATGTCCTGGGTGTTGTTGAACTGCATCGTCGCGTTGCCCTGGAATTCCATGGGCCCGATGGAGACGAAGTTGTAGCCGAAGCGAAGGCCCGCGGCCTTCCAGGTGTCGGCCTTGTAGCTCACGCTCGTCCCAGGCACAGGGGAGAGTGAGGCTTCGTGCCCTGGATTCCAGGTGTAAAGCGCGCCCACTTCGAAGCTTTGGGCGGCGAGGGGCAGGGCGCTGGCGAGCGCCAGCAGGGCGAGGGTCTTCTTCATGGGTTCTCCTTAGGGGAGGTGGCCCCGGAGGGCTCGGGTTGAAGGGCAAAGGAATCGTGAAAGAATGGGGGCCTCTCGTCAATGGCAAGAGGCCGCTTTTTTATATCCGCAAGCTTTGAATCGTCGCTTGAATGCCAGGATCTAAAACATGAGAAGGGGCGCCTTGGCGCCCCTTCTCAAAGGCACTGAGTGGACCGGTCAGAAACGGACTCCCACATTGATACCGTAGGACGACTTGGGCGCGACGCCCTTGTTGAGGGACTCCCAGTTGTTGTCGAACGCGAGTTGGTTGTAATCAGGCGAGCTGGAGGTGAGGGGGAAGGCGAACTCAGCCGCTACGAAGGGCGTGACCGGCGAGCTGTTCTTGAAGTCGTAGCCGATATTGCCGCGAAGCCAAAGGCGGCCGTAGGTGGTGGAAGTATTCGGGGCACCAAACACACCATCGCTCTCAAATCCGAGCTTCTCTGAGCGGTAGTCGAGCCCGGCGGTGACGCGCACAGGGAATTCCCAGCTCGCGGCAGCGCCAATGCCCCAGTACTGGTAGCTCTCCGTGACGGAGATTCCAGGAGGGAAGGGCTGGGTCACCCCATCAAATTTCCAGGTGTAGTCCTGGGTGTTCTTGAACTGGTAGGTCGCCGTGCCCTGGAATTCGGTGATACCCACCTTGGCGAAGGTGTAGCCGAAGCGAAGACCGGCGGCCTTCCAGGTGTCGGGGGTGAAATCGTAATTAGAACCGCCACCGGAGAAGGTGCCGGCCTTGGGCTTGTTCCAGGTGTAGAGGGCGCTCACTTCGAAGCTTTGAGCGGCAAGGGGCAGGGCGCTGGCCAGCGCCAGCAGGGCGAGGGACTTCTTCATGGATGCTCCTTGGGGGAGATGGCTCCAGATGGGGCTCGGGTTGAGGGGCTAATCATGTTCGAAGAGGGGCGCTTTCGCGCCCCTCATTAATTCTATGGAATGAGAATCGGTCAAAAGCGGATGCCCACATTGATACCGTAGGAGGACTTGGGCGCGACGCCCTTGCTGAGGGACTCGAAGTTGTTCACGGGGTAAGCCAACTGGTTGTAGTCGGGAGAGCTCGAGGAAAGTGGGAAGGCGAACTCGGCAGCTACGAAGGGGGTAACCGAAGAGCTGTTCTTGAAGTCGTAGCCCACATTGCCGCGCAGCCAGAGGCGGCCGTAGGTAACGCTATTATTGGGGGCTAGCCCAGCTCCATCAAACTCCAGCTTTTCGGAGCGATAGTCCAGGCCAGCCGTGATGCGCACGGGCAGAGACCAGCTCGCCGCGGCACCAACTCCCCAATACTGATAGCTCTCGGTCAAGGAAAAAGGCAACGGAGCAGTCACGCCATTCTGCTTTACGGTGTAGTCCTGGGTGTTTTTGAATTGATAGGTAGCAGTGCCTTGGAATTCGGTAATGCCCACCTTGGCGAAGGTGTAGCCAAAGCGGAGCCCCGCAGCCTTCCAGGTATCGGGAGTGAAGTCGTAGTTGTAGCCACCACCGGAGAAGGTGCCGGCCTTGGGCTTGTTCCAGGTGTAGAGGGCGCTCACTTCGAAGCTCTGAGCGGCGAGGGGCAGGGCGCTGGCCAGCGCCAGCAGGGCGAGGGACTTCTTCATGGATGCTCCTAGATGGAGGGGGCTCCGAAGGGAGCCGGGGTTGAAGGGCGGTATTAGGGTAGGTGAGCAGAAAAGCGCGTGTCAATCGCATCATGCCGGTTTTTTATTAATTGAAGTCTATCAAGTCTTTGCTAGGGTCATTCCATGCGCCCTGCTCTTGCCTACCTGATCCTGGATGGCTTTGACCCGGATACGGGGGAGTTGGCGCTGCGGGTAGCCATGGCGGGGGCGGGGGGCACGGAGCTGCTCCGCATTCGCCTCCACCTCGGTCGTTCCGGGGAGCCGCTGGAGCCCCTTCGACGGGAGCTGCGGACCCACGCGCAGACTTCGCTGCCGCCGCTGTGGGAGCAGGGGCTTCGCACCATCGTCCATGCGCTCGAGTCGGAGTTGGAGTCCCAAGGCGGGCGCAATCCCCTGCGCTACCTGTGGGTGCAAACCCAGGTGCTCCACCCCGCGGATATGGCCCGCTCCACGCCGAACCATCCGGTGGCCCAGCAGGTGGAGATCCTGCGGGACTGGAGCCTGCGCCTGGAAGCGGAAGGGGAGGCGTTTCGGGCCGCGGAATTCCTGGAGCGGCTCTTGCTCCTCGCGCCGAAAGACCGCGGGGCCCTGGCCCGATTGACGGAGGCGCTCCGGGAGCAGGGCATGGTGGAAGAGATGGTCGCCATCAGCCAGCGCTGGCGGGCCGAAGAACCGTCCCTCCCCGAAGCCGCGCTCCGGCTGGGGGAAGGCCTGCTCGCCTTGGGTCGCGCCCGGGAGGCGAAGGAACAGTTCCAGGCGATTCTGACGAAAGATCCCCACCACGCCCTCGCCCACCTGGGCATGGGCCAGGCGCTCGCTCAGATCGGCGGCGACCCCTTTCCGCATCTGGATGCGGCCTTCGAATTGGAGCGGGAGGGCACCGCCTCGGTGCTGAAGGAGACCTTCGACTACCGGCTCCAGCACCCCCCCGCCGGAGAGATCAGCTACGAGCTGGATCACCTGCCGGTGCTGCTCGGGGTGTCGTCCGCCGAAGTGGGCACCTACCTGGAGGAGGGCGGCCTGCCCGCCACGGGCCGCGATGGCACCGTGCGCGAATCGGAGCTGGCCCGCTGGGTGGGCGTGCAGAATCGTTACCAACTGCTGCCCGTCGGATTGGCTTGGTCGGCCCCGACCCCCCACCGGCTGCCAGAACTGGGCTGACAGAGGGCGGCCCTCGCCGGACAATGGAGGGATGGCCGAAGCGATCCTCACCACCGACCTTCCCTTTCCCGTCTTCCGGCGCGGCAAGGTGCGCGATGTGTACGAGGTGGGTGGGGACAAGCTCCTCATCGTCGCCACGGACCGCATCAGCGCCTTCGACTGCGTGATGCCCGAAGGCATTCCGGGCAAGGGCGCGATCCTCACCCAGGTGGCGAATTTCTGGTTTGGCGCGACGAAGGACCTGGTGCCGAACCATCTGATCGCCACGAAGGCCGCGGACTATCCGGCGGAGCTGACGCCTTTCCGGGATGAGCTTTCGGGCCGTTCCGTGCTCGTCATGAAGACAGAGCCGCTGCCGGTGGAATGCGTCGTGCGCGGCTACCTCGCGGGCTCGGGCTGGAAGGAATACCAGGCTAGCGGCACGGTGTGTGGCATTTCGTTGCCCAAGGGCTTGAAGCTGGCGGATCGTCTGCCCGAGCCGATCTTCACGCCGGCGACGAAGGCGGAGAGTGGCCACGACGAGAACATCCCCTTCGCGCGATTCGCGGAGATCGTCGGCGCGGCCCGGGCGGAGGAGCTTCGCTCTCTCGCGCTGGCGCTCTACGCGCGGGGCTCGGAGCTGGCGGCGGCACGGGGCATCCTGCTCGCCGATACCAAATTCGAATTCGGCATCCGGGAAGGCCGCGTCATCCTCATTGACGAAGCGCTCACGCCGGATTCGAGCCGCTACTGGCTGGCGGAATCCTGGAAGCCGGGCGCGAATCCGCCGAGCCTCGACAAGCAGTTCCTCCGGGATTACCTGGAGACGCTTGAGGATTGGGACAAGACGCCGCCCGCGCCCCACCTGCCGGAGTCCATCGTGGCGGGCATCCGCGCGCGTTACGCGGATTTGGCTCAGCGCTTCGGCGTCGTGATCTGAAGCCCCTGAAGCGCGCCGGGGTCTCCGCGCATCCATAAGCGACGATTCGCGGGCGCGCACCACCGCGCCAGCGCTGTCTGGGCGGCGGCGAAATCCGGTGGCGGGAGCGAGGGTTCGATCACGGCCGCCAGCAGGGCTCCGGGGTGCAGGCCGACGAGGCGCTGATTGGCCGTGGAGGCCGTGTTCAGCGCCGCAAGATCCCGCGCCGTGAAGGCGGTGGGAAGGGTATCCAGGGTGGCAGACAGGCGGGCCCGCAAGGATTCCGCGCTCACGCCGAGGGCGGCATCGGCTTGGAGCACAAGGCCCTCGCCGGGGGCCAAGTCCAAACCGGCGGCTTTCACTTGCGCCACGAGCCAGGGACGAAGGTAGGCGCGGAGCGCCCGGTCCTGTCCATCGTCTACGAGGCCTAGGGCGACGCTCGGTGCTTCGCCGGGCAACGCCGCTAGGAAGGGACCCGGCTCGGACCCGCTGGTTGAGGCGATCGGGGGAGCTTCCGGCTGAACGCTCCAGGCGCCGAAGGTCAGCATCGCGAGCTGCCGCGCCTGGCTTAGATCCAAATCCCCCCACAGCGCGAGCGTCCCGCGATCGGGGCGGAAGAGACGGCGGTGCCAGGCCGCGAGGCGCAAGGGGTCCACCGCGCCGAGCGCGCGTTCATCGGGTTCCGAGATGCCCAGGAGGCTTCGCTCGAAGCGAAGGCGCGAGCGGGAGAGCGCGTTGGTTTCGGCAAGCTCATTCCATGCCGCGAGTCGCACGGGCTCCAGCGCGATGGGATCGAAGGCGGGTCGCATGAGGCGGTCCGCCAGAAGGGCGAGGGCCGCTTCCTGATCCTGGGCGCGGGCGGCGAAGGTCCAGGTGGCGCTCGTGGCGGAGAGCTCGGGATGGAGTTCCAAACCGATGGCATCGGAGGCGAGGGCGAAGGCGGCGGCGCTCCGGGTTCCCGATCCCCCTGCGGCGAGCATGCGAAATCCCACCGGACGAAGCCAGGCCTCGGCATCCTCCCCAGGTGCCGGAAGGGTGAGTCGGAATTCACCCCGGACGAGCGGCAGGCTGTGGTCCTCGTAGAGCACAACCTTTAGGCCATTGGGCAGGGTGAAGGTGGCCTGAGCAAGGAGGGGTGCCGCCAGCAGCGCGGGCAGAATGGCGCGTCGAACGAGGGACATCATCGCGCGCCTCCCTTCACTTGCTGGCGAAGCAGATCGAGGGTCTTGGCGCGTTCGGCCATGGGAAGCATCTGGAACTGCCGCAGGCCTTCGCCCACGAGGGATTCCCGCTGGGCGGGGTCTTCCACCTTGCGCGCCGCGAGGGCGCGGAGCACGCCGAGGAAGGCGCGGGCCTGCTCATCCAGTTGACGACTGGGATCGGGAACGACCTCGACGAGGGTGCGGTGGGAGGGCACGAGGTAGGTCGCGGCGGCCCGTTGAAGCGCCTCGGGACCGGTGGCTCGAAGGCGCGATCCTTCCTGGGTGAAGCCGCGCCAGGAGCCGGTCTGGGCCCAGGCCACGCCCAAGGCTGAGGCGAGGGTCGCCGCGTCGGATTCTTCCGTGAGCCGCGCCAGATCCATCTGCGCGAGGGCGCGGTTCCACTCATCATGGGAAACCGGTTCCTGGCGCAGGCGTAGGATTTCGCTTTCTACCGCGTCCTCCACTTCCTGGAGGCTATGGCCCGGCAAGGGCGTGGCATCCACCACGAGCAGGTTCGGATAGCGCGCGCCGGGTCGCCCCGTGGCGACGGAGAGGTCGGTGGCGAGGGACTTCAGCCGCAGGGGGAGTCGCGCGCTGGGGCCCCCACCCAGAATGCGTGCGATCAGGTCCAGCGCCGCGGAGCTTTCATCGGCGCGGGACGGGATGCGCCAACCCTCCACCAGTCGGAAACCTTCTCCCTGGATCTGCACTCGACGGTCCCCCAGGGCGAGATTCAGGTCGGGCAGCACCGGCGGCACGGGAGGTTCGGTCTGGGGAAGGGCGCCGAGCGTCTTCTGGACTTCGGTGAGGGTGGTGGCTGGATCCAGATCGCCCACGAGCACGATGGCCATGCGCGAGGGCGAGCAGGCCGCGCGGGCGTAGGCGCGCAGATCCTCACGCCGGAGCGCTTCCACCGCCGCAGCGTAATCCGCGAGGTTCCGCCCGTAGGGATGGCCGGGCAGGGCCGCCCCCAGCAGCACGGCGATGGCGGGGTCCTTCGGGAAGGCCCCCGAACGCAAATCTGAGACGAGAGAGGCACGGGCGAAGGGAAGCCGCGACAGGTTCATGCGGGTCAGGCGTGCCGTTTCGGTCGCGCACCAGAGCGTGAAGGCCGAAGCGGGAAGCTCCACGCCCGAGGCGAGGAAGTCCCGGGTGTCCACGGCGTGACTGTCCGCGCCGCCGGCCTGGGCATAGACTTCGCCGACATCGTGGTCGAACCGGGCTTCGAGTTGGGTGAGGACCGCGTCGTGGGCGGCCTTCAGTTCGTCCACCCGGGGCGAGCCCTCCTTGTCCTGGAGCCGCGCGACCCGAAGCTCTTCCGCGAGCCCATCTTCCTGGGTGAGCAGCGCGTCAAGGGCCGGATCAGCTTTCAGGTCCTCTGGCCACGCGGGTCCGAGCAGGCAGCGGGATAGGAGTTCCGTTGCGCCCAGCAGTTGGGGGGGTTCGTCCACGCCGCCCTGGCGGAAGAAGAGCGAGGCCCGGAACGCGCCGCTTCCGGGACGGCTCACGAGGATGAGATCGGCGCCGTTGGCGAGGCGTTGCTCGGTGAGACCGGGGATCGGCGCTTCAGGCGCCTGCGCGCGCGCGACTCCGCAAAGCAGAGCGGCGACGAGGAGCGGCGGGAGGCTGCGGCGCATCCCGCCAGCTTATCAGCGGATGGTGATCGTCCCGTTGGTGGTGGTGAGCAGGATGGCCTGACTGGAACCGGGAACGCGGAAGCGCGTCTCGCCGCCATCGCTCGCGAGCAGGTCCACCGGGTGGCGTTCCACGCGCACGGATTCGTGGCGGCTGGTGCGGGCCGTCACCTCGCCGCCCGCGGAGCCCAGGGAGATGTGCATGTCGCCGTTGGTGGTGCGGAGCGTGATCCCCTGGTTCCAACCGTTCAGGCCCGAGGCGATCACATCGCCATTGGTCGTGGAGAGATCCAGGCCCCCTTGAACATCCTCGAGTCGGATCGTGTCGTTGGTGGTGGATCCCGTGAGGCTCGCCTTCAGGTGGCGGGCGACGATGGTGTCGTTGGTGGTGTGGACGCTCACGGCGCCGTCCAGGTTCTCCAGCTCCACCTTGTCGTTGGAGGTGTGGAAGGCGAGGGTGCCGCCGAAGCCTCCCGCGGCGATGGTGTCGTTGGTGGTGGCGAAGTCGCCCACCACTTTGCGGGGCACCTTGAGCGTAAAGGCGCAACTGGGTCCGTGGCCGAAGGAGAAGCCAGGAAGCACCTTGGGGAAGATGGCTTCCACTTCCACCTTGCCGTCCTGTTCCCGCAGCTCCCACCGCACCGGATGGCCTTCCCGGTCCTCGATGGTGGCGGTGACGGCCACTTCATCCCGGTCCCAGCCTTCGACCCGGATCGGGCTGTTGCGGGTGGTGACGGAGATCGTGCCCCCGGACTTCATCGGGAGGCTCTTCTCCTCGGTGCGCGTTCCCGCGATGGCGGGAAGGGCGAGGCAGAGGAAAGCGAAAGCGGGAAGCAACCGGGAGCGCATGGGATCACCTCAAAGGGAGATGATCGGGATACGATCCCGGAAAGCTCGGGCTTAGCGGACGGTGATGGCGCCGTTGGTCGTGGAGAGCGTGATCTTCTGGCTGCCACCGGGGATGCGGATTTTCGCCTCGTGCTTCTCCATGTTCACGATTTCAACGCCGCTCAGCTTGATGTCCAAGCGCCCGTTGGTGTTGTCCGCGTCGAGCTCGCCCTTGGCCTGGCCCAGCTCCACTTCGATCTCGCCGTTGGTGCTTTCCAGGCGGATGCCTTCGCCCCAGCCATCGAGGGACTTGGCGGAGATGGAGCCGTTGGTGGTGTCGAGGTCAATGCCCCCGGCCACATTCTCAAGGTCGAGATCGCCGTTGGTGGTGCCGCCCTTGATGCGGGCGAAGAGGTTCCGCGCGATGATGCCGCCGTTCGTCGTGTCGGCGTGGACCTCGCCCTTGATGTCCGAGACGCGGATGTCGCCGTTGGTGGTGTCACATCCGGCATAGCCTTCGAGGCCCTTCACGGAGATCGTCCCGTTGGTGGTGGAATAGACGCTCACGAGCTTGCGGGGCACCTTCAGCACGAACTCGCAGCGGGGGCTCTGGGTGCCGAAGAAACCGAAATTGAACCAGCCGGTCTGGGGCCACACCGCCTCGACGGCGAGTCCATCACCCTTGCGCTCGACCTTCAGATCAATGTGGCGGCCACTGGAGTCGCGGATGTAGGCGGTGAGATCCACCTTTTCCTGATTCCAGCCTTCGACCTTGATGCCGCCATTGCGATTGGTGACCCAGAGCTTCGATCCGTAGCCGAGCACCTCCACGCGGTTCTCCACGCGCGTCGGCGAGAAGGACATGTCCGAGGGCGGAGCCGGAGGCGCGGGCGGGGCTGGGGGCATCGGCGGGGCCGGAGGCGCCTGTGCGGCCAGCATCAGCGTGAGGGCGGGCGAGAACAGGAGGGCGCGGCGGCTCATGGGAGATCCCAAAGATCCAGGGCTGGCCTGGCAACTTGTAAACGGAGAAGGCTCGGGCTCGTTTAGTTCCAATGATAAACTGGCTGATTCAGGGAGATAAAGCCGTGAACGCAGCCTACATCCTCTCCGCCACCCGCACCGCCGTCGGCACCTTTGGGGGCAGCCTCAAGCCCTTGTCCGCCGTGGAGATGGGCGCGCTGGCCGCGAAGGAGGCGATCCTCCGCGCCGGGGTGGAGGCCGCCCAGGTGGAAGAAACCGTCCTCGGCTGCGTGCTCCAGGCGGGCAGCGGCCAGAATGTGGCCCGCCTCGCCGCCCTGAAGGCCGGCGTGCCCTTCGCGTCCCCGGCCCACACACCGAACCAGGTGTGTGGCTCGGGCCTCAAGGCCGTGGCGCTCGCGGCGCAGAGCATCGCGAATGGCGACGCGTCCCTCGTCCTCGGCGGCGGCACGGAGAGCATGAGCAACGCGGCCTACCTGCTGCCATCCGCCCGCTGGGGCGCGCGCATGGGCAACGCCCAGCTCGTGGATTCCATGATCCAGGACGGCCTCTGGTGCGGCCATGGCGACACCCACATGGGCATCACGGCGGAAGCCATCGCCGCGCGCTACGGCATCAGCCGTGAGGCGCAGGACGCCTTCGCGCTGGCCAGCCAGCAGAAGGCCGCCGCCGCGCAGGCCGCAGGCAAGTTCGACCGAGAGATCTTCACGGTGACGATCCCGGGCAAGAAGGGCGATGTGGCGTTCAACAAGGACGAGTTCATCCGCGCCGATGCCACCGCCGAGGGCCTCGCCAAGCTCAAGCCCGCCTTCAAGAAAGACGGCTCCGTCACGGCGGGCAACGCCTCAGGCCTCAATGACGGCGCGGCGGCGCTGGTGCTCGGGGATGAGAAAGCCGCCAAGGCGGGCAAGCCTCTCGCCCGCATCCTCGGCTTCGCGCAAGCCGGGGTGGACCCGGCGGTGATGGGCCTCGGCCCCGTGCCCGCCATCCAGAAGCTGCTGGCCAAGACCGGCGTGAAGCTCTCGGACATTGAGGTCTTCGAGCTGAACGAAGCCTTCGCGGCCCAAAGCCTCGGTGTCCTCCACGACCTGCCGGAGCTGGACCCCGCCAAGGTCAACCTGCGCGGCGGCGCCATCGCCATCGGCCACCCCATTGGCGCCAGCGGCGCCCGCATCCTCGTCACCCTGCTCCACACGCTCCAGGACGAAGGCAAGCGCTACGGCCTCGCTGCCCTCTGCGTCGGCGGCGGCCAGGGCGTGGCGATGCTGGTGGAAAAGCTTTAATCCGCGAAGGACCGCGAAGGTCAAGACAAGGACCGCGAATGACCCGGTTTTATTCGCGGCCCTTCATCCTTTCTTCGCGGTCCTTCGCGGGTAATCTTTGATCTGATGATCACCCTCACTCATGTCAGCAAGCAGTACGACCGCATCCACACCGCGCTGTCGGAAGTGAGCTTCCATGTGGCGGCGGGGGAGTTCATCTTCCTCACGGGGCCGAGTGGCGCGGGGAAGAGCACGCTGCTGAAGCTGCTCTTCCGGGAGCAAGTGCCGAGCTCGGGTGAGATCCAGGTGGCGGGGCATCGGCTTGCCTCCATGCCCGCCAAGGAGATTCCGCCGTTGCGCCGCAAGCTGGGCGTGGTGTTCCAGGACTTCAAGCTCATCCGCACCCGCACCGTGTACGAGAATGTGGCCTTCGTGCTGAAGGTGCTCGGCGTGTCGGCGGCGGACCAGAAGCAGCGCACCTTCCGGGCGCTGAAACTGGTCGGCCTCCAGCACAAGTTGAGCAGCTACCCGCTCCAGCTTTCGGGCGGAGAGCAGCAGCGCGTCGCCATCGCCCGCGCCCTCGTGAACGACCCCCTCGTGCTGCTGGCGGATGAGCCCACGGGCAACCTGGACCCCGACCTCGCCCAGGAGATCATGGCCCTCTTCGAGCGCATCAATCAGGCGGGCACGACGGTGCTCGTCGCCACCCACGACCGCAGCCTCATCCAGCGCATGCGAAAGCGGGTCGTCGGACTGGATCACGGAAGGCTCGCCTTCGATCAGCCCGCGCCTGCGAGCACGGTGGTGGTGTAGGGCGAGGACTGGCTTCCGGCTTCCGGCCACCGACTACCGGAAAGCCCCGCCGGACTTGCGCCCGAACCGTAGGTTATTACAATGTTCTACGGAGGCCGCCATGCTCCAGAAGAAGCTCACCAAGGTCGGCAACAGCTACGCCCTCATCCTCGACAAGCCCCTCATGGATCTCGCGGGCATCAGCGCTCAGGAGGAAGTGGTCGTCTACTCCACGGGGCATGGGCTCGTGATCGCGCCCGCGCCCGCGCCCGTGCGGGATTTCGTCTCCGCGAAGGACCGCGTCTTCAAGCGCCACGGGGAAGTCCTCAAGCGGCTGGCGGATAAGTGAGCGAGCCGAAATTCCTCGAACCGGCGGAAGTGATCCAACTCCATGACGAGGCCATCGCGGCCTACGGGGGAGGCCTAGGTCTGCGCGATCATGGGGGCCTCATCTCCGCGGTGCACGCGCCGAAGAACCACTGGTACTACACCGGCGGCGACCTCTTCGACCTCGCCGCCGTTCTCCTCATTCATCTGGCCCGAAACCATCCGTTCGTGGACGGCAACAAGCGCTCGGCGCTCGCCTCGGCGCTCGTGTTCCTGGACGCCCATGGCGAAACGCTCGCGGTGGACCCGGACCGTTTGGAAGAGATCACCTTGCTTGCCGCACAGGGGAAGATGGATGGGGCGGCGCTCGCAGCGGCTTTGCGCGACCTCCGGATCGAGGACTGACCATGGCCCAACCCCTCCACGACCTTCGCTTCGTCACTTCCGCGTCCGATGTGCGGCAGCTCGGCGTCTGCCATGCGGAAGTGGCCTTCGTCGGCCGTTCCAATGTGGGCAAGAGTTCGCTGCTCAACGCGCTGGCCCAGCACAAGCAGTTGGCGCGGGTGTCGAAGACTCCGGGGCGCACGCGGCTCATCAATGTGTTCCTCACCGGCCCGGATCGCTGGGTGGTGGACCTGCCAGGCTACGGCTTCGCCACCGGGCCTGCGGCCGAGAAGGCCAAGTGGGAGGAGATGATCGGCGGCTACCTCACGGGCCGCGCGTCGCTCCGCATGGTCTTTGTGTTGGTGGATGCGGAAGTGGGCCCGACCAAGCTGGATCTCCAGACCATCGGGTGGCTGCAGTCGGAGGACCTGCCCCTGCGCATCGTCGCCACCAAGGCCGACAAGGTAAAGCCCAGCCGTGCCCTCGCCCAGCGGCGGGATGTGGCCAAGGTCCTGAACCTGCTGCCCGAGGACATTGCGTGGGTGAGTTCGGACAAGGGCACCGGCATCCAGGATCTGCGCCGCGAGGTGGCGGGGCTGCTGGACCTTTGAGATGACCCGTCTATGCCCGTCTGAAAAGACCCGGAATCCCCGACTTCGGGTAAGCGGTCTGTTGTCTTCTGCGAAATTCATCGAAAAAGGGTGGATTTGAACGGGGCGAGGGGCATTCTGATGGGGTCATGACCCCCGAAACCCGTCTGGATCCTGGGGCTCCGAGTCCCCTGTATTTGCAGCTTCAACGACGGCTGCGGGGGCTCATTCAGCGCGGGGATTGGCGGCCCGGGACGCGGCTGCCGGCCGTGCCGGACCTGGCTTCGCGCTTCGCGGTGCATCGCCTCACGGTGCTCAAGGCCCTCGCGGGCCTCAAGCGCACGGGCTGGATCACGACGGTGCAAGGCCGGGGCAGCTTCGTGGCCGAGCGCCTGCCGGAGCCACCTCTGGCCGTGCCCCTCATGCCCAAGGAAGACCCGTCTTTCCCCTTCGAAGGCTCCGCCGCCCGCGTGCGCGAAGATCAGATCGGCCCCTGGCTGGGCGAGACGCTGGGTCGCCAGCAGGATCACAGCCTCGTCAGCTTTTCCGCCGGATTTCCGCCGGAGGACCTGTTGCCCGGCGAGGCCCTCGCGCGCCTCACGCGCCAAATGCTCCGCGAGCTGGGTGCGGAGGCCTGGACCTACGCCGACCCGGCGGGCCATGGGCCTTACCTCGACGCCGTTCGCCGTTGGCTCGAAGCCGAAGGGGCGCCCCTCGCCGAAGGCTGGGGCCTGCGGGCCATGCCCGGCGCCCAGTCCGGCCTCGCCCTCGCGGTGGAAGCCCTCACCGTTCCCGGCGACGCCGTCATCGTCGAAAGCCCCTGCTACCTCGGCCTCCTCGCGTTGCTGCGCGCGCTCGGCCGCGTGCCCATCCCCGTGCCGGTGGATCGCCAGGGCCTCGATCCCGAACGCCTCGCTTCCGTCTTGCAGCGCCACGAAGCGAAGCTCCTCGTCGTCGTCCCCAGCTTCCACAATCCGACAGGCATGACGCTTTCCAAGGCGCGCCGGGAGCGCATCCTCAGTCTGACCCGGGCCCACGGCGTCACGCTCATCGAGGATGATTCCTATGGCGATCTGCGCTTCGCGGGCTCGCCGATCCCGGGCTTCCGCCGCATGGAGGGCGCGGAGCATGTGATCCACCTCGGCACCTTCTCCAAGTCCCTCGCCGCGGGGTTGCGCCTGGGTTACGCCATCGCGCCTCAAGCCGTGTTGGATCGCCTCGCGCCCCTGCAGGAAGTCCACTCCATCGCCCTGCCGACGCTGACCCAAGCCGTCGTCGCGCGCTACCTGGACACGGGCGGCTTCCACCAGCATGTGACGCGCCTGCGCCGGGCGTTGAAGGCGCGGCGGGACGCGATGCTCGAAGCCATCCACGCCCACTTTCCGAAGGGCACCCAAGCCACGGAGCCGAAAGGCGGCATGCACCTCTGGGTCGTGCTGCCCGAGGACGCCTCGGCGCTGGAACTCCACAAGGAGGCCCTGCGCAACGGCCTCGGCTTCGCGCCGGGCCCGCTCTTCTTCGCCGATGGGCGCGGTGCGGACTGCCTGCGCCTCAACTTTTCCACCCACGACCCGGCCGTCACGCGAGAGGGCATCGCCCGGCTCGGTCACCTGATCCACACCCGCCCCCGCAAGCACGCCTAAGCCTTTTCTCTCACCGGAAGGAGCGAACCATGAACGAAGTCCTCACCGCCCCCACCCTGGACCTGCACCCGAAGGCCGCCGTTATGTCCGACGCCGAGCGCGCGGAACGGATGAAGAACCCCGGTTTCGGCAAGGTCTTCACCGAGCACATGGTGGTCATTCCCTACAAGGATGGCGTGTGGGGCCGTGGCGAGCTGAAGGCTTACGGACCCATCGCATTCGATCCCGCGGCGAGCGTGTTGCACTACGGGCAGGCGATCTTCGAAGGCTTCAAGGCCTACCGCCAGCCCGATGGCGGCACCGCCACCTTCCGTCCCTTCGAGAACGCCAAGCGCTTCAACACAAGCGCCGCGCGCCTCGCCATGCCCGCGATCCCCGAGGAGCGTTTCGTGGAAGCCGCCGACGCCCTCATTCGCCAGGAGGACAAGTGGGTGCCGAACGCCGTGGGTGAAAGCCTCTACCTGCGCCCGCTCATGGTGGCCACCGAAGCCGCGCTGGGCGTGCGTCCGGCGAAGGAATACCTCTTCGTGCTCTTCGCTTCGCCCAGCGGCGCCTACTTCAGCGGCGGCGTGAAGCCCGTCACGGTCTGGATCAGCGAGGACTATGTGCGCGCCGCGCCGGGTGGCACCGGCTTCGCCAAGTGCGCCGGCAACTATGCCGCGAGCCTCATCGCCCAGGCCCAGGCCACGGAGAAGGGCTGCGACCAGGTTGTGTGGCTCGACGCCGTACACCGCGAGTTCGTGGAGGAGATGGGCGGCATGAACATCTTCTTCGTCTATCAGGAAGGCGGCCGCGAGATCGTCGTCACGCCGGAACTCACGGGCACGCTGCTCCCGGGCGTCACGCGCAAGAGCCTGCTCGATCTCGCCCAGGAGCTGGGCTACGGCGCTGAGGAGCGCAAGATCAGCGTCTCCGAATGGAACGCCGCCCTGAAGGAAGGCCGCATGACCGAGGCCTTCGCCTGCGGCACCGCCGCCGTCATCACGCCCATCGGCAAGGTGAAGTCCACCAAGGGAGAGTGGCTCATCCACAACGGCGAGACTGGCCCCGTCGCCACGAAGCTCCGCGAAGCCCTGCTCGCCCTCCAGCACGGCCAGAAGGCCGACACCCACGGCTGGATGCACAAGGTGAAGTAAGCGCGACTTAAAGAATGAAGAAGCCCGCGAAAGCGGGCTTCTTCATCTAGTCGCTGCCTTCATTCACGCCTTCGAAGAGGAAGGTGGAGAGGTAGCGCTCGCCGGTATCCGGGAGCATGGCGAGGATGGCCGATCCGGGCTTGGATTCTTTCGCGATTTCCAGCGCGGCGGCGAAGGTCCCCCCGGCGGAAATGCCGACGAAGAGGCCTTCTTTATGCGCGAGGAGCCGCGCCGTGTCCCGGGCGACGGTGTCATCCACCGACAGCACCCGGTCCACGACCTCCCAGTTCAACACGGAAGGAATGAAATCCGGCGTCCACCCCTGGATCTTGTGGGGCGCGGGCGGCTTGCCCTGGAGCAGGGACGCGGCGGCGGGTTCGGCGGCGATCACCTTCACGCCGGGGCGCGCGGTCTTGAGCACCTCGCCCACGCCCGTGAGCGTGCCGCCGGTGCCCCACCCGGTCACGAAGGCATCGAGGCGTCTTCCGGAGAAGTCCGCGAGGATTTCCGCCGCGGTGGTCTGCCGATGGAAGGCCGGGTT
>JAFDVN010000089.1 GCA_018269025.1 Acidobacteriota bacterium | reverse complement strand
CTACTCCGCGTAGAAGGAGCAGGGCGGTTCAGCGCCGAGCAGTTCCTTCACGGGCATCACCCGGGGCGGATCCAGCTCCTTGTTGACCCGCAGGTGCGCCGCGTAGCGCTGCGCCGCCGCCTTGGTCTTGAAGCCGGCCACGAAGAACTGCCGCGCGCACTGCCCGTTGCTCAGCGCCCACGGCCGCAGCAGGATCGCGCCATCCTTCGGGTCCAGATACTCCGAAGCCTCCAGCAGCGTCGAAGGCAACGCGCCGACCTGAGCCCGCACCGCCCAGCCCGTGAGGTCCGTGTGGGCGAGCCACGCCTTCGACAACTGCGCGGCCTCTTCCGGACGACCGTGCAGGACGGCCTCGCGGACCTGGGCGGAAGAGGGGGCGGGGCTGGTCGGCGCGAGGTTGGGCTGCGAGGAACGGCTCGGCGGCGTCGGCACGAGGGCAGGGGTGCTTGGGGTTGGTGGCTCGACGGGGGCTGGACTGGCGGCGGCGGGGTTGGGCGTGGGAGCCGGAATGGTCGTGTCCACGGTTTTCGATGCCGCGGGAGGGGCGGGGATGGCCGGGGCAGAAAGGATCCAGTCCACGCCGTCCAACTCCGTGCCGGTGGGCAGGAGGTTGATCACGCGTGCCTCGCAAGGGGCCAACCCTAAGGTTTTCAGATCCTCAGCCTTCACCCGCAGGTGATAGGCGCCAGGTCGCAATGATCCGAGATCGTAGTAGCCGTCGTAGCCGCTCCGAGTCTCCGCGACGACTTTCCCATCCGCGTCCACCAACTCGATGCCCATGCCAGCCAGAGGTTTCTGGCCGGTCGCATCCGCGAGATAGACGGTCCCGTTGATGTCGCCAGTCATGATCACCGCGGCTCCGAGCAAGGTCGTGTGGCCGGGTCTCGGCAGGAAGCGCCAGCCTTCCGACGGGGCTTGCATGAAGGGGTCTTCCAGCGTCTGCTGGGCTGCGGCCATGCGCACATATTGATCGGTGGGCAGGTTGCGCACGAACGCAACGCCTGCCGCGTTTGTGCGATTGGACTGGGGCATGCCGTTCAGCAGGAAGCCTGCCCCGGAGACGGGAGCCTCACCTGGGTCCTGCACTCCGTTTGTGTTCGCGTCGAGGAAGACCTGCCCGGACGCGGCGCCCTGGAGCGCGGAGGCCTGGGCAAGCGCCTGCCAACTGCCAGTTCGAGGTTCTCGCGCCAGATTCATCCTCAAGGAAACGGTCGCAGTCCAGTGACTCACGGTGGACCAGCTGGCGTTGATGGAGATACCCATCTTCCCCAAATTCTTCGTGGCGCTTCCCAGGATGGTCGTGCCCCCACCTTGCACGCTGTGCAGGATGCCCGCTTGGAGAGTCCACGGCTGGAATCGTAATGTGTCCACATAAGCGGCAAGGGTTTGCAGCTTCCGTCCCTGGACATCATCGAAGCTGTAGGCCGCGTCCGCGCGGAAGCCCCAACTGCCAAGGCGACGGCTTAGTAGGAGGTCGCCATTCGCCGCCGTGCTGGAAGCCGCCCCAGGGAAGGAGTTCCGCTGGATGACCATGTAGTCGTTTACGAACCAACCCGCGAGCGAAAATCCAATTCGGGGCATGAGGCGGTCTAAGGTGCCTCCGTTGACAAACTCATCACGCTGGGCGCCTAGGCCCAGCGTGATCCAGGGACGCTCCAGGCTCGGTAGGGCACCGGAGAGATCGAGGCTCGTGCGGGATCGGATGAAGGTGGGCGAAGGCAGAAAAAGTTCGCTGTAGAAGTCATTCTGCAGTTCGTCGCGCTTCACCAGGACCGATACGCCTCCGAAGCGGGTTCCGAGGGAAAGCTCCGCCGCGCTGCCGCCGCCTTGCTGCGCGGTTCCTGTGAGGCGCGCGGTGAAGGCGTCCCAATTGCCCTGCAGGCCCGCGACCCCATAGCGTTCGGTCGAACCCGGAAGGTTCACCGTGGAGACGGCCGCGAAACCGGAATAGCTGCTATTGAATCCATAGGCGCCAAGGAGCTGCCCGCGACCGCCTTGCAGGGTGTAGGGTCGGTCTGTACTGGCGAGGTAACGAAACTCGCCGGATGGGGCGAGGGGTTGCTCCGCGTCCACATGAAAGCGTTCGTCTCGGCGTTGGCCCTGTGGCCCATAGAAGGCGAGCCGGAAGTCATTCCAACCAAATTGAAGCGGCACATCCCGGAATTCGTAAGTGCCATCCGCCTGGGACACCTGAAGTCCCACCAGGGCCCCGTTCTGGTAGAGCTCCACCTGCCAGCCTTGGGGGAGGTCTCCGCGGAAGGTCCGCTTCTGCTCCTGGATCCAGGCGTTTTCGGGATAGTTCGTCACCATCGCGCCGGTGCCCGCGGTGGGCGCGCTCACCATGGAGAGGCCGGGATCCAACACATCCCCAAATTGGAACTGACGCGCGTGCAGCGGCCCCAGGAGGACCGCGTCCGGATTCGTGCGCCCTAGGCTGCCCCGCAGGATGGTGTCCCCATCCTGCCCCACATTGAAATAAAGCTTGCCCGTCATCTTGAGGAAGTCGCCCGCCGCGAAGGTGGAACTGGAGGCGCGGAAATCGGGATTTCCATCCTTCGCGTAGGAGAAGCTGAGTGTCTCATCCACCATTGGCACTTCGAGCCAGCGGTAAGGGTCATCCGCATCGCGGTAGGTTCGGCGATCTTCGCGCCGGGAAGATGAGCGGCCGAAATTCCGGCTGCGTTCCTGAGCCTGCTCGATGGGCAGCGGCTCCCGGGGGGTCACCGTGAGCAGGGCCGCGAGACGATCCACTTTGAAGTCCAGCGGCAACCACTGGGCCAGAAGCCTTGTGTCCACATAGATGTCATCGGGGTGGACTTCCACTTGGCCCGGAATGTAGATGAGGGTCTTGCCCCCGACCTCGATGCGCTGGCGCCCGACATCGAGCTTGAAGGGCCGGTCTTCACTGATGACGAATCCGCTCGCCGTGGCTTGCTGAGGATCCACCCGGATCCCTAGGTCCAGCTCATGACAGAGTGCTCCCAGAGGAATGAGGATCCCGTCCTTTACGGGGAAGCCGGGGAAGCTCTCGGACAGGGTCTGGTAACGGAGGCGCAGACCCATGAGCAGCACTTCATCGTCCGACCGGCCCGAATAGGGAACCGCGGGACCCGCGCTCCGCCCCGACCCCGCTGCGGGTCCTGCGGGCACGGCGGGAACGCCGGCCCAGGCGCCGACAGCCAGGAGCGCAACCAGGCTGCTTAACGGCAGCCGAGGGAAGGCACGGGCCTGCTTCATGGCACCCCGAGCGTTGCCGTGGCGAGGGTGGTCTTGCCCTTCTCATCTACGAAACTGACGGTGAACAACCCGTGGCGGAAGGTCACGCCCTGGGGAGCGTCCAGGGTTAGGGCGATGGGGCGGGCAGCAAGGTTGGTGTAGACCCCCACGCCGTCCATTTCGCCCACCGGATGAGGGACACCGTCAGAAGGAGTGAAGAAGACTTTCAAGTCCCCATAGAGCGAGCCCGTGCCCTGGCGGTCCAGGTGGAATCGGAGGGTGGGGCGGTCCATCTTGGTCCCAGGTTGAAAGGAAAGGCCTGAAATTCCGGCGGTGGCGGACACCTTGCCTTGGATCAACACCAGAGGGATGGCCACGGCGAAAACAGGCTCGATGCGCGCCGAAAATCCTTTGGTTGGCATGGCGGCCTTCGCCTTGGGAGCCGAGACCTTGGGCAAGCCCATGAACTGGATGTGAACGCGGTACTCGCCGTCAGGCAGATCCGCGGGCTTGCGTGCCGCGATCCGCACCACCTGGGTCTCTCCGGGCTGGAGCAGCACCTCGTGAGGCGAGTAGCGGAAGAGCGAGACCGGATCCAACTCGCCCGCGGGCGGAGCGGAGACTTCCTTGAGGCTGCCATCCGGCTGCATGGCCATGCGCAGGAGCGAGATGCGGTAGGTGCCTGGGGTATCGCCAGTATTGGACACCACCACCTCGCCCACTTTCTGGCCGTTTTCCAGGATCACCCGGGTGGGCGCGACAAGGAGATCGCCCACGCCGCCCTGATCCGGCGCGGGAACCGATGCCGGAGTTTGCCCAACAAGAGGGAAGGCCACGAGGGCCGCGAGGGTGAGCAGGTGCAGGCTTCGCATGGTGCCTCCGGAGAACGGAAGTCCAGGATCCAAGAAAAAGGGGCGCCGTGCAGCGCCCCTTTTCGCCCGGCGCGTGGCGCCGTTGATCTTAGTTGTAGGCGACCGTGACCTTAAGGGGGATGCCGTTTGTGTTGGCAGAGGAGTAGTCGTCTTCAATGGCGGTGGTGGGGACATTGAGCGTGCCACCCACATAGATCGTGTCCGCGTTCGAGCCGCTCAGAGTGGCGACGCCCGCGCTGTAGTTGTTGTTCGCGTTGGCGATGGCGAGTGATGTGACCGTGAGGAGGTTGGTGGTGCTGGTGGTCGCGGATAGGGTCACCGCAGCGCCCGAGGCCGGAGCGGCCGTGACGGTGTAGGTCTTGTTCTTCCGACCGCCGATGGTGAAGGAGGCGGCGGTCTGAGTGCCGTTGGTGCCCACGACGCCACCGCTGACGGTGACGGCCCCCGCGCCGGACGAAGTCACGGGCATGACGGCCGTGCCAGCGGTGGGGCTGGTCCAGATCACATTGCCGAAGGCCATGTCCGTGACCTTGGTGATGGTGATCGGGCGCAGGATGGAGGCCGTGGCATTCGCGGTCGTGTTGGCGGACTGGGCGAAGGCGGCGGTGGAGGCAAGGGCAAGCAGGGCGAGGGCGGCGCGGTTCATGGGGGCTCCTGAAGGATGGGGGCGCGGGGACAGGGTCCAATCCTCCAGTGTGGAGGTCGGGTAAGAAGGCGATCAAGGAATTTCCTGGGAAATCCTGGGGGGAGATGGCCTTCCTGATCTCACTATCGGCCTCTCCAGTCGCTCCTTGAATTTTTGTGAGAGGTCGCCCCATCCGGCTTCAACGCGATTACCATGGGGCCGGGTCTCGGAAGGCTCACGGCATGGCGGACTTTTCCTATTCCAACTCCGATCCAATCGAAACCGTCCGTCGGCGGTATGGATTCGCGGAGCCGGAGGATCTGCTGGCCTTGACGCGGATCCTGGAACTTGGGGTGGGGGAAGAAGGCGGGGCGAGCCTTCGCTTGGGGGACCGGGGCGGCATTTGGTTTGAAACCGTGCAAGGCACACCGGAGGGACGCGGCTTGGAGCGCCACCTCACCCTGGAAGGAACCGACCTGGAGGGCCATCTTCGGATGACCGGCCCCGGCTCCGAGAAGCGGATGGACCTTGCCGCCGCGCTCATTTTGGAAGTTCTTCGCCTGCGCCGCCTCGGCTCGGAGCGGCGGCGTCAGCCCCGGGG
>JAFDVN010000088.1 GCA_018269025.1 Acidobacteriota bacterium | reverse complement strand
GTGGAAGTCGGCCGGGCGCTTGGTCATGGAGTAGGCGGACCAGCCGTGGCCATCGCCGGAGAGGCCGTGGCAGGTGGAGCACTCGTTGTTGAAGAGGCCGCGTCCCTGGTTGGCGATTTGGCGGATCTTCTCCAGGGAGGCCAGCGCAACCGGGTCCGTCGGGGGCACGGCGGGCTCCTTGAAGCTCACCTCTTCCCAGGCCGGCACACGGGCATCCTTCGCCCGGGCTTCCGCCAGCTCCTCCTCGTTGGCGAAGGTCTTCTTCACCATGGCGTTGATGGGCGTCTTGGCGTTCTGGAGATCCTTCTCCTTGGGCGTGGTGTAGACCAGCTCCTCGATCTCCTTCGTGTAGCGGTAGGGGACTTCCGGATGCTGGTCGTAGAGCTTCTTGGCGAGTTCCTCGCGGCCCATCACGCCGTCCTTCCACACGGCGACGACTTCATCGTGGCCGTCGTAGGTGGAGTGGACGAACTTGGCGTACTTCATCTGGCCGGTCTTGGGGTCCAGCTCCCGGGTACCGTAGACGCCCAGGCTCTGGAGGTAGGCCGTCAGATCCACCAACTCCTGCATGGAGAGGTAGTCGTAGCGGGGCATGATGCTGCCCGGCTTCACATAGCGCGGGTTCTGGTGGTGCAGGATGTGGTACTCATCGGGGAACTTGCCGCCGATGTTGGAGAGATCCGGGCCGGAGCGCTCGGAACCCACCAGGTGGTACTGGTCGTAGTAGTAGTCGCTGGAGCGGCTGATGGGGCCGTTGTCCCAGTCCTGGGGACGGCTCACCTGAGAGTGGCAGTACCAGCAGCCTTCCCGGGTGTAGATGTGGCGGCCGCGGAGTTCCTGGGCGGTGTAGTCCCGCAGATAGTCGGGCTTGGGCGGACGGAAGGTCCAGCGGGGCACCAGGATCACGACGAAGATGATCGCCGAGAGGATGAGGCCCATCCCGATCGAGGGGTAGAGGTAGTTGGCGCGGTTGGTCGGCATGTCGAGTCCCTATCCTGCGCTTTAGGCCTGCGCCTGCTGGGGGAGCGGAGCTTCGAGCGGCTCCTCCGCGAGGGTCTCGGAACCCCACACGGTCTTGATGATGTTGTAGACCCAGAGCACCTGGCCCAGCACGATCAGCAGGCCGGAGAAGGCGCGGAAGGCCATGAAGGGGCGCACCATCAGCACGCCACGGTACACATGGGCGCCCTGCTCCCAGGCCGCGGCCTGGGTGAGGCCGGCCACGGTGAGGGCGATGATCATGATGCAGGTGCCCACCAGCGACAGCCAGTAGTGGGCGGTGGCGAGGCGGCGGCTGTACCACTGCCGGCCCGTCACGCGGGGGATGCAGTAGTAGATGGCGCCCCAGGCGACGAAACCGAAGGTGCCCAGCAGCGCGAAGTGCGCGTGACCCACCACCCAATGGGTGAAGTGCAGGTACCAATTGATCCAGCGGGTCGCCTGGAAGGGGCCCGTGAAGCAGGTGAGCATGTAGAACCACATACCCGTGATCAAGAAGCGGAGCGGCAGGTTGCCGGCCATCATGCCCCACTTGCCCTTCATCGTGAGCCAGAAGTTCACGAGCACGCTCATCACGGGGACGAGCAGCATGATGGAGCTGATGACGGCCACAGCCTTCAGCCACTCGGGCACGGGGCTCTGGAGCAGGTGGTGGGTGCCGGTGGGCGTGTAGAACATCGCGATGGTGGAGAATCCGACGATGCTCAGCAGGTGCGAGTAGAGCGGGTTCTTCGTGATCTTGGGCAGGAAGTAGTAGGTGAGGCCGATGCCGTTCGTCGTGAACCAGAGGCCCAGGATGTTGTGGCCGTAGAACCAGTTGGCGATGGCGTCGCCGATGCCCGTCACGCTGAAGAAGACCTTGTTGCCGATGAGGTAGACGATCGGGAACCACATGGTGGTGCCGGCGATGTACCACAGGGATACATAGAGCTGCTTCTCCTTGCGGTTCAGGATGGTGGACCAGACGATCCAGCAGTAGAGCGCAAGAGCGCCCATCACGAGCAGGTCCAGGAACCAGGGCATCTCGGCGTATTCGCGGCCTTCGGTGATGCCGTTGGTGAGGCAGAGCACCATGCCGATCATCACCGCGTTCCAGGCGATCATCAGGATGTTCGCCGCGCGCTCGCTGGAGAGCTTGGTGCGGCACAGCTCGGGCACCACATAGAGGATCGCGCCGATGTTGGCCATGGAGAGGAAGCCGAAGGCCACGGCGTTGATGTGGGTGGGGCGGAGGCGGCCGAACTGGAGTTGGGGCACGCCATGGACGAGGTCGGGCATCAGGTATTCCGTGGCGGCGAGCAGGCCGAAGACCGTGCCGGCCAAGGCCCAGAGCGCCGCGCTTACCATGAACCGCTTCGACGCGCTGTGCTCCACATCAAGCCACGCTCCGAACCGGGCCCACATGCCGGAACCGGCGGTATCCACGCTCGCGTCCATGGTGCTCTCCAAAGGCAACAATCTCCGGACATCGGCCCGGCGCGATGAGGCGCGGAGCGCGGAATGGAGTCCGGGTTCAATGGGGTATTTTGTGACGCAGCGCACGGAGTGGTCAAACAGAAATCTTCCGCCGAACCCTTGACGAATCTTGACCTTGCAAGTCGGACACCGGCCCGTCCCTTCTGGTAGACTCGCCCGCATGACCCCCAGCTTCGCGGCTTTTTCATCCGCCAGACTCGTGCGCCCATGGAATTGACCCGACTCTTCGGGGCGCACCGGCTGGACCCGGTGATGGACCTTGGCCGCGCCGGGGCGGAGTCCTGGCACCTCATGCGCCGCGAGGAAGATGGCGCGCGCTTCCTCCTCCACCTGCTGAATCCGCGCCCCGCGGACAAACCGCTCGAATCCATCAAGGTCCGCTTCCTCAATGGGATCCAGGACGCGGATCCCGAACAACCCGCCGAATCCCACTTCGGCTATGACGAGCAGCAGGTGTGGTGCCTCCAGCGCCTGGAAGGCCAGCCTCTGGGCCGGGCCTGGACCGGCTGGACCGCCGCCCAGCGGGAGGAAGCCTGGCGCGCCCTGGAACAGCGGCTGGCCCGCCTGGGGCGCCCGGCCTTCCTCCACCCGGAGGCGATCCAACTGCGGCGGGGCCGCTTCATCATTCCTCGCACCCTTTGCGAGGCGCCTTGGCCCCCGGTTCAGCTTCGCGCGCTCCTGCCGGATGAGCCCGGCGACGGCGCGGAAGCGCCCACTTGGGACCTCCCGCCGGATCTGGGGGAGGAACTGGCCCGCCCCATCCGGGGCCGCAGCCAGGAGGCCACCTACCTGAAATCCCTCATGCTGGGCCTCAGCGCGCCCGCGCCGATGGAGCGCATCGCGGTCATCCAGGGGGAGGAAGGCATCGGCAAGGCCCAGATGGCCGCCCTGGCCCTCGCCGCCGCCGAAACGGATGGACTCTGGGTCCACCGCCTGGAAGCCCAGGAAGAGGGGGCTTCCGGCCTGGTGGGCCGCATCGCCGCCAGCGCCTTGAAGGGCCTGGAGGCGGAGTTCTACGCCCAACAACCTGCCGCGGCCAAGACCCTCGCCCGGCGCGTGCCGGCCTACGCCTTCATGGCCGGAAGCCGCGTCCGGGGCGAGGACCCCTTTGACCCGGAGGAGATCCCCGCCGCGCTGGAGGCGCTGGAATTCGCGCGGGTGCTCCACCCCCGCCTGATCGCCGTGATGAATCTGGACGCCAGCGATGGGGACGCGCTGTCCGCCCTGCGCGAACTGGTGGACCGTTCCTCGGTCGCATGGCTCTTCACCGCAGGGACCGGCGCGCGGGGCGCGGGACTGCGGCCCTTCCTCGCCCATTACAAGGGGCATCCCTCCTCCTCCCTCGTGAACCTCAGCCGCCTGGAGGACGATGACCTCCGGGGCGTGATGGGCGATTTGCTCGGCCCCCACCGCCTGCCGCCAGCCACCGTGGACGAGCTGCTCCGGAACGCGCTCGGCAACCCCGGCCTGCTCCAGAACTTCCTGGAACTGGCCCAACAGGACGGCAGCCTCATCCACGACCAGGACCGGTGGATGCTCGCGCCGGGGCGCAAGCTCCAGGCGGAAGCCGAGGACGACCTGATGAGCCAGGTCTTCCTGGGCCGCCTGCATCGCATGCTGCCCGGCACCGCCGCCCTGGCCCGCCTGCTGGCGGTGGCGGATCGGGGACTGGCTCTGCCCCTGGTGGGCTCGGCCCTGGGCCTGTCGGGGGAGCCCATGGAGGAGGCGCTCCACGGCGCCATGGCCTCCAAGCTCGTGCAGATCCATGGTGGGGAAGCGATCATTCCCGACCCGCGCTGGCGGGACATGGTTCGGGCCCACACGCCCCGCCCGGAATTGCGGCGCCTCGCGAAGAACCTCCTTGCCGCGCTGCCTGAAACCGAACGCAAGAGCGTGCGCGCCCTGCCGCTCCAGACCCTCGCGGCGGATGAAGCCACGGGCCTCTCCGAGCTGATGAAGGCCCTGGACCGCCCCATGCATGTGACCCCCCGGGACGCGGAAGCAGTCATGCGCCAGGCCCTGCCCCTGGAGCCCGGCCCCCTGGAAAAGGCCCGCCTTCAGGAATGGCTGGGAGATGCCTGGGCCGGGGGAGGTTCCGAAAACGAAGACGCCCCCGACGCGGTGCCCGGCGCGGAGGCGATGACCGCCTACGCGGCCGCGCGGGAAGCGCTCGCCGGCCAGCCCGTCGGCCGCGAGCGCACTGGCGCCGAGGCTCGCCTCCTCCGCAAGCAGGCCACGGTCCTGCTCCAGCTCCGCAAAGCCGACGAAGCCCGGAAGATCCTCGACCAAGCCTTCGACCTCATCCATTCCGAGGCCGGGCATCCCGAGCACCCCCGCCTGCGCCTCGCCCTCGGCAAGTGGTACCTGCTGCGGGGCGACACGACCAAGGGCATCCAGCTCCTGGAGGAGGGCCAGCGGCTCCTCATCGGCGGCCAGTCCCCCGCCCGGGATCAGGCCGCGATCCTGCTAGAGCTGGGCCGGGCCCTCGCCCACCAGGGCCAGTTCCACAAGGCCACCCACCAGCTCGAAAGCGCCCAGCGCATGCTGGAGCTGGAGCAGGACCCCCGCGGCCAGGTGCCGATCCAAATGGCCCTCGGCCAGATGGCCCTGGCTCAAGGCCAGCCGGAACGCGCGCTCACCCAGTTGGGGGAAGCGCTCCAGACCGCGCGCTACCAGGGCGATCTGCTCATGCAGGCCCAGGCCCACCTCGCGCTGGGCAGCGTGCGGAGCGTCCTGGATCAGATGAGCCCGGCCCTCGCCCATCTGGAGCGGGCGACGGATCGCTTCCATCGCCTTGGCCTCGCCGCCCACGCGGCGCTCGCGCGGTTGTGGCAGGCGAGGACCCTCGCGGGGATGGGCGATCTGGTGGCCTCCGAGCACCAGGAACTGCAAGCGCTCTCGGCAGGCGCTGGGGAATTCCAGGCGGGGGGTCTGGAAAGCGGCGACAAGATCTGGCTCCAGGGCGAGATCGCGGGCCTGCGGGGCGCCTGGAACGACGCGGCGCGACTCCACCGCGCGGCCATCGAGCGCTTCAGCCATGGCGGCCTCGTCTGGCGCGCGCGCCTCGCGGAGTTGAGGGCGCTCCAGGCCTGCGCCCGGGCCGCGCGGAAGGCGAAGCAGGAGGCCCCGGAAGCGGCCTGGACCCGGCTGGAGGAGCTCAAGGCCCCGGTGGAAACCTCCACTTCCCCCTGGCTGGAATTCGAATGGGCCCGGGCCCAAGCACTGTGCCTCGCCTCCCTGAAGCCTTCGGAAGCCGTGGATCTCCAGGCCCTGCAGGCTTGGGGGCAGGCCCTGGGCCTGGCGCGAGGGCTCCAATTCGCCACGGCGGTGCTGGAAGCGGCTTTGGAAAGCGCCGAATTGATGTCCCGCAACGGCGAGCGCCTGGGCGCCATGTCGCGCTTGCAGGACAGCTTCCCCAGCTTCCAGCAGGTCTGGCTCCGGTTGCCCGAAGGCCACGATCAGAATTTCCTGGGGCGGGAGGATCTCCATCGCTACCAGGCGGCGGTGGAAGGCGCGGGGCTGAGGCTGCCCTTCCCGGAGCGGGCCGATCCCCTGGCGGATTGGACGCCCACCCAAGCAAATCTGCCCGCGCCGGGCACGCGCGCGTAAACTGCCCTACGCACGGCCGAGCACCTTTCAGGCTTCGACCCCCCAGCGGAGACCTTCCATGAGCCACGCCCCTTCGGATCAAGCATCCGGCGCGACGCCTTCCCTTCGCGCCCATGTGACCCTCCCCCAGATTCAGCGCTGGAAGGACGAGGGCCGTCCCCTCGCCATGCTCACCGCCTACGACGCGCCCACGGCGCTGGTGGCGGACGCGGCCGGCGTGGACATCCTCCTCGTCGGCGATAGCGTGGGCAATGTGTGCCTGGGGTTTGAGACGACCCTGCCCGTCACCATGGCGATGATGAACCACCATGTGGAAGCCGTGGCCCGGACCAAGCCCAAGGCCCTGCTGGTGGCGGACATGCCCTATTTGAGCTTCCACTTGAGCGTGGAGGACACCCTGCGCAACGCCGGTGGTTTCCTCCAGCGCGGCGCGCAGGCCGTGAAGCTGGAGGGCGGGGCGAAACGCCTCGCCATGATCCACGCCCTCGTGGACGCGGAGATCCCCGTCATGGGGCACCTCGGTCTCACCCCCCAAAGCGTGAATGCCATGGGCGGCTACAAGGTCCAGGGACGGGCGGAAGCCGAAGCCCTGGCGATCCTGGATGACGCCGTCTCGCTCCAGGAGGCCGGGTGCTTCGCCCTGGTGCTGGAAGGCATCCCGGCGGATCTGGCCACGCGAATCACGGAGACGCTCCACATCCCCACCCTCGGCATTGGTGCCGGGCTCCACTGCTCGGGCCAGGTGCTGGTCTTCCACGATCTGCTGGGCCTGCTTCCCCAGCGCCCGGCGAAATTTGTCCGCAAGTACCTGGAAGGTTTCGATCTGATGAAAGACGCCACCGAGCGATGGATCGCGGATGTGCGGTCCGGCGCCTTCCCGGGACTCGCGGAATCCTACAAGCTTCCGGAGGAGATCCGTCCGGCTGTGGCATCCTGGCAACCCGGCCGTCGCCGCTAGTCCCCGAGGTACCTGTTTGCCTATGCGTCTCGTGCGGAGCGTCGCGGATCTCCGTGCTCTCCTGAAGCCCCTCTGGAACGAGGGCAAGCGGATCGGATTCGTCCCCACCATGGGCTACTTGCACGAAGGGCACGCCGCCCTGGTGCGGCAAAGCGCCTCCCGGTGCGATGTGACCGTCGTCTCCATCTTCGTGAATCCCACCCAGTTCGCCCCCAACGAGGACTTCGCCAAATACCCCCGGGACCTGGAGCGGGACCAGGCCCTGTGCCTGGAAGCCGGGGCCGATGTGCTCTTCCTGCCCGAAGTCGCCGAGATGTACCCCACCGGCTTCCAGACCCATGTAGAGCCCGGACGCCTGGCGGAACCTCTCTGCGGCGCCTTCCGCCCCGGCCATTTCCGAGGCGTGGCGACCGTCGTGGCGAAGCTCCTGGCCATGGTCCAGCCCGATCTGGCCTTCTTCGGCCAGAAGGACTTTCAGCAGACCGTCGTCGTCCGCCGAATGGTACGGGATTTGAATCTTCCGGTGGATGTGGTGGTCATCCCCACCATCCGCGAAGAGGACGGTCTCGCCATGAGCAGCCGCAACAGCTACTTGAGCGACGACGAACGGGAAAGGGCCCGCTGCCTGAGCCAGGGGCTTTTCGCCGCGGAGGAGGCTTTTCGCCACGGCGAGCGGGATCCGGAACAGATCACGACCCTCGCCCGGCAAGCCATGGCGGGGGCTGACCGCTTGCAATACCTTGAACTGGTGGACGCCCAAACCCTGGAACCGATCCAGGGCCCGCTGGATCGGACCGCCGCCCTGTGTGTGGCCGCCTATGTGGGCGCCACCCGCCTTATTGACAATGTCGTGCTGGCCCCGACCGTGGGAGAGGCTGGCCTCAATGTGAGTCTCAGCCCCACCCACGGGGACTGATTTACCCCCAAGGAGATCCCATGCTTCTCCCGACCCTGCTCAGCGCCACCCTCACCCTCTTCCCCAGCCCCCAAGGCCGCGGCCACGGACATGGCAACTCGCATGGCAACCCCCACGGCAACGGGACTTTCGTCCCCCCCGGCCTCGCCAAGAAAGGCGGCCTCCCCCCGGGCCTCGCCAAGAAGTTCGGCCGCCGGGTGCCCGAACGGCCCTACATCGCCATTGATCCCCGCTATCAGGACCGCGCCTGGTTCCTCATTGACGGCCACTGGGAGCTCCGGAAGGGCTTCACCGCCAGCCTCCAGGCCGAAGTCCGGGACGCGCTCCGCCTCCCCCTCGCGCCTCCGCCCGTTCCGCTGCCCCATGTGGGCGTGGACCTGCATGTGGTGCTCTTCAACTAGGAGACGCCATGCTCTCCCTGCTGACCCTCCTTCTCGCGCCCACGGCCCTTCCGGCCCGGCTTCCTGAACCGACCGCCCTTGTCCGGGTGGATGACGACGACCACGGCAAGCGTGGCCGCAAGGCCTGGAAGCACGAGCGCAAGGAGCGCGAGAAGGCATGGCGGAAGTGGGCCAAGCACCATGATGACGACGAGGGGAGGGATGACCGCGACTGGGACTTCCACCATCCCCGTCACGAGCACCGCTGCCCACCCTGGATGGATCCCTGGTGGGGCGCCCGGCGCGGTCCGCGCTATGTGGCAGTCGTGCCCGGCGACCCCAGCCGCTGCTATGTGCTCCTGGATGGCCGTTGGGTGCTGCGGCGGGTCCGGGATGGGGGATTCCAGGCCGATCTCGGGGATGTGATGCGCTTCCCCGCCGCGCCCCCGCCGGTTCCCCTGCCCCGGGTGGGGCTGAACCTCCATATCGTGCTGTTCAACTGAGAGGGCCGCGCGGGATTCCCGCCCCCCGTTGCGGTATCCTTAGATCGTTGGCCGGGACTCTGACCTGGAGCCTGGACCGGAGGTGCCAAATGATGCGCCATTTCCTGCTTGGCAAGATCCACCGGGCCGTCGTCACCCGGG
>JAFDVN010000087.1 GCA_018269025.1 Acidobacteriota bacterium | reverse complement strand
CGGCCCATCAAGTTTTAGGCGGGGATTATGAGGGCTTCGGTCCGCGCGCGCCCGGTTATTGGTCGTTGGGTTTCAACTTGATCCGGATTTTCTAGGCGGGTCTCACACGACGCGAGCGATGCGCTTCAGGGACTCGTGGCCCATACCGAAGCGACAGATGGCCTCGCAGTGGGTTTCGATGTCGGAGAAAGTGATGAGCGCCGGGCGGTTCGCCAGCGCTTGGAAGATGGGCCGGGCGAGCTGCGCCCGCACCTCGCCTTCGCGGCCGTCCGGCGCCACGAGATAGAGGTTCGGACCAGGCTCCGGGAGGGACAGGCTCAGGTCCTGGAGGCGGAGGATGCCGGAGTAGATAGAAGTGCTCTTCTCGACCTCGAAGGCGCAGACGATTTGGCCCTCCTGAAGCCACAGCACATCGATCAGCTCCACCGTACCGAGGACCTCTGGGGGCAGGTCCATGGGGGGCAGCTTCGAGGCTGTTCCCTCCCCCAAGGTGCCTCCGCCGTGGCAGTTCGGGGCGCTCCGGTCGTTGCGCGCCACCCAGACCTCGTACCCGAGCGCCCTTCCGACCTTGAGGAGGTGGGCCTGCATACGCGCGTGAAGGGAGGCCTCCTGAGCGTCGGCCATCACCTCCTGGTGGCGCTTCTCCACGGTCTTCTGGAGCTTCTTCTCCTCAAACACCAAGGCCGTCTCGACATTGCCCGTCGTGGCGAGCTTCCCGATCCCAATGTCGAAAAGGAACCCCGACACCGCGCCCAGGTCCCGGGAGAACCGGTCCTGGAACCGGGTGTTGAGGTCGAGCACGCCCTCGCGCATGGCCAGATAGTCCTGCCATGAGCCGAGCTTGAGCCGCGCGCCCGTCAGCGCGTTGAAGCCGGTCAGGATTGCTGTGTTGAAGGCGGGCATGAGGGTGGGGTGGAGGAAGTACAGCAGGTTGGCCGCGGCTGGCCCCATGCCCTTGATTGAGAGACTGTCCAGCCGGTGGATGGCCGCCAGCACCTGGTCCTCTCGGGTGGCTTTTAGGGCTTCGGCGAGGAACCGTGCAAACCCGAGCTGGTTGTCCCGGTGCTCGTAGATGTCCGGGATCCGCAGCTTGGGCTTCCAGTAGAAGGCGTGCGCAGCGCCTTGGAAGACCTGCTTCTGCTCGATGATGGCCGTCATCACCACTTCGAGGCTGGAACCCCGGTAATCCCGGGGGAAGGTCCCGGACTGGATGTCCTCCACCACGCCCTGGATGCCCCGGCGGAGGGTGCGGAAGGCCTTGAGGCGGTCCTCGCCCAGGAACCAGGTGTGATACACGGATTCGGGATCCCCGCAGTAGCGGCCAACCAGATCGTTCAGCCCAAGGGATGAGCTGGGCGCATTCACTTCCATGGGGACTCCTCTTTCATTTCATAGAGGCGAGCGCGGCCTGTCCAGCCGCCAGGGGGGGCACGACGCCCCTGGCGGCTGGCGCTTCGGTTCAAGAATGCGGGGCCTTGTTCATGGGCCGGAGCACCTGCTGGACCAGGGCCAGGGCATCCGCCTCGCTCAAGGCACCCCGGAAGGCGGGCATGTGGCCCTTGCCATCGAGGATGACCTTCACGATCTGATCATCCGTGCGTGCGGCCTGCCACTTCGGATCGGTGAAGTCCTGGCCGTGCATCTTGTGGCCGGAGGGCGAACGGGCCGAGCCATCCTGGCCGTGGCAGGAGGCGCACATCTCCAGGTAGACGCCGTGGAAGTCCTTGCGTGGCGGTGCGGGTGCCTGCTGCATCTGTGCCTGCATCTCCTGGTGGACGGCTTTCATGTCCGCCGAACTTGCGACCTCGGGGAAGACCATGCGCCCGCCCCAGTGTCCGGCGGCGCCCCAGGCGCCCGCCCAGGCGAGGCTGAGGAGCAGCGCCGTGGCGACGCCGCGCTCAGCCTTGCGGTGCAGCACGGCGAGGGTCAGGAGACCCAGCGCGAAGCCGCCCAGCGCGAGGAACTGATGCGTCCGCAGCAGACTTTGGAGGTGGCCGTCTTTCGCCTGGGCCAGCCATCCGCCCGGAGCGAGAAGGTCCAACTGGCGCGCCCAGAAGAGCCCACTCAACAGCGCGGCGCCGGAGCCGATCAGCCCGGCCCAAGCGAGGAAGCGGGCCGTGCGCAGCCATCCCTCCTCCCGCCGCCACAGCGACAGGAGGAGGGCCACCGGCACGAGAAGCGCTGCCGCGATGGGCAGGTGGACCATGGCGGGGTGCTCTCGTCCCAGCCAGGTCAAGGGATCGAAGAGGAGCGCAGCGGTCACGGCTTCCTCCCGGGCTTTTCATGCTTCATGTCCTTCATGTCCTTCATGTCCATGCCATTCATATCCATCCCCTTCATGTCCATGTCCTTCATGTCGTCCATCTTCATGGGAGGCTTCGCGGGCTTGGGCGCAGGCGCGGGCGCGCCCTCAGGCAGGTCCACGAAGACCTGTTTCGAGAGATCCACGGGGTGCGCAAGTGTCCCCGGCGGGTCCTGATACCAGCCCGGATCTTCCTGACCGTGGATGCGATCGCGGACTTTCACGACCGTGAACATGCCGCCCATCTCGATGGGCCCCTTGGGGCCATCGCCCGTCATCATCGGCAGCGTGTTCGGCGGGCCGCCCATGTCCATGCCCGCCATGTCGGACATGCCGTTCTGACCCATGGGCATGTAGCCTGGGAGCTGGGCCTGGATCTTTTCGGCAAGGCCGTCCTGGTCCACATTCGTCAGGTTCGGGACGGCATGGTTCATCTGGTTCATGGCGTGGTGCGCCTTGTGGCAATGCAGCGCCCAATCGCCGTCATGCACGGCCGTGAACTCGATGTCGCGCGTCGTGCCCGGGGGCACATTCACGGTCGTTTCCGGCACCCACGCGGCGGGCTGGATGGGGCCGCCATCGGTTCCGGTCGTGACGAAGTCGTACCCGTGGATGTGGATGGGGTGCGAGTCCATCGTGAGGTTGGCGTAGCGGATGCGGACGCGGTCGCCGCGCTGAACGATCAGCGGCACCGTGCCCGGGTAGGCGCGGCCGTTGAAGGTGAAGAGGTTGAAGTCCGTCATGGTCACCGGGTTCGGCGCGTAGCTGCCGGGCGGCACATCCCACTCCTGGAGGAAGATGGCGAAGTCCTTATCAATGCGCCGGGGCTCGCGCTTGGGATGGATGATGAAGAAGCCCATCTGCCCCAGCGCCATCTGCGTCGTCTCGTCGGCGTGGGGGTGGTACATCTGCGTGCCATGCTGTTTGAGTGTGAACTCGTAGGCGTAGGTCTCGCCGGGCTGGATGTGGTGCTGGCTGACGCCGCCCACGCCGTCCATGCCGCTGGGCAGGATGACGCCGTGCCAGTGGATGGAGGTCTGCTCCGGCAGCTTGTTGGTGACGAGGATGCGGACCCGGTCGCCCTCCACCGCCTCGATGGTGGGGCCGGGGATGGAGCCGTTGTAGCCCCAGCCCTGGATCACCATGCCCGGCGCGATCTCGTGGCGCACGGGCTCGGCGATGAGGTGGAAGACCTTCACGCCGTGGTCCATGACGAAGGGCAGCTTCGGCACGCCGGGCGTGATCGTTTCGGTGTAGTTTGCGCCGGGCGCCACGAAGGACTGAGCCTTCTGGCCCGCAAGCAGCCTGGACGGAAGCGCGAGCAGCACGACCGCCGGGATGAGCATTTTTAGGAGTGTTTTCATGGCTTCACCTCTTGGGTCTGCGTATCGCTGGGCAAGGCGCCGCCGAGGGCGCGGACGAGTTCCGCGCGGGCGGTCCAGTAGCCCCGCATGGCGTCCAGGTAGTCGCGGTAGGCGGCGACTTGAGCCTGCTTGGCGAGGATGAGGTCGTAAACCCCTAGCAACATCCCGTTGTAGGAGTCCTGCGCGAGCTTCATGACGCGCTCGCGTCGAGGCAGGATGGCGTCGCGGTACTGCTCCGCCACGGCGCGCGCGGCACGCAGGCGCTCCCGCGCCTGGCGGACCTCTGAGCGGATGTCCACGGCCTGCGCCGTCACCCGGTCATCGGCTTGGCGGGCAAGGGCCTCCAGGCGCCCCACGCGGCCCTGCCCATGATCGAAGAGGGGCAGCTCGACGCCGAGGGTCGGGCCTAGGGTGCGGGTGCCTTCGGCGTCCTTATCGGCGCGGAGGCCGAGATCCACGATCGGCGTGAAGCGGGTGCCCCGGGCGAGCTTGGCGGCCTCCAGCAGGGCCTTGGCCTGGGATTGGGCCGCGCGCAGATCGAGACGCTGGGACACGGCGAGGGATTCAAGACGATCCAGTGGTAGTTCCTCGTGGGGCAGTTCAGGAAGGCCGTCCTGGAGCTTCCAGTCCGTGTCCGCGCCCCAGAGGCCGAGGAGCCGCGTGAGAGCTTCCCGGCTTTCGACCAGCTTCGTCTCCGCGCGAGCCAGATCCAGCCGGGCCTGCTCGGAGAAGGAAGCCTGGGTCTGGTAGGTCAGCTCGCTGATGTTGCCCGCCTCGAACTGGCGCCGGGCCAGTTCGGCCGAGGTTTCGGCGGAGTCCAACAGGGTTGCGTCCAGATCGCGCATCCCTTGGTCCGCCTGGACCGTGCGGTAGGTGGATTCCACGGAGGCGAGCAGATCCAGAGCGCTGGAGGCCACCTCGGCCTGATCCGCTTCGAGCTGGAGCGAAGCAACCTGCTTGCGCCGCCCCCGCGTGAAGAGGTTCACCAGCTCCTGCACGAGGCTGAACTCCGTGCTCGTGCCGCCGCCATTCCGCGAGAAACCGAAACCCACGCCGAGCACGGGATTCGTGAGCAGGCCGGCCTGCACGAGGTCCGCCTGTGCGACGCCCAGGCCATCCATCCTCGAACGGAGATCCGGGTTGTTGAGCAGCGCGATGGCGCGGGCGCGGTCCAGGTTCAGGCCGTCCTTCAACAGGGCATGGACCTTGGCCTGCACCTGGTCCTGGGCCGTGTCCGGCTTCCAGGGCTCTGGAGGTTGGGCGACGGCGTTCACCTGCTTCGCCACTTGGGCTTCCGGGCTCTGCGCCGCGCCTGGCAGCGCCGCCACGGCCCACACGAAGATCGAGACGCGGACGTTCATGGCTGGCCTCCCTTCTTCTCGGGCACTAGCGTCATGCCGCACTTCGGGCACTTCCCCGGATGGTCCTCGTGGACCTCGGGGTGCATGGGGCAGGTGTAGGTGGTGCCCGTCTCTTCAGACGCGGGTGGAGGCTGAGGCGCAGGCGCCTGCGCCGGAATCGGGCGCGTGAGCACCTGGACCGGCGCGGGTTGCAGGGCTGCCGGGAGCAGCGGGACGGGGCTCTCCGCCGCGGAGGCGGAAGCCGGATCAGGGTTCGGGCGGGGCGGCACGGCCGCGGGGCGTCCGCAGGCCAGGAGCAGCCCTCCCAGGCCCAGGGCCAAGAGGATTCGCATGATGTTCTCCGTGAGTCGGTTCTAAGGATCGAGACAGCCGGGGCGCGAGCCCCCGTCTCAGATCCGCCAGACCCCTAATCGGGCCAGGTGCCGTCCCAGGTCAGAATCCCGGCCGCCTGCCGGGCGTGCATCCGCGCCCGAGAGGTGGAAGCCATCCCAGGAAGGGGATTCAAGAATCGTCGCAAAGGGCCAAGCCCAAACCGATTCCGACGCCTGGGCGGCCTGAACGGCTACCGCCGGGGAGGGCGTGGAGGAAGGGGCGCGGCAAGGCGTGTTCGGTGCTTGGGGAGGTGGGCACGGGCAGCCGGGATCCGACCCCATGGCGCAGCAGGCCATCGCCGGTTTCGGCGACACGGCCACATCAGTCCCCAGCCCTCCGATCAGGAAGGCCAGCGCCAAGAGCGGCTGGAGCCATCGCCTCATGCGAAGAGTGTAGCCTACCCCTGAGACGCTGCCCACTTTCAGAACCGGAGACCGAAGGGAGACACCATCCAGACCTGATGGCGTCCAGGAAAGCCCGGACAAGCGCGATTACTCACGCGCGACGCAGGTGTTGGGTTGGTGGTCTCCGGCATCTCTGTTGTTTAAAATGAATGCTGGTAGGAACGCGATGCGATCTCCTCGTCCTGGCTATGTGTACGCGCTCGCTGCGGCCGGGCTTTTCGGGGCGAGCACCCCGGCGGCCAAATGGCTATTGTCCGCTGAGGGCCAGCTCTCCCCTTGGCTCATGGCGGGGATCCTCTACCTCGGTTCTGGCCTTGGGCTCGGCCTGATGCGGATGGTGTCCCGGCTGAGCGGCCACCCCAGCGAAGAGGCACCCTTGCGCGGCCGGGATTGGGCATGGCTCGGCGCCGCGACGGTCTTCGGCGGCATCCTTGGGCCTGTCCTGCTGCTTTTCGGCCTGGCGCACATGGCCGCTGGGTCGGCGTCCCTGCTGTTGAATCTAGAAGGGGTCTTCACCGCTGGGCTCGCTTGGTTCGTGTTCAAGGAGCACTTCGACCGACGGATCTTCCTCGGCATGGTGCTGATTCTTACGGGAGGTGCGGTGCTGTCATGGACGGGCGGCAACCTTCGCGCAGGCGGAGGAAGCAGCTTACTAATTGCGGGGGCTTGTCTCTGTTGGGCCCTGGACAACAACCTCACCCGCCGTGTCTCCGGCAGCGACGCGCTCCAGATCGCGATGGTGAAGGGACTGGCCGCGGGCGTCACAAATACTCTGTTGGCGCTTAGCTTATGCCATGTGAAGGCGAGCTTCCTCCCGTGCGTGGCGGGCGGTCTCATCGGCTTCCTGGGCTATGGACTCAGCCTGATGTGCTTCGTGCTGGCCCTCCGCTACATCGGGACCGCGCGGACCGGCGCCTACTTCTCGCTGGCACCGTTCGTAGGCGCGCTGATCGCCTTAGGCATGGGCAGCGAGCCCCTCACCTTGAGACTGATCGCATCAGGCGGCCTGATGGCCGTGGGTGTCTGGCTTCATCTGACGGAGCACCACGAGCACGAGCATCTCCATGAGGCGCTGGCGCATGAACATCTCCACTGGCACGACGAACATCACCAGCACCCTCACGATCCCAGCGACCCGCCAGGCGAGCCCCACAGCCATCGACACGGGCACGAGCCTCTTCTGCATAGCCATCCGCACTTTCCGGACCTTCACCATACGCATGCCCACGGGAGATTGGAGAGCTGAGGCTCCCGTGAAAGCATCAGCTCTTGACTCTGTGCCCGGGTATAGACACTACCCTGGTGATGGGGAGTGTCTATGGTCGATCAAGGCCTCATGAAAATGGCCGACCTCACCCAGGCGTGTGGGGTCAGCGATCAGGCGGTCCGGCTCTACGAGCGGGAGGGTTTGCTGAAGCCCGCCTCGCGCACGGACAAGGGCTACCGGCTGTTCGCTCCCAGCACCATCGCGACGATCCACTTCATCAAGCACGCGCAGCGCTGCGGGTTCACCCTAGCCGAAATCCGGAGCTTGCTCACGGCGAATGCGGCGAGCCCCAAGGCCTGCGACGCGACCAAGGCCCTGCTCGACGAGAAGCTCCAGCATGTCGCGGCGCAACTCCAGGACCTCGCGTCCATGCAGGAGGTTCTTGCCAGCCTCCGGGCCGCTTGCGAAGGCGCACCTGGCCCGGCGTGCCCAGCCTTCATCCGCCTATGCGCGTCCGGCGCGCCATCAGTCTCCAAGCGCGATCGAGGTGATCCATGAAAATCGAACTGCTGGTCTTCGAGGGATGCCCGAACACGGCGGCCGCTCTCGACCTTCTCAGAGATTGCATGGAGGCCTTGGGCATCTCCGGGAACCTCACGGAAGTCCAGGTGGATACCCCTGAGCTGGCGAAGCTCCTCGCCTTCCCGGGCTCGCCGACCCTTCGGGTTAACGATGCAGATGTAGACCCCGTGGAAGGGGTTGTTGAGGGGAGCTTGGCCTGCCGGACTTACCTTGTGGAGGGCCGTCTCCAAGGCCTTCCGGAACGCGCGAAGGTGGTTGATGCGCTCCGGGCTGCCCAGGAGGCCGAATCTCACGCTTGCTGCACGCCCATCGGGCACCAACGAGATGCGGTATGCCCCTTCAGTGGCACCAAGGGCAGGCCGGTGAAGGCACTCACCTTACGGGCGCTGCTGAAGCCCCACCTGAAGGACAAGGTGCGGGACGAGGTGTACCGCTTCTGCGGCGACCCGTCCTGCGAGGTGGTTTATTTCACCGCGGACGGAAGGGAATCCTTCATCAAAGGCGACCTGGCCGTCCGGGTAGGCATCAAGGAGCGGGAAACCCCGCGGCCCCTCTGCTACTGCTTCGGCCACAGCGTGGAGAGCATCCAGGCTGAATACGCCGATTCAGGGGCATGCACAGCTGTCGAAGCCATCCGGGCGCAGGTGAAGGCGGGCATGTGCCACTGCGAGATCACGAACCCTGGGGGCGCCTGCTGTCTGGGCGATGTCCTCAAGGCCGTGAAGGAAGTAGGGACTGAAAGGCCCGCAGCTGGCCTGACCGATGAAGGCGCCCACGATTGCTGCGGTATCCCTGTGGCAGACCATGCCAAGCACCCCAACGCGGCTTCATTGGAAGAGGATGGCGCCCAACGCCGGACCGCCTGGGCTGCCGTGGGCCTTGGCCTACTGGCCTCCGCCTGCTGCTGGCTCCCGCTCGCCTTGGCCGGGGTGGGTGTGGCTGGTGGTGCGGCCGGTGCCAGGGTTGCCTGGATCCGACCCTGGGCGCTGGGCGGTCTCGTGCTCCTTCTCGCGGGCCTCGTCGGATGGTGGACCTACCGACGATTCATGACGGCGAAGGTGACAGACGATTGCTGCGCCGTTGCTCCTCGGTTCCCCGTTTTGCCTGTGGTGGTCCTGGCGATTTCCTTGGTGGGAGCTTGGGCGACGCCAAGGCTGGTCCACTCGGGTGGTCCACCGACCGGAGAGGCCAGAGCAATGGCACCTGCGGGAGGCACCCTCCTCGTGCTCAGTACGCCTCAGTTCGATTGCCCGTCGTGCGCCGGGACCCTTCCGCAGACCATGGCCCAGACACCCGGCGTAGCTTCGGTTCAGATGGATTTCGATGCGCGCAAGACCCGGATCGCATTCCAATCAGGGGCCGATGTGGAGGGGATCCTCGCCCATTGGGATCATGACCTCGGGTTCTCCGGGACTGTGATCCAGCGTCAGCCATAGCTGTTGGGATCGATCAGTCGCGATGCCTTGCCTCCTAAGAGGGAAGGCAAAGGCTCAAACGCCGATGAACTCCTTGTGAATAAAGGGGTTCATCGGCGAATAGATTCAAAATGTCCAAACTCCAGACCTAGCTGTACCTCGCAGCCATTTCGGCCAGGACCTGCTCTATTCCTTCGGCGCATTCATGACCATCTGCCGAATCCAAAGGAACAACGCCGAGCAGCGCATGGCAGACATGGCTAACCGAGCGTGGGGCCCGGAACGGAATCGAGACATCGTGGCAGGTCCCAAAGGAGAGGCGGATCCGGAGATCGAGGGGACCGACCTTGAGCGGGCCGGGAAGGACCAGATTCTCCGGCTCATCGACGCCAGATTCAAAGGGAAGCAGTTGGAAGTGCTAGTCGAGGCTCTATTCAAAGCCAAGGGATATACCACCTACCTGAGCCCCGAAGGGACGGATGGAGGACGCGACATCCTTGCAGGCAACGCTCCCTCAGGATTTGGTGGGCCCAAGCTCTGCATCGAAGTGAAGTCAGGATCGGGTCCGATCGACCGCCCCACAGTGGACAAGCTGATCGGGGCGATACAGAAGTTCAATGCAGACCAAGGGATTTTTGTAGCCTGGAACGGCTTCAAACAGAATGTTCAGGAGGAGCTCGCCAACATGTTCTTCAGGGTCCGTCTCTGGACCTCGGACGATGTGCTGGAGGAGCTGATGGCCCACTACGACAAGCTGGATGAGGAGATCCGCGCCAGACTCCCTCTGAAGCAGATCTGGGTCCTCGCTGATATTGGAGACGCCTAGTCCCAAGGACACTCTCATTCCAGCCAGAGCCCGTGGTAGGCGAGAACCGCACGGACTTCCTCGCCATGGTTCGATTCTCGATTCTTGAGAAGGTGACTCACAAGGAGATGCCCCTCAGACTCTGTCAGGCTAGGGAGCACAATGCGGAGCGCATCTGCGAGGGATTGCCCCGAATCCGTCAGGGCCTGCACGACATCCCACGGCTGGGCCTTCAGATCCCGAAGATGACCAATGATCTCCTCGAACGGGCATCCCGCCAGCTTCATTGTCTGAGCCTCATCTGACCAGACTCGGTAGGGACGGAGGAGGTCATGGACCTCCTCATCTCCGTACCCCATCCGGACCAGGTCCTCCACGAGGTCCTTCCAGCCGTCCAACTGCGCCAGACCGTCTCGGATCCAGGCCTTGACCCACGCGCGATCCCGGTGATCCATCACAGCCAATCCTCCTCATGAGCGGCGCTCAGGTTAGTGGCGGGACCCTCCGCCTTGGGTTCCATCAGGATGTCCTTCGGAAGCTCCAGCTCCCGTCCCTCCAAGGGCGTCCCTCCTGTGAGGAGTTCACCCGTACCGGTGAGGCGCTCGCCTCCCGATTCCTTACCTCGCAGCTCCATCCCAAGGGGCGTCCTGGGGATGCTCAAGGGGACCGGAAGCCAGTAGGAGAAGCCGTTCAGCCTGCCGAGCGCGGCGCGGGCCTGGGACCAGGTTCCCCAGGCGTCCAAGGGCATGAGATCCGATTCCTTCTCGCCGGGTCTGGCTTTGGAGCCCTGAGCCGGGATCCTCCGCGTGAAGCGCCCGATGGCCTGGGTGAGTTTCAGGCGGAGGTCGTCCTCCAGATTCCGGGCCAGCCAGATCCGAGTCCCGAAGCCTTCCAGAACCGCCTTCCAGTCCCTGGGATAGACATCCTGGAGCAGCCCCAGGTTCTGGATGCCCGCAACAATGGAGACCCCCTTCGAGCGCAACAGCACCAGGGCCCGCTGGATGTTCGGGATGCGGCCGCAGTCTCCGAACTCATCCAGCAGCAGGAGCAGGGGGGATGCTCCCTCGGGCCGGTTCCGGAGTCGGCCGAGGAGCATGGCCCAGAACAGATGGACAGGCGCCTTCAGGGCATCGCTGTCCTCACAGTTAAGGACGAAGCCACCCCGCTCGATGAACTCGTCCAGCGTCACAGTGCTCGGCCCCTCCGTGATGGAGCGGACCCGCTCGGTGTCCCACCGGCTCAGGGTGGCGACGAGATCCTGGAGGATCGGGACCTGGCTCTTGGGTTCCTTCATCAGATCCCGCCAGACCGGCTCGAGGGTCTCCAGGAAGGGCTCCAGCCGTGTCGCCCGCAGGGCGCGATGGATCTCCTGGAGGCTCTCCCAGGGCCGCGCCTCAAGGATCGCCCCGAAGAGCACCCGCGCCATTTCCCGCACCCACGGGTTGGCGTCATGGGGATTCACGGGGAACACATAGTCCACGACCAGATCCCGATCTTCCGGTCCGCGGATCTCAGACAGGGGGTTGAATACCCCGCTCCGGCTCTCATGTCCCCGGACATCCAGCCCCCACACCGGAAGGTCGGGGAAATCGGTCCTGAACGGCAGCTCTGCCTTGCTGTCCTGATAAATGAACGGGCAGGACGTGGAGTGCATGATGTGCCCGTAGACCGTGGTCGTCTTCCCAGAGCCCTGGGGACCCAGCAGGAACAGGTGACGGCTGAGGATGTCCCAGCGGAGGGAGATCAGGGTGAGGTGGGCAGGAAGCCGATTCGCCTCGAGAACACGGCGCGCCAACTTGGACGGGCACCTGAAGCCGAGTAGCTCCGCAGTCGGGAGCTCCTTGGATCCCGCTCGGCCCTCTCCCCGTGGCCGAGGGCCCCAATCCTCGGGAATATCCATGAACTGGGCATCAGCCCGGATCTCTCCTCGGGCCAGGAATCCTGGGGCCGGATCCCAGGAAACCAGCCGCAACCAGGCCAGGAGGCCGAACGCGACGCCATGTCCCGCCACGAAGCCCCCCGGATGTAGGATCACCCACCTCCCCAGACCCTGGCCCAGGGCGGCTTGGTGAAGGACAAGTGCCGCCAGGATGAGAGCGATGCCGAAGGGAAGGGTCCCGGGAGATCTCCGGTGGAGGAGGAGCCAGCGAATGACTCTGTCCGACCGCTGGTGCAGCAGCGAGAGGGGATCTTCCTTCTCTACGAGATAGATTCGCGCCAGACATAGGAGGGCTGGCAGCAGGCCAAGAATCAAAGGGACGAGTGCCCCCGAGCCACGCCAGAACATCAGGAGGTCCAAAGCAAATTTGGTCAACGGTCCATCTCCAGGCCGCGCGAAGCAGCGTTGTGGGCGGACTGAGCGAGTTCAGCCGCCTGTTGAAGTGCATTAATTCCGGTCCCCGCCAGGGGGATCCATCCCGCGACCTGAAAGGCCCTGCGGAGAGGCTCGGGGAGCTGTCCCCTTGCGGCGGCCGTGGCCCGAACCGTCCGGAGCGCGGTCTGAGTGGCTGAGACCAGAGCCGATCCGGGAGAGAGGCTCAGGACCTCCCTGGTGAATTCACCCGCGCCTCGACTCATTTCCAGGGACGCCTGCAGGACCGGCTTAGCCTCCTCCGGCAGCGCGGTCCTTGCCGTGGCAAGCGTCACGCGGCCCGCGCCCTGGAGGAGGGAGCCTCCAAAACGGCCGATTGCTTCTCCAGTCTCCTGGCCTGCCGTTCCGATCTCTCTCCCCGCCTCGACCAGAGATCGGCTCAGCTCTGCGCCCCCGCTCGGGACGGTCAGGAGAAGACCCGCGCCCATCTTCAAGGCCGCTGTCCCCACCCGCAAGGAGACCCTGGTGACAGCCTGGGCGGCCTCAGTACCGATCCGCTGGGCGGTCTGGACTGATGCCTGCTCCCAAATCTGCAGCCCACGGGTCGCTGAACGGTCCGGTGGTGGTTCCCTCAGCCCATCCAGGCCCTGCCGGACCTGTCCGGCCAGGGTCTCCGTCACCTCCAGGACGGAACGGGCACCTCGCCCCAGGCGCTCACCAGCCCATCCAGCCATGTGACGGACGGACGCGAGCTCCCTGCCGAGCTCTCGCTTCTCCAAGCGCCGGAGGGCGCCCAAACGGCGGTGGGCCGCCGCTTCCTGTTCGGCCAGGTGCCGCGGGGAGCCCACCATGCCCCGGGCTTGGTACCGGGCCTGGAGGGTGTCCATCTCCTGGCGGAACCGGCTCTCGATGAAATGTCGGCCTGTTCGTTCGTAGGGGGTGGCGGCGGAGGCCTTGAGCCCCGGAGGTGCGAGTCGGACAGCCTCGACCCTGGACCGCTCGTTCTCCCGCTGCATCTGGATGATTCCCAGGAGACGGGCTCTGAGGCTCTTGAAGCGGAGATGGGCCTCCCAATCCAGGATCCTGGGCTCGTCCCCGAGGACCTCCCGGTCCCAGTGGGCTTGAAGGACACCGTTTCTGCCTAGCGCTCGGGGATCCCGGGGGCCCTTCACGGCCAGGTGGTAGTGGAATCGGCCATCCTGCTCGTGAATGGCGAGCAGGGCAGGTCGCCCCTGGGCGTAAGCCATGGCAAGCCGCCGGCCGGCCTCCTGGGCTGCCTGGGCTGGATTGCTGGGATCCCGCCCCCGGATTACCTCGCATTCGTGGTGGCTGGGGGCCACGATCACCTCGTGGTAGTCCACGCCAGGCCCGCCCAGGGACTCGATAGCCTGGGAGGCGGTCAGAGCGTGGCCATCCAGATCGAGCAGTCGAGCGGACTCCCGGTCGTGCTCGCTGGCAAGGTAGTGCGCCCGGCGGTTCCAGGCGGGAGGCCGCTTCCGGCCGCGAAAACCGGGGGTGAAACCCGGCTTGAGGATTGCCATGGGATCACCCGTTCTGGAGGGCGCGGATCTTGGCCTGGGCGGAGGCCGTGATATCGGCCGCCCGCGGACTGCTCTCCACGATCCCCAGGAGGTGGGCGTAGGCCAGCTGATCGAGCCCCAGGACGGTCGCGAGGGTCTCGAGAATCTGGGCCTCGCGCGCCTCCTGGCCCTCCTCAACCTTCCGGAGGATGGCGACGAGGGCCTCGATCCGGGAAGCGTGCCTGGCCTGCTGTTCCGCGATCCCGAGGAGGCTCCTGGAGATCGCCTCCAATCGGGAGGCCGAACCATCCTCGAGTTCGCGCTGCTTGAGGTCGCGGAGCAGCTCCCTGAGGGCATGGGTTAGGCTGCAGCCCTTCCGGTTGGCGTAGGCCTCCAATGCTTCGTAAGCTTCGCGCCCAATGCGAGCATGCACCACGACTTTGGAGTGGGACTTCTCGTTGTGATTCATGGGGAACTCCGGTGGTGTGTGGCTTGGTTGGGGGCAGAGCTCACGCCAGGCGACATCGGATGTCGCCGAGATCTCCGCGTCCAAGGTGGCTTCCCCGCGGAGCGGCCACAGTCATGCACCAGGCACAACTTGCCACCCAGAGGGTTCTGCCCCTGCGGGTCTTCACCCTCTGCGCCGGATCACCACGAAGCACCGAAGCTTCGGAAGTCTCGGTGAGCATCGATAGGGAAGGAGACAGCCTGAGCCTGTATCCCGCTGCTTCGCCCGGGGAGAAGGTCGCATCAGGGCCCACCTGGACCCATGCTGTCCCTTGAGCCCCTGTAGCACGGCTGTAGCAAAAGCAAATGGCGCCACCCCCAGGGGTGACGCCAAGCCCTTCATTTTCTGGTGGCTGGAGGCGGACTCGAACCGCCGACCTAGGGATTATGAGACCCTCGCTCTAACCACCTGAGCTACCCAGCCGGAACGAATAGTGTAGCGACTTCTCCTGGTCCCGTCACGGCTCAATCCTTCACGGCAAGCGTGCTAGCCTGCCCCTGGTCCCTTAGCTCAGCGGTCAGAGCTGGCGGCTCATAACCGCTTGGTCGCAGGTTCGAATCCTGCAGGGACCACCACTACTGAGAGAGGCATTCGTTCAGGATTCGGACCTGCGAAGAGGCTCCGCCTCCGCGAGCTGAGGCGAGCGGGAGCAGGCTCCAGTGGAGCCTGCGTCAGGCGGAGCAGCCAGCCGGTGAGCGCGCCGTGGAGACGCTCCAGTGGAGCGTCGGAGCGGTCCCAAGCGCGAACCGTTGCTGGCAAGGGTTCGAATCCTGCAGGACCCCCACTACTGAGAGAGGCATTCGTTCAGGATTCGGACCTGCGAAGAGGCTCCGCCTCCGCGAGCCGAGGCGAGCGGGAGCAGGCTCCAGTGGAGCCTGCGTCAGGCGGAGCAGCCAGCCGGTGAGCGCGCCGTGGAGACGAGGTCCCCAGGCTCTCAGCCCCCAACCGCCATGCTCTTCCGCGTCCCTTTCAGCACCTTCTCGTACATCGCCTCGTAGCGGTCCACGACGGGGTCTTCGGCGAAGTCGCCCAGGGCGTGCTTGCGGGCGCTTTCGCCCATGCGGGCACGGGCGCAGGGCTCTTGGAGGATGCGCAGGGCCGCGGCGCCCATGGCGTCCACATCCCCCATGGGGCAAAGGAACCCATCCAGGCCTTCGCGGATGACCTCGGGCACGCCTCCCACCGCGGCGGCCACAACGGGCACGCCGTAGGCCATGGCTTCCAGGGCGGCGAGTCCAAAGCTCTCGGTGGCGCTGGGCAAGAGGAATAGATCCGCGCAGGCCAGGACGGATCCCACATCGAGCTGTTTTCCGGTGAATCGGACTTCGGAACCGAGGCCATGTTCCCGGCAATAGGTTTCCGCCTCGGCACGATCGGGGCCGTCGCCGACCATCACGAGCCGGGCTGGGACATTCTTCCTTACCCGCTCGAAGGTGTGGATCACATCCATGACGCGCTTCACGGGGCGGAAATTGGAAATGTGGACCAGGACCGCGCAGTCCTTCGGCGCGAGCCAATCCCGGCATTTCGAAACAGGTGATTCTGGGGTACGGACGAAGTTCGGAATGACCTCGATGGAGTCGCCCAGCCCGAAGGTTCGGATTGTTTCCTCTTTCAAATACCGGCTCACCGCGGTCACGCCATCGCTCTCTCGGATCGCCAGTTTCACCATGGGCAGGTAGCTGGGATCGCTGCCCACGACCGTGATGTCCGTGCCATGGAGGGTGGTGACGACTTTTAAGTTGCCCTCCAGCGCCATGCGAGCCAGCAAGGCCGCGTTGGCGTGTGGGATGGCGTAGTGTGCGTGCATGATCTCGAGCCCATAGTGACTCGCCACATCCGCCATTTTGGACGCGAGGGCGATGCTGAAGGGTGATCCCTCGAAGAGCGGATAGGGGCTCGCGGTCACTTCGTGGAAGCAGATGCGATCTTCGAATCCCACGAGTCGCGGAGGAAGGGCCGGGCTGAGGATGTGAACTTCATGCCCACGCGCGGCCAGGGCCTTGCCAACTTCCGTGGCCACGACACCCGAACCGCCGAAGGTCGCGTAGCACGAGATGCCGATGCGCATGGGGGCCCCTCCAGCCTTGTATGATGAACCTTTCGAGGGCTTCCGGCCATGCTGCTGTTGATCCAGATCGCTTCCTGGGCCATTCGGGCCTGGGTGATCCTTATCTTCATCTGGGCGATCATGAGCTGGTTCAACCCGGATCCCAGGAACCCCGTGGTGCGTGTGGTGGACAGCCTGGTGGAGCCGATCATGCTCCCATTCCAGAAGCTGATCCCTCCCATTGGGGGACTGAGCCTCTCGCCCCTGGTGGCGATTCTCGTGCTGGAATGGATCAACGAGTACTTCCTCCGCGCCCTGGCGCGCTAGGTGAGCCATGAAATTCACGCCCATTGACATCCAGCGCCGGGAGTTCACCAAGGCCTTCCGTGGCGTGGAGGAATCCGAAGTCCGGGCCTTCCTCCATGAAATCTCCACCGACTGGGAAGAGCTTCTCGCGGAGAATCAGCGACTCAAGGAAGAGCTTCTGGAATCCCGGGAGCGGCTCCGCCAGTACGGCGAGCAGGACCGTATCTTCCGCGAGACGCTGCTCCAAGCCCAGCGAACCCGGGAAGATGTGCTCGACACCGCGAACCGCGAGAAGGAGATCGTCCTCAAGGAAGCCCAGTTCAAGGCGGATGAAATCATCCGCGAGGCGCAGCAGCATGTGGTCGAGATCGAAGTCCAGATCCGCAACATGAAGATGGAACGCCTAAGGATGCTCCAGGACCTTGAGAATCTCCTGGAGCGCACCCGACGCTTCGTCCAGCAGGAGGCACCGGATCTCTACGCCCCTGCCCCGCCGACCCTCAACCTGGAGCACCTGGATTTCAGTCATCTCGAAGATTCCGCCAAGCCGAAACTTCCCCGTTCTTGAGCAGGTAGCCCATGTCCGACCACGCCGTCATTCTTAAATGCCTCCGCAGCCCCGTGGGCAAGTTCCAGGGCGCGCTGTCCCCCCTCGCGGCGCCGGACCTCGCCGCGCAGGTGGTGAAGCGGCTGCTATTGGAGGTGCCTGGAGCCATGCCTGGCGAGGCGATCTTCGGCAATGTGCTTACCGCGGGCGAAGGACAAGCCCCAGCCCGCCAGGCCGCTCTACGAGGCGGCCTGCCTTCCTCCACCGCCGCGCTCACCATCAACAAGGTGTGCGGATCGGGCTTGAAAGCCATCCAGCTCGCGGCCAGCGGCGTCCTGCTCGGTGATCACGAAGTCATCCTCGCCGGCGGCATGGAATCCATGTCCAACGCGCCCTACCTGCTCCCGAAGCTCCGTGCCGGCGCGCGCATGGGCAACACGGCGGCCATTGATTCCATGACCTTCGATGGCCTCCACTGCGCCATCACGGATCAGGCCATGGGTTCAACGGGAGAACTCGTCGCGCAGAAATACGGCGTCACCCGCGAGATGCAGGATGAATGGTCCTTGAACAGCCATCGCAAAGCCATCGCGGCCATCGAGAACGGCGCGTTCAAGGCCGAGATCGTGCCCATCGCGGTTCCTGGCAAGAAAGGCGAGGTGATCGTGGACACCGATGAGGGCCCGCGAGCGGACACCTCTTTGGAAGCACTGGCCAAGCTCAAGCCCGCCTTCAAGAAGGACGGTGGCACCGTCACCGCGGGCAACGCGCCTTCCGTCAACGACGGCGCGGCCGCCGCGCTCATCACCACCGAGTCCTACGCCAAGGCCCACGGCCTCCCCTTCCAGGCCCGCATCCTTGGCTGGAGCACGGCGGGTCTGGATCCCGAATGGGTGACCATGGCACCGGTGCCCGCCATTCAAAAGTTGCTCCCCAAGGTGGGCTGGAGCGTGGCGGATGTGGACCTCTGGGAGATCAACGAAGCCTTCGCGGTGCAGCTCGTCGCCACGGTCAAGGAGCTGAAACTGCCCGTGGACCGAGTCAATGTCCACGGAGGGGCCGTCGCCCTCGGCCACCCCATCGGGGCTAGCGGGGCGCGCGTCATGGCCACCCTCCTTCATGCGCTGGAGCGCCACGGCAAGCAGCGGGGCGTCGCGGCGCTGTGCCTGGGTGGTGGAAACGCCATCGCCATGGCAGTTGAACGGATCTGACGGTTCGTCATTCGGGCTTGGCGGTGCTTCATCCCGGGTCCATGCTCTCCGAAGGAGGCCCCATGCCCAGCCAGCGCCCTGAGGTAAGCGAATACCCCACTTCCCATGCGCCCTATGTGAAGGAGGCCCCGGAAGGCGACATACTGGATACGCTCCGGCGTCAGGGCGAGGAGATCCTTGGCATGCTCGGCTCCCTTCCGGAATCCATGGGTGGCCACCGATACGCGCCCGGGAAGTGGAGCATCCGGGAGTTGATTGGACACATCAACGACGCGGAGAAGTGCTTCGAACACCGAGCCTACCGGTTCAGCCGTGGGGATGCTTCCCCCTTGCCAGGCTTCGATGAGGATGCCTATGTGGCCGCCTCCCGCTTCGACCTTCGGACCCTTGCTGACCTCGGTGAGGAGTTCGGGCATCTCCGCGCCGCGAGCTTGGCGACCTTCAGTCATCTCTCGCCCGAAGCCTGGGACCGTCGCGGCATCGCCAATGGCAAGGAATGCTCGGTTCGTGCCCTGGCCTTCGTCATCGCAGGCCACGCCCAGCATCATCTAAGGGTCCTGCGGGAGCGCTACCTGGGGCAGTAGGCTGGACGACATGCTCGTGCCTCAAACGCATCCACCCTTCCCCCTCGCCTGGGGCTTCTCGACGAAACTCGACGACCCCGCGCTCCTACCCGCTCCGGGCTTAAGCCAAGTCCACGGCTGCGGCGTGGTGGAAGCCGGGAATGCCATCCAGGAAGCGGATGGAGCCTGGACGATGGAGCCAAACCGACGAATTGGCATCCGGGTCGCGGATTGTGTTCCCATCCTTCTCGCGGGTCGGGTGAGGAATGACCGTCCCTGGGTTGCCGCGCTCCACGCGGGCTGGCGCGGGGCGACAGGAGGCATTCTGCGCCGGGGTGTGGCCACCTTCCGGGAGCTGGGAGGCGATCCTGCCGACCTCGCCTTCGCCTTCGGCCCCGCGATTCAGCCCTGCCATTTTGAGGTGGGGGAAGAGGTGATCGAGGCGGCGAAAGAGGATTCGGCCTGGGTAGACTCCCTCCGTTCCATGGGCCCAAGGGAGAAACCTCATCTCGATCTCCACGGATTCCTTCGTGCCCAGGCCATGGATCTTGGCCTCGACCCTTCCCGGGACGGCTCCATCCCCCTATGTACCGTGTGCCAATCCGATCTGCTTTGGTCTTACCGCCGGGGAGACACGAAACCCCGGCAGTGGGGGTGGGTCGAGATCCTCGCGTAAACTGGAGGCATGCTGACGATCACCGACATCCGCATCACCCCCATCGCCAACGACGACAAGCTCAGGGCCTACGCGGCCATCGTCCTTGAAGGCACCTTCCTGGTGGGCGACCTGCGCGTGGTGGAAGGTGAAGAGGGGTACTTCGTCGCCATGCCCTCGCGCAGGAAGCGGGACGGCAGCTACAAGGACATCGCCTATCCCCTGTCCAATGAGGCCCGGGAGTTCCTCGAGCGCCGCGTGCTGGAGGCCTTCGAAGCCGCCACCGGCAGGCGCGCCATCGCCCGAGCGGAGGACCAGGGCGTGGTACGGCCCGACCTCCTCAGCGTGGAAGAATTCGGATTCACGCCCAAACAGAACCCCTGACAGCAAAGAGGGCCCCTGCGGGCCCTCAATCTGGTTGGGGAGGAAGGATTCCCCGTTGGGCCGCGCCAATGGCGGGCCTTGCTTGCCTGGCAGGGGCCCGCTTGTAGGCTCCACCGGAGCCTCCTTCGCGACCTGCCTAGGTGCGCGAGGCCTCGCCTTTGGCGATTCTCATCCTTCCTCCCTATATCAAAAGAGGGCCCAGCGGGCCCTCAATCTGGTTGGGGAGGAAGGATTCGAACCCTCGATACGCAGGATCAAAACCTGCTGCCTTACCACTTGGCTACTCCCCAAGGGCAAAAGGAAATCCTAGCGCGGACGCGGGCCGGAGACCAGAGGCAAGATCATGGGGTGCGGGATAGTCCTCCCTTCCTCCAAAATGGAGGTTCACGAGGCCTTCATGTCCTATGCGCCATTCTTCGTTACCGGGGCTCCCAAGTCTGGAACGACTTGGCTAGGTCGCTTACTTGACGCCCACCCCGAGATCAGTTGCAAAGGCGAAGCCTGCGTGCACGCATTCATTAAGGGCCTCATCAAGATCAGCAATGAGTACAACGGCATGCTTGGAGGACGGAGCGGCGCGTTCCTGGAAAGCAATGAATTCCCCCCTCTCAAGGAAGCGGAAGTCTATGCCATGGGGAGGCACTTCATTGAACTCCGGCTGGAAGTCATTGCGGACAAGAGCAAATCCCGACTCCGTTTCGTGGGGGAGAAAGATCCTTTACATGTGGTGAATTTCCCAACACTCAACCGGATGTTCCCAGAAGCAAAAGTTCTCCACATCATCCGAGATGGGAGGAGCGTGCTCGTGTCCGCCTGGCATCACAACCTCCGGATCACGAAACAGGCGAATGATCCAGCCGCTTTCGACCGATTCATGAATGCCGCCGCGGAAGAATGGGGCTCGATGCATCGGAGGGCAATGGACACCCGCTCTATCCTTGGGGACCGCTACCTCGAAGTTAGGTATGAGTCCTTGCTGACTGATCCAGGCCCTCAAATGGTTAGGATTCTCAACCACCTTGGGGCGAATTCGGAAGAGGCAACCCTTCGTGTCTGCTTGGAGGAGGCCTCCTTTGAGAAGCTCGCCAAAGGTCGGGTCCAAGGACAGGAGGATTCCCAGTCTTTCTTCCGTAAAGGCACGGCGGATGACTGGAAGACTCAAATGACGGCCTCCCAGATCCAGCGCTTCAATGCCCGCTCCGGGGGCATGTTGGAAGAGCTTGGTTACCTCGCCGACTCCTAGCGGGACATCCAGACTTTTAATCCGACTACGAGCAACACCAAGGCCATGGCCCAACGCAGGATTCTCTGAGGCAGACGATGGGCGAGCTTGGCCCCCACCAGGACACCCGGAATGGAACCGCAAAGCAATAAGACAAGTAGATGCGTATCCACATTCCCGAACATCAGGTGTCCTGCTCCCGCAAATAGGGCGAGGGGAATGGCATGGACCAGATCCGTGGCGATGAGCCGGGCGGGAGTGAGCCGAGTCGGATAGAGATAGGTCAGAAACACCGCCCCCAACGCGCCCGCACCGATGGAAGTGAGGGTGACCAAAAAGCCCAGCACCGCGCCGCAGGCTAGGGTGAGTGTCATCCTGCTGCGGTGGCCTAGCCGATCTCCTGGGTCAAGGATTGCCAGGTCGCGCACAGCAAGCGGTCCGCGGAACAATAGCCCAAGCGCCGTCAGAATCACCGCGCCTGAAATAGCGAGCATTAGAAATCGAGGTTGATGGGGCCCGATGATTCCGACCTTCAGGAGTCCAACCGCGACAAGCGCAGCGGGAAGACTTCCCATCCAGAGCCGCTTGGTGATTTCCCAATCTATGAGACCCCTGCCCTGATGAGCCGGGACAGCGGCAATCTTGGTCAGCGCCGCGAACCAGAGATCCGTTCCAACAGCCGTCACGGGTGCCACCCCGAACCCAAGAAGCAGAATCGGCGTCATCAAGGCACCGCCACCGACGCCGGTGAGCCCGACCACCAGACCCGTCAGAGCGCCCGCGGCGACTTCCATCCAGCCGCCCATCAGCTGAGGTGCTTCAGGATCGCCTCAACGCAGGAATCAAGGGATGACTCTCCCGCGCGAAGGTGAAGTTCAGGATGTTCGGGCGGTTCGTAGGCGCTATCAATCCCCGTGAAGTTGCGCAATTCACCCCGTCTGGCCTTGGCATAGAGGCCCTTCACATCCCGGCGTTCGCATTCTTCCAGGGGAGTGTCCACGAAGACCTCAATGAAATCCCCTTCTGGGAAGAGGTCGCGGGCCATCCGCCTCTCGGAGCGGAAGGGGGAGATGAAGGCCACCAGCACGATGAGTCCCGCGTCCGACATGAGCTTGGCGACTTCGGCGACACGGCGGATGTTTTCCACCCGATCGGCTTCGGTGAATCCCAGATCCCGATTGAGGCCATGACGGACATTGTCGCCATCCAGGATGTAGGTGTGCTTGCCTTCGGTGTGAAGGCGCTTGTCCAGGAGGTTGGCCAGGGTGGATTTCCCTGAACCGGAAAGGCCGGTGAACCAGACGCATGTCGCCTTCTGCCCCATCAACCGCGCCCTGGCCGCCCGATCCACCTCCAGGGCTTGCCAGTGGATGTTCATCGCCCGTCTCAAGGCGAACTGGATCATCCCGGCGCCCACGGTTTCAAAGGTGAGTTTGTCCACCAGGATGAAGGAGCCCAGCGTCCGGTTCGTGGCATAGGGCTCGAAGGGAACAGGCTGATTCAAGCTCAGATTGACCACTCCGATTTCGTTGAGTCCCAGGGAGCGGGCGGCCCCATGGGCTCCGGTGTTCACCTCCACCGCGTGCTTGATGGAGGTGACCGTCGCCGTGACTTCCTTGGCATGCAACTTCAGGAGGTAAGGCCTCCCCGCCACCAAGGGGTGCTCCGACATCCATATGAGATTCGCCTCGAATTGATCCGCCACTTGCGGCGCATCCTCGGGGGAGGTCAAGAGATCTCCGCGACTCACATCCACCTCGTCCTCAAAGGTGAGCGTGATGGAATCTCCGATCTCCGCGCCTCCTTGGGGACCGCCCCAGGCAAGGACCTCCTTCACCCGCGTCTCGACGCCGGAGGGCAGGATCCGCACGGGGTCCTTCGGTCGAATGCGACCCTGGGCGATGCGGCCACAGGCACCTCGGAATTCGGCGTTGGGGCGATTGATCCATTGAACCGGCATCCTGAAGGGAGCGGATCCGAGGGGTTCCTCAAGTGCCACGCCTTCCAGGAGCCCAAGCAGTCCAAGTCCGCCGTACCAGGGGGTCCGCCCGCTCGGCGCGACCACATTGTCGCCTTCCAGGGCGCTCAGGGGGATGGCCATCACGCTTGGAATGCCCAGCCCCGCGGCAACCTCCTCAAATTCCGAAGTGATGCGCCGAAAGGTGGCTTCCTCATACCCGACGAGATCCATTTTATTGATGGCGAGCACCACCTTTCGGATGCCCATCATCGCCACGATCCGTGCGTGGCGGCGGGTCTGGGTGAGGATGCCCTTGCGGGCGTCCACCAAGAGGATCGCGAGGTCTGCGGTGGATGCCCCGGTCGCCATATTGCGGGTGTACTGCTCGTGTCCAGGCGTATCGGCCACGATGAATTTTCGCTTCGGCGTGGAAAAGAACCGATAGGCCACATCAATGGTGATGCCCTGCTCACGCTCGGCCTGTAGGCCATCCACGAGCAACGCGAAATCCACCTTCCCGCTTTGAGTCCCGAACTGGCGCGAGTCTTTCGCCAGGGACTCCATCTGGTCTTCGAAGACGCACTTGGATTCGTGGAGCATCCGACCGATGAGCGTGGACTTCCCATCGTCCACGCTTCCACAGGTGATGAAGCGAAGCGGCCGGGTGGTCATCAGAAATACCCTTCCTGCTTCTTCTTCTCCATGGATCCGGGCTGGTCCGAATCAATGAGGCGGCCCTGGCGTTCCGAATTCCGCGCGCCGAGGGTCTCGGCGATCACCGAATCGAGCGTGTCCGCGCCGCTTTCCACAGCGCCCGTGAGGGGATAACAGCCAAGGGTCCGGAAGCGAACCCTGCGCACCTCGGGCGATTCACCTGGCTCCAGTGGATAGCGTTCGTCATCCACCATGATCCAGGCTCCGCCCCGCCGGACCACGGGGCGCGCCTTGGCGAGGTAGAGCGGCACGATGGGAATCTCTTCCGCGCGGATGTATTCCCAGATGTCTGCCTCAGTCCAGTTCGACAGAGGAAAGACCCGGAGCGTCTCGCCAGGCTGGATATGCGTGTTGTACAGATTCCAAAGCTCAGGCCTCTGTTTCTTGGGATCCCACCGATGGCCCTTGGAACGAAAGGAAAAGATCCGTTCCTTGGCGCGGGATTTCTCCTCATCCCGGCGCGCCCCACCGAACACCACATCAAAGCCATGGAGGTCCAGCGCCTGCTTGAGGGCTTCCGTCTTCATCACATCGGTGTAGTAGGAAGAGCCATGGGTGAAGGGGTTCACCCCCGCCGCGAGTCCTTCCTGATTTGTGTGAGTCAGCAGAGTCATGCCTGATTCCGCCACCATCCGCGCGCGATGGGCGTACATCTCCTTGAACTTCCAGGTGGTGTCCACATGGAGAAGCGGAAAGGGAGGCGGAGCCGGATAGAAGGCCTTCCGCGCCAGGTGCAACATCACCGAGGAATCCTTGCCGATCGAATAGAGCATCACCGGCTTGGCGGCCCCGGCGACCGCTTCGCGGATGATCTCGATGCTTTCGGATTCCAGGCCTCGGTCGAGCATGGGAACGCTAGAGCGCGAGGTCCACGGACTTGTCGCCCTGCACTTCCACCGTCTGGCTCACCGTCTTCCCACTCAGGCTGCGGATGGTGATCGTATGCTTTCCGGCGGCCACTTGGACGCGGCTGCCATCACTCTGAATCCCCGTCGGTTTCCCATCCACCAGCACATCGCCTACGCCAGGATGGGTATTCACCGTGAGGGAAGCTAAGCCCGGCAAGGCCACTTTCGCCTCCTGCCCCATGGTGACGGTGACGGTCCGAGATTCCGAGAAAAAGACTCTTCCGTTGCTGAGGTCCAGGCGGTGGTCCCCTGGGGTCAGTTCAAGGGTTTTGCCAGGCCCCATCTCGCCCTTGTCCGCCCCGTCCACCTTGACGCGGACCGAGAATCCACCCGCAAACCTCACCGTGCCATTTCCCGTGACGGCCGCGGCGGACGCAGAGGCGGATTGAAGCGCAAACACCCCTTCGGGAACCTCGCCCACCGCAAAGTCCTTAGGCAGGGAGGCCGTGCCCTTGGTGAAGGTGAGTTGATGAGGCTGGCCCTGGTTCCAGGAAATGGACAGGGGGGTCACGCCTTCCAGTGGCTTTCCGTCCATCACAACCTGGGCACCGGCGGGATCTGTCTTCAGTTCCAGGGTGCTTACGATCGGCTCCAGCGAGATGGAGCTCGGCCAAACGGCGGAAGTGGTGAAGTCCAGCTCTTTGGCCTGAAATCCCTTGGCTTCGAACTTGAGATGGTCACCGGCCTTGAGGGGCTCTTGGATCGGTGTCGTATCGCCGAGGGCTCTGCCATTCAAGGTCACCTGTGCCTTGTCCGGGCTGGTCTTGAGGAGCACCGTCGCGCTGGCTGGGCGGTTCCAGAAGAAGTATCCCCCTGCCCCAGCCGCTGCGATGAACAGCGCGACCCAAGGCCACGCGCGGCCTTTGGACTTCGCCTCCAGGGAACCCAAGTCCAGCGGTTGGCTCAGAGTCTCTTCATGTCCCGATCCCAATTGGATCACTGGCGAAATGCGGGTGGCGGCCCCGACGGGCGGCACGGCGACAGGTGGCAGGAGGGGCTGGGTGGTGTCCACAGGGGGTACGACGGGGGGCATGGCGGTCAGAAGGTCCTGGCGAACCAGCGTCCCGACGCCGAGGGCGGCCTCGCCCAATTCGTGGATGAAATGGCTGCAACTGGGAAAGCGCCCCTCGGGCTCCTTCGCCAAGGCCCGGAGGAAGATGCGGTGCCAGGCCTCCGGCAAGATTCCTTCCACCGGGGGCTGGGGATCCGAAGGCGGCTCGTTCACGATCCGATATAGAATCGTGTTGATGGAATTGCCAGGGAATGGAAGCTTTCCGCTCAAAAGCTCAAACACCATCACCGCAAAGCTGAATTGATCGGACTGGGGTGTGACTGCCCCCTCCTTGATCTGTTCCGGGGCGGCGTAGCTGGGCGTTCCCAAAAAGGTACCCGTCTGGGTGAGCCCGGCGTCCTCGCGCTTGGCGATGCCGAAATCCATGAGTTTCGGCCGCCCGTCCTCGGTGAGCATCACATTCCCCGGCTTCACATCCCGGTGGATGACGCCTAGGTGGTGGGAATGGTCTAGGGCCTCCCCGATGCCAGCCGCAATGCGCAGCTTCTGCTCCAGCGGAACCACCGTACCCGACTTGATGAGTCCATCCAGGGACTGCCCGGCGACGAACTCCATCGCCATGAAGGGGCCGATGCCGTCCTCCTCGCCCACATCGAAGATGGTCACGATGCCCGGGTGGTTCAGGAGGCCGCTGACCTCGGCTTCGCGCTGGAATCGCGCCAGATACTCCTCCTCATCCTTGTGGGAACGGAGGGACTCCAGGCGAACCACCTTGATGGCGACCTTGCGCTTGATGCGGGGGTCTTCCGCTAGGAGCACGCTGCCCATGGCCCCTGCCCCCAGCACTTTGAGTACCTGGTAGCGGCCGATGGATTGGGGGATCTTCTCTTCGGGAATCATCTCGTGACCTGGATAGGACCATGCTATCGGAAGGCGCGGGGCTCCGACCGGAATCCCGGATTTTTTCCCTGGACCAGCCATGAATTCATGGGAGAATTTTCCAAGGCAGGCCATCGGCATGCCTCCTCGGAGCCTGGATGGACATCCTCAAGCTGGTGGTACTGTCAGCCTATTTCACGATCCTCACGGTGCTAAGCGTCTACGGCGCGCACCGGCTGTGGATGCTCTGGCTCTACTACAAACACAAGCAGCACGAACCCAAGCCCATGGGTGGCCCGGATTACGAGCCCATGGTGACGGTGCAGCTCGCCATCTTCAATGAGATGAATGTGGTCGAGCGGCTCGTGGATTCCGTCGTGCGCATGGATTGGCCCAAGGATCGCCTGGAAATCCAAGTGTTGGATGACAGCACGGATGAGACCGTGAAGGTGGCCCAATCAGTGTGCGAGAAATACGCGGCGCTGGGCTTCGACATCGTCCACCTGCACCGCACGGATCGCACCGGCTTCAAGGCCGGCGCCCTGGCCGCGGGGCTCAAGACCGCCAAGGGCGAAGTCGTCGCCATGTTCGACGCGGACTTCATCCCCACCGAGGACTTCCTCCGCAAGGCTGTGCCCCATTTCGCCGATCCGAAGATGGCCTTCGTGCAAGGCTGCTGGGCGCACCTCAATCGCGATTTCAGCCTTCTGACCCAAGTGCAGGCCATCCTGCTGGACGGCCACTTTGTCTTCGAACACACGGCCCGCAACCGCTCCGGAGCCTTTTTCAATTTCAGCGGCACCGCTGGCATGTGGCGCGTCGCCGCCATCGCCGACGCCGGGGGCTGGGAGCACGACACCATCACCGAGGACGCGGACCTCTCCTACCGCGCCCAGCTCAAGGGCTGGAAGGGCGTGTACCTCAAGGACCTCGTCGTCCCCGCCGAACTGCCCGTGGATGTGAACGCCTTCAAGAGCCAGCAGCACCGCTGGGCCAAGGGCAACGCCCAGGTCATCCGCAAGCTCATGACGACCATCTGGAAGTCGAACGCCTCGCTCCACACCAAGCTGGAGTGCTGGTTCCACCTCTCCGCCAACTGCAACTACCTGCTCATGGTGCTGCTCGCCATCATCATGGTGCCCTGCATGGTACTGCGCGCGGGCACGCCTTGGTACATCCTGCTGGCGACGGATGGCCCCTTCTTCCTGCTCAATGCCGTGAGCGTGGGCCTCTACTTTGGCCTTTCCCAGCGGGAACTCACCGACAACCGTGGCTGGTCCAGCCGCCTCAAGTACATCCCCGGCCTCATGAGCCTTGGCATCGGCCTCGGTCTGAACCAGGCGAAGGCAGTGCTGGAAGGCTTCTTCACCGACGACAAGGAATTCAAGCGCACTCCCAAGCTCGGCGTGGACGCCAACGGTAAGACAATGAGCAAGCGCGCCTACAAGGTGCCCAAGAGCCTCATCACCTTCCTGGAGCTGGGCTTCGCGCTCTACTATCTCGTCGCCGTGATCATCTCCATCGAGATGCGGAAGTGGGCCTCTGTCCCCTTTCTCCTGCTCTTCTTCAACGGCTTCGCCTACATGAGCCTCTTCAGCCTCATGGACATTCAGCTTTTCCGGCGTCTCGCCATGGACGAACTGGAAGACAGCGAGCACGCGTCCCATCTGGTCCAGTAGTCATCCGGATCCGGGCCGCTCACGCGGCCCTTTCCGTCCCAGGGTTCCATGATTGATCTGCACTGCCACAGCCTTTACTCCGATGGCACCGACACGCCCGAGGCCCTGGCTCGGATGGGAGACGGCATCGGCCTGTCCGCCCTCGCCCTCACCGACCACGACACCCTGGAGGGCCTGCCCGCCTTTTTGGCCATGCAGCCTCAGGTGAAGACCCGCCTCCTCGCAGGCACGGAAGTGAGTTGCCGTTTCCTGGGCCGGAGCCTCCATGTGCTGGGCCTCCTCGTGAACCACGAGGACACTCGCTTCGCGGAACGGCTTGCGGAATTGCGCACCCGGCGGGATGACCGGAACCGCCGCATGATCGCCAAGCTCCAGGAGCTTGGATGCCGCATCGAAATGGCGGATGTAGAGGCCGAGGCCCCGGATCAGCCGGGCCGTGCCTACCTCATCTCCCGCGTTCATTTCGCCAAAGCGCTCGCCTCCAAGGGCATCGTGAACCACCCCCAGCAGGCCTTTGAGTCCCTGCTCTGCGATGGGGGCCGCGCCTGGGTGCCCATGGACGAACTGGAACCCGCCACGGCCGCGCGATGGATCCGTGAAGCCGGGGGCGTTCCCGTCGTGGCCCACCCGGGCCGATTCGCGGGCGGGGCCTTCGTCTGGGATGAGGCCATGAAGGAGCTGCGGGACCTCGGCATGGAGGGCCTTGAAGCCTATTACGGCGAATACGCGGAAGCCCAGCAAAAGAGCTTCAAAGCCCTTGCCGCCAAGCTCGGCATGGCCATGTCCGGGGGCAGCGACTATCACGGCAGGAACAAGCCCGCGATCCGCCTGGGCCGGGGGCGCGGCTCCTTGCATGTGCCGGATGAGCTTCTCGAAGGCCTCGAACAACGGCGCCGTGAAGGGACTTGGCACTAGCCCATCTTCCCAGGCTAGGCTGGAACCTGGAGCACCCCCCATGGCCCAGCGCATCCTCATCGTCGAGGACGATCCCATCAACATCCGCTACATGCAGGTGGTCCTCACCCGCAAGGGAGGCTACGAAGTCTTCGTGTCGGAGGATGTGGCCGAGATCCTCCGGCTGGCCAAGGAAGAAGGCCTCTCCTGCATCATCATGGATGTGAGCCTCACCAACTCCCAATGGGATGGGGAGAATGTGGATGGCGTGTTCATCACAAAGCTGCTGAAGGCCGATGCGGCCGCGGCCAAAGTGCCCGTGATGCTCGCCACCGCCCACGCCATGAGCGGAGACCGGGAGAAATTCCTCAAGGAGAGCGGCGCGGAAGGCTACCTCTCCAAGCCCATTCACGATCCCGATGCCTTCATCAAGGCCGTGCGCGAGGTCGTGGACCGCAACCCGTGAATCGGGAACCGGCCCGACGATCCGCCCAGGGATCAGCCCAGGTCGTGGCCTTTCGCCTTCGCATTGAATACGAAGGCGGCCGCTTCCAGGGCTGGCAGCGGCAAGGCGAGGCCCAGACCAAGGCAGGCGTCCGCACGGTGATGGGGAGCCTGGAGCACTGCCTCCGCCAGTCGGATCTTCGCGTGATCTCCCTCATGGGGTCGGGAAGGACCGACGCGGGCGTGCACGCGCTGGACCAATGCGCCCATCTTCACCTGGACCCGAATCGCGCCCCCTCCCACACCAACCTTCAGCGCCTCTTTGACGAAGGGTTGCCCTCCGATGTCGCCGTTCGGGAAGTGAAGGCCTGCAGCCCAGCCTTCCATGCCCGCCACGATGCCGAGGAACGAAGCTATCTGTACCAGATCTGCCGCCGTCGCTCTGGCCTCGCCAAGCCCTTCATCTGGTGGGTGAAGAAGCGCCTCGACCTCGACCGGCTCGCATCCGCCTGGAGCGCCTTTGAGGGCTTCCACGCGGTGACGGCCTTCGCGGACCTGGAAAAGGGCGACGAACCCCGCTGCGAGATCCGGCGCTGCGAATGGATCGAGCACGGAAGCCTCATTCTCCTTCGCGCCACCGCGAGCCACTTCAAGCGCAGCCAGGTGCGGCGCATGGTCGGCGCGGCGGTCACCTGCGCCCTCGGCGAAGCCGATCCTTCCCGTGTGAAGAAGGATTTGGCCCAGCCCACCCGGGACGCAGCCCTCTTCTGGTCCGAGCGGGCCGCGCCTTCCGCGGGGCTCTTCCTGGAGCGGGTCAAATACAAGGGCGAAGCCCCCGCAGGCGCGCTTACCCCATTCATCCAGGTGCCCTGATGTCCCTCACCCGAGCCGAAGCCTGGGCCCTGCTCTGCGACTGGACGCCTTCGCCCAAGTTGCGCATCCACGCGCGAGCTGTCGAATTGGTCATGCGCGACCTGGCGGCTCGCCTCGGGGAAGATCAGGAAGCCTTCGGCCTCGCGGGCCTGCTCCACGATGCGGACTATGACCAATGGCCGGAGGATCACCCCAAGCGCATCGTCGAATGGCTAAGGGCTCGGAGCGAGGAGCCCATCGCCCATGCCATCAGTGCCCACTACACCCAGTGGGGCGTGAGCTACGACAGCCTCCTGGACAAGGCGCTTCTCGCTTCGGATGAGATCACGGGCTTCTGCATGGCCTGCGCGCTGGTCCGCCCTTCCCGCACCGAGGGGCTGGAGCCCAGGTCCGTGAAGAAGAAACTGAAGGACAAGGCCTTCGCCGCTGGGGTGGACCGACACGAGGTGGCGGAGGGTTTCCGCATGCTCATCGAGGTCACCGGCGGAACGGATGAAGACCATCTTTCCCGCATACTCGCTGTGCTCCACGCCCATCGCGAGGAACTGGGCCTGCTGCCGTCCTGAGCCTCAGGCGTCCTTCGCGGGCGTCTTGACCGAGCTCTTATGCGTAGCTGGCTGCCGAAGGAGGCTCAACCCAAAGAGGATCGCGCCGCACACGATGGCGCTATCGGCGAGGTTGAAGGTCCAGTAGTGCCATCCGCCGAAGACGAAGTCCAGAAAGTCCACCACATGCCCATGGACCAGGCGATCCAGCCCGTTGCCCATGGCACCGCCCAGGATGAGCCCGAGCGCTGCGCGCTCCAAGGTCGGAGTCTCGTCCTTGATGAACAGGCCACCGAAATAGATCAGCGCGGCGATCCCCGCCACGGTGAAGATCACCGTCCGCGCCCATTCCGGGAGTCCCTGCAGGCTGCCGAAGATGGCACCGGTGTTGAAACCCAGGGATAGGTTGAAGAAGTGTGGAATCACCGTGAAGGATTCGCCTTCCCTCAGCCTGGAGAGGACCCAGAGTTTCGAGATCGCGTCCACCCCAAGCACCGCCAGGGGAAGAAGCAGCCAGGCGGGCCGCTTCACGCGCCCACCACGGACGCGCAGCGGGCGCAGAGGGCTTCGTCTTCACCCTTGCCGTGGCCACCCCGGTGGTTCCAGCAGCGGGGGCACTTGGTCCCCGGGTGGGCTTCCACCTCAAGCGCGTCTCCCTCCGCGAGGTCCAGGCCGGACACCACGAAGAGGTCTTCCAGGGCATCCGCATCGGACATGGCTTGGAGGGCGCGAAGGGCCGCGAGGTCCGCGGGCTTCAGGGACAGTCGGACCTGGGCATCCAGGCTGGTGCCGACGACCTTCGAGGCCCGCAGCGGTTCCAGCGCGGTCTGGAGCGCCTCCCGCTGGAACCAAAAGGAAGTCCACTCACCAGCTTCCGCCGTGGCCGCATGATCCTCGAATCGCGCGAGGAACACACTTCCTGCCGCCCCCGGCAAATGTTCCCAAGCCTCGTCCGCCGTGTAGCTGAGGATGGGCGAGAGAAGTCGGATCAGGGTGGAGGCCACCTGGTGAAGCGTCGCCAGGCAGGACAACCGTCGTGGCGACTCCGCCGCGTCGCAGTAGAGGCGGTCCTTCACGATCTCGAAGTACCTGCCTGAGAGTTCCAATTGGCAGAAGCCCAGAAGGGCCTGGGACGCGCCATGGAAATCGAAGGTCGCGTAGGCACGCCGAACCTCCTCGGAGAGCCGACCCATCGCCCCCAGCAACCAACGATCCAGGGCCGTGGGCGAGGGCGTGGCCGCCTTCGGATCGTAGTCCGCCAAGGCCCCGAGCATGAAGCGCAGGGTGTTCCGGATCTTGCGGTAAGCGTCCGCCGAACGCTCCAGGATTTCCTTGGAAACGCGCACATCCTCGCTGTAGTCGCAGGATGCGGCCCAGAACCGAAGGATGTCCGCGCCGTAGGTTTTCAGGATTTCATCCGGGGTGATGACATTCCCCAGGCTCTTGCTCATCTTCTGGCCGCGCCCATCCAGCACGAAACCGTGGGTGACGACCGTCGTGTAGGGCTTGGAGCCGCTGGCGGCGAGGTTGAAGAGCAGGGAGCTATGGAACCAGCCCCGGTGCTGGTCGCTGCCTTCCAGGTATATGAATTGGCCATAATCCGCGCGGGAGAGATCCGGGTGGGTGTCGCAGACCACGCCAGCGCTCACACCGGAATCAATCCACACATCCAGGATGTCCGTCTCTTTCTGGAACGCCGAGCCGCCGCACTTGGCGCAGACCGAGCCCGCAGGCAGGAGATCCTCCACCGCCATGTCCGCCCAGGCTTCGATGCCGCTCTTCTCGATGGCGGCAGCGGCTTTCTCGAAGATGGACGGAGCCACCAGGGGCTCTTCACAGACCGTGCAGCGCAATACCGTGATGGGTGTGCCCCAGGCTCGCTGCCGGCTGATGCACCAGTCAGGACGGCCGGAGATCATCGCGTGAATCCGGTTCCGGCCGATGGACGGAACCCAAATCGTCCCATCCACGCCCTCCAGCCCGAGCTCGCGGACGCTCCGGCCCCCTTCAATGGCGTCGTCCATGGTGATGAACCATTGCTCGGTGGCCCGGAACAGGATCGGCGTCTTCGTCCGCCAGCAGTGGGGGTAGCTGTGGGTGAGCTTGTCCTCGTGCAGCAAGGCACCAGAACCCTTCACCTTTTCGATGACGAGGGGGTTGGCTTCGAAGATGTTGATGCCTTCCAAGGCCGCGTCATTCACCGCGGGAAGGAATTTGCCATCGGGCCCCACGAGCTGGAAGAGCCCCAAGTGCTGGGCGAGTTGGAAGTCATCCACGCCATGGTCCGGGGCGGTATGGACGAGGCCCGTGCCGGTGTCGGCCGTCACATGGGCACCCAGCAGCACCGGCGCGTCCCGCTCGATCCAGGGATGCCGCGCCACCAGGGTCTGAAACTCGGAACCCTTCATCACCTTCACGGTGTGAAGGGGCTGGTCGAGCTTCTTGCCAAAGTCCTCCAAGAGGGGCACCGCCACGACAAAGGCGCGCTCCCCGGCCTTCACGACCGCGTATTCGAGATCAGGGTGCATGGCGATGGCGCGGTTGCTGGGTAGGGTCCAGGGCGTCGTCGTCCAGATGGGCAGGAACAGGTTCGAGGGCAGACCCAGGCGGGCAGCCTCTGCATCGGGCACCGGGAAGGCCACCGTGATCGCGGGGCTCGTCTTATCCGCGTATTCCACTTCGGCTTCGGCCAAGGCGGTGCGCGCGCCGTAGCTCCAATGGACGACCTTGAGGCGGCGGGTCACGCAGCCACGATCGAACAACTTCCCAAGTTGGCGCACGACCGCTGCCTCGTAGACCGGGTCCATGGTGATGTAGGGTCGCTCCCAATCCCCGATGACGCCCAGGCGCTGGAACCCCGTCCGCTGCGTATCAATCCACTTCTGGGCATAGGCCCGGCAACGCTGCAGGAAATCCGCCCGGGACAGTTCCCGCCGCTTCGGTCCGAGGTCTTTCTCCACCGCGTGTTCGATGGGCAGGCCGTGGCAATCCCAACCGGGGATGTAGGGACTCTCAAAGCCCTCCATCCAACTCGACTTGACGACGAGATCCTTGAGGATCTTGTTCAGGGCGTGGCCCATGTGAAGGCCGCCGTTCGCGTAGGGCGGGCCGTCGTGGAGCACGCGCCTCCCCCTACCCTTGCCTGCCGCGTTCGCGGCCTTGCGGGAGGCCTCGACGCGCTGATAGAGCCCTTCACTCTTCCAACGCTCCAACCGCTTCGGTTCGCGCTGGGGAAGATCCGCCTTCATGGGGAAATCCGTCCGTGGGAGGAAGACGGGGTATTTCTTCTTCCCGCCCTGCTGCGTCTCGTCCGCCATGAAAGACCTCCGCGCCCTCGTGCGCTCAATCCTCAAGTCTAGCGGCAAGAAGACCTTCCCTTAAACAGGAAAGCCGCCCCTGGGGCGGCTTTCCTGGACTTCCCTCCGTTCAGAGCTGGCTGGTGCAGTGCTTGCAGCGGGTGGCCTTGAGCGGTACCTGCTCCAGGCAGGCCGGGCACTCCTTGGTGGTGGGATCCGCGGCGGGGGCGTCCTTCTTCGTCATGGCCCCGAGCAGCTTCACCAGAACGAGGAATACCGTGGCCGCGATGATGAGGAAATCCACCGTGGCCCCGAGCACGGAGCCGATCTGGAACTTGCCCACGGCCCAGCTCTGCCAATCGCCGCCGGGCATCACATAGCTCACCATCGGCATGATGATGCCGCTCACAAAGGCGGAGACGATCTTGCCGAAGGCCGCGCCGATGACGACCGCGATGGCCAGATCCACCACATTGCCCTTCATGATGAAGGCTTTGAATTCGTCTTTCATGGACATGGAACGCTCCTGATGAAGGAAGGGGCCCTTTCGGGCCCCTTCGTCCGTGATCCGCCTACTTGGTGGCGGGCTTCTTGTGGCGACGCGCCGGCTTCTTGGTTGGCGCGGCGTCCGGCTGGTGATCGGTCTTGACCTGGTTGGTCTCCACATTGGCGTCAGAGGTCTTGATGTTCACCTCCACACGGCGGTTCCGGTCGCGGCCTTCCGCCGTCTTGTTATCGCCGATGGGATCCGCAGGTCCCTTGCCTTCGGCACTCACGCGGTCCGCGGCGATGCCATCGGCCACGAGCGCGTCGGCCACGGCCTGGGCGCGGCGCTTGCTCAACTTCTCGTTGAGCGCCTTGCTGCCACGGCTGTCGGTGTAACCGGCCACGACGACTTTGTATTCGCCGCTGTAGGCCTTGAGCTTGTCGGCCACTTCCTGCACGGCCTGCTTGCCCTGGTCATCCAGATCCGCCTTATTGGTGGCGAAGTGGAGGCGCGCCTCATCCAGCACGATTTTGGCTGGGGGTGGCGGCGGGGCGGGCTTGGCTTCTTCCACCGGAGCCGGAGGCGGCGGGGGCGGAGGAGGCGGCGGCGGAGGCGCTACCGGCTCAGGAGCTGGAGGCGGTGGGGGGGGAGGTGGAGGAGGCGGAGGCAGCGGCTTGGAGGCGCCCCAGGTGTAGCCGAGGCCCAGAGTGGCGAGGATCACGCTGTGGTTGTCCACCGGGAGGCTCGTCCGCACATACTTCGCGTCGCCCTGCACCGTGAAACCGTTCTCCAGGTGGCCGATGATGCCGGCGCCCGCATGGAAGTTCAGCTTGGTCGCGTCGTTGGTCATGGGCTCGGGAAGCTTGGACCCGCCCACGCCCGCGGCGAGGTAGGGATACCAGTTCCCACCAGGAGCCAGATTGAAGAGCACGGAGCCAAGCGCCATCTGCTCATGGTCATCCTTGAACGGGATGCCGGACTTGACCTTCAGATCGCTCTGAAGCGCCTTTACATCGAAGCCCCAGCGATCCGTCCACCAGTGGCCGAATCCGAGGCCGTAGTGGAAGCCATCCTTGTAAAGATCCTTGCTGGTGCCCTGCTGCAGGGTTTGGCCGACCTGTCCGACCACCCAGGATTGACCTTCCTGGGCCGCGAGGGTCAGCGATGCGCCCAGTAGGAGCATGCCGAGTGCTTTCCGCATCTTGCCTCCTTAGAAAAAAGGGAAAGAAGTGACAACGCGGCCAGTGTAGGCAGAAGGGCGAGAAGTGACAAGCGTGGTTGGAGAATCCACGCAATTCAGAGGAACGGGGCCGCCGCAAGCCATGCCTCGTGAGGCAAGGGCTTGCATCTCATCCAGGCCGACCTTACTCCGCCTTAACTTCCACGAGCTTCGCGCCGGTCTCCACGGTCGCGTCCTCTTCGACATGGAGCTTGGTCACGCTTCCCGTGTATGGGCTCTTGAGCTCATTCTGCATCTTCTCGGTAGGCCTTCGGCCTACGCGAGGCCTCGCGCTAGGCTTCGTCGAGGGCCTGAACCTCCACCAGCTTCGCGCCAGTCTCCGCGGTTGCGCCCTCATCCACATGGAGTTTGGTGACGGTTCCCGCGCAAGGGCTCTTGAGTTCATTTTGCATCTTCTCGGTAGGCCTTCGGCCTACGCGAGGCCTCGCGCTAGGCTTCGTCGAAGGCCTGAACCTCCGCCAGTTTCGCGCCGGTCTCTACCGTGGCGCCCTCTTCGACATGGAGCTTGGTCACGGAACCCGCGCAAGGGCTCTTGAGTTCATTTTGCATCTTCATCGCCTCCATCACGAGGAGGGTCTGGCCTTCGGCGACGGTCTCACCCGCCTTCACGAGCACCTTCACGATCTTGCCGGGCATGGGCGAGGCGAGCAGCCCGCCGGTCACCGAAGCGCCGCCCGCCGCGGCGAGCAAGGCCTTCATGGGGTCCTGGAGCGCGAACTCGTAGGCACCATCGTAAAGGCTCGCGCGAAAGGCCCGAAGGTCGGGATCAGGATGCTTGGCGGCGTCCAGGCGCACATCCACGCTGCGACCGCCAAGGATCACGGAATAGCAGCCGGGCTCCACCTCAATCAGATCCACGGCTTGGGCCTCGCCATTCCAGAGGAGCGAGAGGACACCGTCCCTTCGGATGAGCTCGACCTCGTGCTGTTCCTTGCCAACCATCACCGTGCGTTTCATGGGGAATCCTTATATCCGCAGATGTCGCAGATTACGCAGATGGGCGAGAGAACTGGAGGATCAATCGGCGTCATCGGCGTAATCTGGGGACCAGTTTCAGATCTGATTGAACTTTCCCCAATGCTTCCAGGCATCGGGCTTGCCCTCGGTGCTGGCGGGCTTCGCGGCGCGACGCTCTTCCGCGTCCATCTCCTGCATCAACGCCGCGGCCACGGCGAACTTGAGGTTCGGCCCTTGCTCCTTCTTCTTCCAGAAGGGCTTGTCGAGCATGCCCGTGTGAAGCGCGCCATCCCGGAAAGGGCCGTGCTCCATGAGCACTTCATGGAAGGCGATGTTGTGGCGGATGCCCCCGATGCGGTACTCACCGAGGGCCGCGCGCATCCGGTCAATGGCCTCCAACCGCGTCGGCCCCCAGGTGGAGAGCTTGGAAATCATGGGGTCGTAGAACATGGGCACATCCGCGCCTTCGTAGACGCCGCTATCGTCCCGCACATTGCGACCGGAAGGGATACGGAGGAAGGTGATTTTGCCGGGCGAAGGCATGAAGTTCTTGTCCGGGTCCTCTGCGTAGACGCGGCATTCCATGGCCCAGCCATTCAGGGGAATCTCCTCCTGGGTCATGGGCAGCTTCTCGCCTCTGGCCACGAGGATCTGCCACTTCACGAGATCCAGGCCCGTGATCCATTCCGTGACGGGGTGCTCCACCTGGAGGCGCGTGTTCATCTCCAGGAAGTAGAAGTTCCGGTCGGCGTCCGCGAGAAATTCCACGGTTCCGGCGCCCACATAGTTCACGGCGCGGGCCACTTTCAAGGCCGCCTCGCCCATGGCCTTCCGCATCTCCGGCGTCACATGGGGCGAAGGCGCCTCCTCGATGACCTTCTGGTGCCGGCGCTGCACGGAGCATTCCCGTTCCCAGAGGTAGACATGGTTGCCGTGGGTGTCGCTGAATATCTGAATTTCGATGTGGCGGGGCTGGAGAATCGCCTTCTCCACATAGACCGAATCGTCGCCAAAGGAGCTGAGGGCCTCGCCCCGGGCCCGGGCGAGAGAGGACGCGAACTCCTCGGGTTTCGCCACGAGGCGCATGCCCTTCCCGCCTCCGCCCATGGCGGCTTTGAGCATGACGGGGAAGCCCATCTTCTGGGACTCGGCCAGGAGATCTTCGTCGGACATCGTTTTCTGGATGCCGGGCACCACCGGGCAACCCGCCGCGATGGCCACTTCGCGGGCCGCGGTCTTGGAGCCCATGCTCACGATGGCCTCCGGGTTGGGCCCGATGAAGGTGATGTCTTCGGCCTTGAAGCGCTTGGCGGCCTCGGCGTTCTCGCTGAGGAAGCCGTAGCCCGGGTGCACCGCGTCCGCGCCGGACTTCTTGCAGACTTCGATGATCTTCTCCACGACGAGATAACTCTCCCGCGCCGCGGCAGGGCCGATGAAGTAGGCTTCGTCCGCCATGCGCACATGGAGCGCCCCGCGATCAGCCTCGGAGTACACCGCCACAGTCGGGATGCCCATCTCCCGGCAGGTGCGGATCACGCGACAGGCGATTTCCCCGCGGTTCGCGATCAAAACTTTCGTGACAGGCATTGGATCTTCCCTCGAAACAATCATTGCGTCATATCCCCGCGCGGGGACCGTTCCTGGATCGCTACGCTCCCGTGATCCCGCTTCG
>JAFDVN010000086.1 GCA_018269025.1 Acidobacteriota bacterium | reverse complement strand
GCGCTTACCATGAACCGCTTCGACGCGCTGTGCTCCACATCAAGCCACGCTCCGAACCGGGCCCACATGCCGGAACCGGCGGTATCCACGCTCGCGTCCATGGTGCTCTCCAAAGGCTGCATTCTTCCGGGCTTCAGCCCGGCGCGACGACGCGCGCGGGGCGGAAAGAGTTCCGGGTTCAATGGGGTATTTTGTGACGCAGCGCACGGAACGGTCAAACGGAAATCTTCCGCCGAACCCTTGACGAATCTTGACCTTGCAAGTCAGGCAGCGGCGCTTCCCTTCTGGTAGACTCGCCCGCATGACCCCCTGCTTCGCGGCTTTTTCATCCGCCGCCCCCGTGCTCCGATGGACGGTTTCCCGATGGAATTGACCCGACTCTTCGGGGCGCACCGCCTTGACCCCGTGATGTATCTCGGCAAAGCCGGAGCCGAGTCCTGGCACCTGATGCGTCGGGAAGAGGACGGCGCGCGCTTCCTGCTCCACCTGATGAGTCCCCGCCCTGCGGATCGGCAACTCGAATCCATCAAGAACCAGTTCCTCAACGGCATTCAGGACGCGGACCCCGAGCAGCCGCCCGAATCCCATTTTGGCTACGACGAGCAGCAGGTCTGGTGCCTCCAACGCCTGGAGGGCCAGCCCCTGGGCCGGGCCTGGGCCACTTGGACGGAGGCCCAGCGCCAGGAAACCTGGCGGGCGCTGGAACAGCGTCTGGCGCGGCTCACCCGTCCGGCCTTTCTGCATCCGGAAGCCATCCAGCTCCGGAAGGGGCGCTTCGTCTTCCCGCGAACCCTGGGCGAAGCGCCCTGGCCCGTGGATCAACTGCGCACCCTCTTGCCGGATGAACACGGCGAGGGGGGCGAGACGCCCCTGTGGGAACAAGTGCCGGATCTCGGCGACGCGTTGGCGCGGCCCATCCGGGGCCGGGGCCAGGAATCCACCTACCTCAAGTCCCTCATGCTCGGCCTCAGCGCCCCCTCGCCCATGGAACGCATCGCCGTGATCCAGGGCGAAGAAGGCATCGGCAAGGCCCAGATGGCCGCGCTGGCCCTCGCCGCCGCCGAAACCGATGGACTCTGCGTCCACCGCCTCGAAGCCCAGGAAGAAAGCGCCTCGGAGCTGGTGGGCCGCATCGCCGCGAGCGTCTTGAAGGGCCTGGAAGCGGAGTTCTACGCCCAGCAACCGGCCGCCGCCAAGGTGCTGTCCCGAAAAGTGCCGGCCTACGCCTTCATGGCGGGCGCGCGGACGAGGGCCGATGAAAGCTTCGAGCCGGAGGAACTGGCCGCCGCGCTGGAAGCGCTGGAATTCGCGCGCCTCATCCGCCCCCGTCTGCTCGCCGTGCAGAACCTCGACGCCGCCGAAGGGGAAGCGCTCTCCGCCCTGCGGGATCTGGTGGACCGATCCTCCGTGGCCTGGCTCTTCACCGCCGGCACCGGCGCGCGGGGCACGGGACTGCGGCCCTTCCTCGCCCACTTCAAGGGGCATCCTTCGGCCTCGCTCGTGAACCTGAGCCGCTTGGAGGACGAGGACCTGCGCGGCGTCATGGAGGACCTCCTCGGCCCCCACCGCCTCCCGCCCGCCACGGTGACGGACCTGCTGCGGAACGCGCTGGGCAACCCTGGCCTGCTCCAGAACTTCCTGGAACTGGCCCAGCAGGATGGAAGCCTCATCCACGAACAGGGACGCTGGATGCTCGCACCGGGGCGGAAGCTCCAGGCCCAGGCCGATGAGGACCTGATGAGCCAGGTCTTCCTGGGCCGCCTTCAGCGGCTGCTGCCCAGCACTTCGGCGCTGGCCCGGATGCTCGCCGTGGCTGATCGCGGCCTGCCCTTGCCCTTGCTGGGCGTGGCCCTGGGCCTGCCCGGCGAACCGCTTGAAGAAGCCCTGCACGGCGCGATGGCCTCCAAGCTCGTCCACATCCAGGGCGGCGAGGCGATCATCCCCGACCCCCGCTGGCGGGATCTGGTGCGCAGCCACACGCCCCGGCCCGAGCTGCGCCGCCTCGCCAAGAACCTGCTCGCGGCCCTTCCGGAGCCCGAGCGCAAGAGCGTGCGGGCCCTGCCCCTGGAGACCCTCGCGGCGGACGAAGCCTCTGGCCTCTCCGATCTGATGAAAGCCCTGGACCGGCCCATGCATGTGACGCCCAAGGAGGCCCAAGCCGTGCTCCGGCAGGCGCTGCCCCTGGAACCCGGCCCGTTGGAGCAGGCGCGCCTTCGCGAATGGTTGGGCGATGCCTGGGCGGGGGGCGGCTCGGAGAACGACGACGCGCCTGACGCCGTGCCCGGCGCGGAAGCGCTCCAGGCCTACGCCGCGGCCCGGACCGCGCTCGCCGATCTGCCCCAGGACCGGGAGCGGAACCGCGCGGAGGCCCGGCTGCTGCGCAAAGAAGCCACCGTGCTGCTCCAGCTCCGCAAGGCCGACGAAGCCCGCAAGGTCCTCGACCAGGCCTTCGAGATGATTCATTCCGAGGCGGGCCACCCCGAGCACCCTCGGTTGCGTCTCGCCCTCGGCAAGTGGTACCTGCTCCGGGGCGATACGCCCAAGGGCATCCAGTTGCTGGAAGAAGGCCAGCGGCTCCTCATTGGCGGCCAATCGCCGGCCCGGGACCAGGCCGCGATCCTGTTGGAGCTGGGTCGGGCGCTGGCCCATCAGGGGCAGTTCCACAAGGCCATCCACCAACTCGAAAGCGCCCAGCGCATGCTGGAACTGGAGCAGGACCCCCGCGGCCTCGTGCCCATCCAGCTCGCCCTCGGCCAGATGGCCCTCGCCCAGGGCCAGCCGGATCGGGCACTGACGCTTCTGGGTGAAGCCCTCCAAACCGCCCGCCTGCAAGGGGACCTGCTCATGCAGGCCCAGGCCCACCTCGCCCTGGGCAGCGTCCGCAGCATCCTGGATCAGATGAGCCCCGCCCTCGCCCATTTGGAGCGGGCCACGGATCGCTTCCACCGCCTCGGCCTCGCGGCCCACGCGGCCCTGGCGCGGCTGTGGCAGGCGCGCACCCTCGCGTCCATGGGCGATCTGGTCGCCTCCGAGCATCAGGAACTCCAGGCCCTTTCGGCCGGCGCCGGAGAATTCCAGGCGGGGGGTCTGGAAAGCGGCGACAAGATTTGGCTCCAGGGCGAGATTGCGGGCCTGCGCGGGGCTTGGAACGACGCGGCCCGGCTCTACAAGGCCGCGGTGGAGCGCTTCAGCCGAAGCGGGCTGCTCTGGCGGGCGCGCCTTGCGGAGCTGCGTTCTCTCCAGGCCTGCGCCCGGGCGGCGCGCCGGGCGAAGCAGGAGGCTTCCGAAATCGCCTGGACCCGCCTGGAGGAACTCAAGGCGCCGGTGGAGGCCTCCACTTCCCCCTGGCTGGAATTCGAATGGGCCCGGGCCCAGGCCCTCTGCCTCGCCTCGTTGGAGCCCTCGGAGCCCGTGGACCTTCAGGCGCTCCAAGCCTGGGGCCAAGCCATGGGTCTCGCCCGGAGCCTCCAGTTTCCTACCGCCGTGCTCGAAGCCGCCTTGGAAAGCGCCGAGCTCATGTCCCGCAACGGCGAACGCCTGGGGGCGATGTCCAAGCTCCAGGACAGCTTCACCAGCTTCCAGCAGGTGTGGTTGCGGTTGCCCGAAGGCCACGACCAGAACTTCCTGGGGCGGGAGGATCTCCACCGCTACCAGGCTGCGGTGGAAAGCGCCGGTCTGCGCCTGCCCTTCCCCGAAAGGGCCGATCCGCTGGCAGACTGGACCCCCACCCAGGCGAACCTTCCCGCGCCGGGATTCCGGGCTTAAGCTTTCCAACGCACGGCCAAACCTTCAGGCTTCGACCCCCCAGCGGAGACCTCCCATGAGCCACGCCCCTTCGGAACCCGCGTCCGACGCGACCGCTTCCGCCCGCGTCCACACGACCCTGCCCCAGCTCCAGCGCTGGAAGGACGAGGGTCGCCTTCTTTCCATGCTCACCGCCTACGACGCGCCGACGGCCCTCGTCGCGGACGCGGCGGGGGTGGACATCCTCCTCGTCGGCGACAGCGTGGGCAATGTGTGCCTGGGCTTTGAGACGACCCTGCCCGTCACCATGGCCATGATGAACCACCATGTGGAGGCCGTGGCCCGCGCCAAGCCCAAGGCGCTCCTCGTGGCGGACATGCCCTACCTGAGCTTCCACCTGAGCGTGGAGGACACCCTGCGCAACGCCGGGGGTTTCCTTCAGCGCGGAGCCCAGGCGGTGAAGCTGGAGGGCGGTGCCAAGCGCCTCGCCATGATCCACGCCCTCGTGGACGCCGAGATCCCCGTCATGGGCCACCTGGGCCTCACGCCCCAAAGTGTGAACGCCATGGGCGGCTACAAGGTCCAGGGCCGGGCCGAGGCGGACGCCCTTGCGATCCTGGATGACGCGGTCGCCCTCCAGGAGGCGGGCTGCTTCTCCCTCGTCCTGGAGGGCATCCCTGCGGATCTCGCCACCCGGATCACCGAAACCCTGCGCATTCCGACGATCGGCATCGGGGCCGGGCTCCACTGCTCGGGCCAGGTGCTTGTCTTCCACGACCTGCTGGGCCTGCTGCCCCAGCGCCCCGCCAAATTCGTCCGCAAGTACCTGGAAGGATTTGACCTCATGCGCGACGCCACCGAGCGGTGGATCGCGGATGTGCGCTCCGGAACCTTCCCCGGGCCCGCTGAATCTTACAAGCTCCCGGAGGAGATCCGCCCGGCTGTGGCATCCTGGCAACCCGGCCGTCGCCGGTAGTCCCAAGAGGTACCTGCTTGCCCATGCGTCTCGTGCGGAGTGTCGCCGATCTCCGCGCCCTCCTGAAGCCCCTCTGGAACGAGGGCAAACGGATCGGTTTCGTCCCCACCATGGGCTACCTGCACGAAGGCCATGCCGCGCTCGTGCGGCAAAGCGCCTCCCGCTGCGATGTGACGGTGGTGTCCCTCTTCGTGAACCCCACCCAGTTCGCCCCCAACGAGGACTTCGCCAAGTACCCCCGCGACCTGGAGCGGGATCAGGCCCTGTGCCTGGAGGCCGGGGCGGATGTGCTCTTTCTGCCCGAAGTGCCCGAGATGTACCCCACGGGCTTCCAGACCCATGTGGAGCCGGGCCGCCTGGCGGAGCCCCTCTGCGGGGCCTTCCGCCCGGGCCATTTCCGGGGGGTGGCGACGGTGGTGGCCAAGCTCCTGGCCATGGTCCAGCCGGATCTGGCCTTCTTCGGCCAGAAGGATTTCCAGCAGACCGTCGTCGTGCGGCGGATGGTACGGGACTTGAATCTCCCGGTGGATGTGGTGGTCATCCCCACCATCCGCGAAGAGGATGGTCTGGCCATGAGCAGCCGCAACAGCTACTTGAGTGAAGACGAGCGGGAAAGGGCCCGCTGCCTCAGCCAGGGGCTTTTTGCCGCGCAGGATGCCTTTCGCGACGGCGAGCGGTCGCCCGAACGGCTCCTCGGCCTCGCCCGGGAGGCCATGGCGGGGGCCGACCGCCTGCAATACCTTGAGCTGGTGGACGCTCAGTCCCTGGAACCGATCCAGGGGCCCGTGGATCGCACGGCGGCCCTCTGCGTCGCGGCCTATGTGGGCGCCACCCGCCTCATTGACAATGTCGTGCTGGCCCCTTCCGCTTCCGAAGCGGGCCTGAATGTGAGCCTCAGCCCCAACCACGGGGATTGATGCTCGTCCCCAGGAGGTCCCATGCTCCTCCCCGCCCTGCTCAGCGCCACCCTGACCCTGTTTCCCAGCCCCCAGGGGCGGGGACACGGTCACGGCAACCCCCACGCCAACCCCTCCAACGGACATTTCGTGCCCCCCGGCCTCGCCAAGAAGGGCGGCCTGCCCCCGGGGCTCGCCAAGAAATTTGGCCGCCGGGTGCCCGAGCGGCCCTACATCGCCATTGACCCCCGCTACCAGGATCGCGCCTGGTTCCTCATTGACGGTCACTGGGAACTCCGGAAGGGCTTCACCGCCAGCGTCCAGGCCGAAGTCCGCGACGCGCTCCGCCTGCCCCTGGCACCCCCACCCGTGCCCCTGCCCCATGTGGGCATAGACCTCCATGTGGTGCTCTTCAACTAGGAGGACGCCGTGCTAAGCCTTCTCGCGCTCCTACTCGCCCCCTCGCCCGCGCTCCTTCCACCTCAGCCCCCGGCCCTCCTCCTGCTGGAGGACCATGGCGACCACCATGGCCGCCGGGATCGGGATGACGACCGGGATGATCGCCATGGCCGGGGCCGAAAAGGGCAGGAACGCCGCTGGCGGGAAGACGCCCGCCGGGACCGGCGCGAAGAAAACAACTACTGGAAACACGAGCGCAAGTGGCGGAAGCACGAGTACCACCAGGGCGACCGTCGCCCGGCACCGCCCTGGATGAACACCTGGTGGCGGCCCGGCGAACGCCGCTACTGCGCGGTGGTGCCCGGGGACCCGAGCCGGGTCTATGTCTTCGTGGGCGGCCGGTGGGTGCTCCGCCATGTGTACGACCCGCGCTTCCGGGCGGATGTCTCAGGCGCCTTCGGCCTTCCCGCCGCGCCGCCCCCGCCGGTGCCGCTCCCCCGCGTGGGCCTGAACCTCCACATCGTGCTCTTCAACTGATCCCGCCCCCCGTTGCGGTATCCTTAGATCGTTGGCCGGGACTCTGACCTGGAGCCTGGACCGGAGGTGCCAAATGATGCGCCATTTCCTGCTTGGCAAGATCCACCGGGCCGTCGTCACCCGGG
>JAFDVN010000085.1 GCA_018269025.1 Acidobacteriota bacterium | reverse complement strand
GCCACATAGAAGAGGCGGCGCTCTTCTTCGATGCCTTCGGGCGTTTCGCGGGCGTTGCGGTTGGGGAAGACATCCTCTTCGAGCCCCACGACGAAGACGACGGGGAATTCGAGTCCCTTGGCGCAGTGGATCGTCATCAAGCTGAGGCGCGCGTCCTGCTCCACTTGATCGGCATCCGCCGCGAGGGTGATGCGATCCAGAAACTCGGCAAGGCGCAGACCCTGGCCTTCCAGTTCCGTCGCGGCGGCAACGAACTCCTCCAGGTTGCGGACGCGGCTTTCGGCTTCCAGCGTGCCCTCATCCACGAGGCTCTGGAGGTAGCCGCTCTCCACCATCACCCAACGGACGAGGCCGCCGAGGGTGAGCGCGGATTGTTCCTTCGCCGCGCGGTCGAAGAAGGTGACAAAGCGCGCCAGCTCCCGCTGGGCGCGGCCCTTCAGTTCGCCAGAGCGGAGCAACACGGCAACGCCTTCCAGCGGCGTGCCATTGTCGGGGATGGAAGCCTCGATGCGCCCGAGGGTCGTCGGCCCCACGCCCCGGCTCGGCGCGTTCACGCAACGACGGAAGCTCGTGAGGTCGAAGGGATTTTGCAACAGGCGCAGGTAGGAAAGCAGATCCTTCACTTCCTGCCGCTCGTAGAACTTCACGCCGCCGATGAGCTTGTAGGGGATGTCCAGCGCGCGCAGTGCATCTTCAATCTGACGGCTCTGCCAGTTGGCGCGGTAGAGCACGGCCATGCGGGCATCCCGGTCCCGCTCGCGTTCGGCGAGGATCGTCCGCGCCACCCATTCGGCTTCGAAGCGTCCATCGTCCACCAGCTTGAAGAGCAGCCGCTCGCCTTCCCCCCGATCGGTCCACAAGGTCTTCCCCAGGCGCTGGGTGTTGTTGGCGATGACCGTGCTGGCCGCGTCCAGGATGCTCTGGGTGGATCGGTAATTCTGTTCGAGCTTGATTTCAGCGGCTTCCGGAAAGTCGCGCTTGAAGTCGAGGATGTTGCGGATGTCGGCCCCGCGCCAGCCGTAGACCGAGTTATGGGTGACGACGCCATTCGCGACGAAGGCGTGGACGCCCGCGATATCGAGGTCGAAAACTTCGCCTTTCAGTGGCACGCGCTCCACCTTCGTGACGGTGTCATAGCCCTCCGGCGTGAAAAGCGCCATGCCTTCCTTCACATTGCAGGCGGGCAGGAAGGGGAGGCTCGCCCGCTCGCCGCTTCTCCCCGCGCCGAAACGCCCCTGGAGCATCACTTCGGCATCCAGATGCTTCTGGATGCGCTTCGCATCCTTCAACACGCGACCAAAATCCTTGGCACAGGTCTCGAAGCGCCAGCTCCCCGATCCGGCCTTGGCGGGGCGGACGCTGAAACCGAGATCTTCCAGGACCTTTCGGCCCTCGGAGTCCTGGCCAACCATGGAAATGCGGTGCATGGGACTGCGCCCGCGCCGGTCTCCACAGAGGGTGAGGGTGATCTGGCGGCGCAGGCCCGTCACCGCTTGGGCGCGGTGATGGGGGAACTCGATGGCCATGCCGCGATCCATCAAAAGGCGCTCGGCGGCGGATTCCGTATCGAGGGACGCGAAGAGCTTTCCGATGAGCTTGCCATCGTGGACGAGTCCATTCTTCGATCCCCCCTTCCGGGGCGTGAAGGGCATCATGGGCAATCCGTAGCGCAAGGAGACGAGCGATTCCTCCAACCGGGCGTCGTTTTCTGAGGTATGGACCGACACCACCCAAAGCGCGTCCGCGTGCTCCTGGCGGGCCCGCTGGAGGAAGCCCACCACCGGCTTCACCTGCCCGCGGGTGTGCGCCTGGCTCGTGCCCACGCGAAAGCCCACGCCCTTCTTGTGCATGAGGTAGACGAAGTGGAGGTTGGGCGACGCGTCGAGGCGATACCCCGCGAAGTGCATGTGCTCAGGAGTCGAGGTCAGCACACGGCCCGCCTTCGTCGTGATGCGAATGCCCGTTCCAGGCGCGGTTCGAGCGCCCGCACGGAGCACCGACGCCGCGCGATACTCGCCGCTTCCATGGGGCGCCAGCGCTTCGTCGCCCGCCTTCACCCGTTCGATGGCGCGGGTTCGCCCATCCGCCATGAGGATCTTCGTGCCTCGCACAAGGCACTGATCTTCATCTCCAACGACGCAGAGGTTGTGGTGGGCGGCGGCGAGGTGCTGGACGAGGTGGTACTGGGCGCGGTTGGTGTCCTGGTACTCATCCACGAGGAGGTATTTGAAACGGTTGCCGTACTGGACGCGCAGCTCCTCGTTGCGGAAGATGCGTTCGGTCCACAGGAGCAGATCATCGAAGTCGCAGGCCCGGTGCTTCTTCAGCCCTTCCTGGTAGAGGCCGTAGGCGTCGAGCGCCTTGCGGGTCCAGGCATCCACGGCCTCTTCCGTCGCTTCCTGGGGCAAGAGGCAGCGGTTCTTCCAGTCGGAGATGACTTCGAGCACCTTGCGGGGGTGGAACTGCTTTTCGGGCAGGCGCAATTCCGCGAGCACCTGCTTCATCAGGCTCTTCTGATCGCTCGGATCGAAGATGACGAAGTCGCGGCCCACGGGGCAGCGCTCGCCTTCCCGTCGCAGGATGCGCGTGCAGAAACTGTGGAAGGTGCTCACCCAAAGCGATTCGGAGGGCACGCTCACGAGCTTTTGGACGCGCTCGCGCATCTCCTCCGCCGCCTTGTTGGTGAAGGTGACGGCGAGGATGGACGCCGGATGGACGCCCTCTTCCTCGATCAACCACGCAATGCGTCGCGTGATGACCGTCGTCTTGCCCGAACCCGCCCCCGCCAGGATGAGCAGCGGCCCCGCCGTGTGCGTCACGGCCTCCCGCTGGGGCGCGTTCAGGCCGCGCAGGAGAGGATGATCGTGGGCGGCCTCGGGCATCTCACCAGTCTAAAGGAGCGCTCACCGCAGAGGCGCGGAGAACGCGGAGAAAAAAGATCTTCTCTGCGTCCTCCGCGCCTCTGCGGTGAAGTCAGTTCGCTTTGACCGGCGTGCCCTTCTGGAGCTTGCGGACGACTTCCGTTACGAGCTTCATGGCCTCGTCTTCGGAAAGGCGGCCCTTGAAGGCGGGCATGTGGCCCTTGCCATCGAGGATCGCGTGAGCGATGGCGGCATCGGTGTTGGCCTTCTGCCAGGCCACATCCGTGAGATCGGCGGCGCGGCCCTTGGATCCGTCGGGACGGGTGGCGCTGCCATCCTGGCCATGGCATCCCGCGCAGTGCTGGAGAAAGAAGCCGTGGGCGCTGAAGGCGGGGGCGGTGGGAGCCGGCGTGGGAGCTTGGCCCATCAGGGGCGCGGCGAGCAGGAGGGCGAGCAGGCGCATCAGGTTCTCCGATTAGTGTTTCTTGGCGGCCATGGGCCGGATCACTTCCGTGACGAGCTTGAGCGCATCGGCTTCGGACATCTGCGCGCCGAAGGCGGGCATGGAATCCTTGCCCTTCAGGATGGCCTTCACCATCTGGCTGTCCCGGGTGCGGGCCTGCCAGCGGGGATTCGCGAGGTCCTTGCCGCCCAGGCGCTGACCGTTGGGACCGCGTCCCGAGCCGTCCTCGCCATGGCACATGGCGCAACTGCGCTGGTAGAGCGCCTTCATGTCCTTCGTGTCGGCCGGAGCGGACGCGGATAAGCCCGTGGCGGCCAGCATCATCAAAATGGGAAGCGCGCGACGCATGGGTGGATTCTCCCTCATGAAGCGATGCCCCAAGCCTAGCGCAGGTTCCCCTCGCCCCGTAGGCTAAAGGGGCCCCCCGTGGCGGAATGGCAGACGCAGCGGACTTAAAATCCGCAGCCCGCAAAGGCATCCCGGTTCGACCCCGGGCGGGGGGACCAGCGAATCCGGACCCATCCGGCTTCAGACTTTGGCGGGGGCTCTTCCCAGGGATTCCCGCCGGGCCTCGACGGTCTTGTCGGCTTCCCGGCCTTCGAGTTCCTGGAGGCGGTGCAGCTTCCAGGTGAAGAAGCCGACGCCGAGGGTCAGGCTGCGGAGTTCGACGATGAGGTCGCGCATCTCCGCTTGGGGGATGAGCGCGCCCACCGCGTCCCAACCGGGCCAGCCCTCCTTGGCGTCAAAGCCGAGCACCTGACCGCCCCGGCGGCCCGTCACGAGCCGCTGGGCCTTGGCGGTGAATTCGGCGGGCACGCTGATGGAGAGCTCCACCACGGGTTCGAGCAGCACGGGTCGCGCGTTGGGCAGTCCTTCGCCCATGGCGATGCGGGCGGCCTGCTGGAAGGCGGCGTCGCTGGAATCCACCGAGTGGAAACTGCCGTGGGTGAGGGTCACTTCAAGATCCACCACCGGGAAGCCCAAGGGGCCCTGGCGCATGAAATCCACGCAGCCCTTTTCCACGGAGGGGAAGAAGTTGCGGGGGATGACGCCGCCGACGATGGCCTCCTTGAAGACGAAGCCTTCGCCCCTCGGCAGCGGTTTGATGTCCAGCACCACATCGCCGAAGGCACCGTGGCCGCCGGTCTGGTGCTTGAAGCGGCCGTGTTGGCTGACGGACTTGCGGATGGTTTCCCGGTAGGGCACCAGCGGCGCGCCGTGGGTCACTTCCAAATTGAAGCGATGCTTCAGTCGCTCCAACGCGACCTTGAGGTGGATCTCGCCCTGGCCCCAGAGCAGGCGCTCATGGGTGTCCTCGCTCTGCTCGAGCTGAAGGGTCGGATCTTCCTCGCACAATTTCTGCAACGCGCCGCCGAGCTTCACCTCATCGGCGCTCTTCAAGGCCTTCAGACTCATGGCGAGCACCGGCTGGGCCGCTTCGGGCCAAGGCAGATCCAGCGTCGCGGAAGGGGAAAGCCCATGGCCCGCCTGGGCCTGCTCCAACTTGCCGATGGCCACCACCTCGCCGGTCTCCGCGGTCTGGACCTTGGTCTGATGACCGCCCATCAGCTTGAAGAGGCCCGCGACCCGCGCACCCCCGAGGGTGCTTCCATCCGCCACCGGCCCGCGCCAGATCCGGGCGAAGCTGAGGCGGCCCACATGGGGCGCGTGGAGGGTCCGGAAGGCCTGGACGAAAGCGTCCTTGCCCGTGGGGATCTTCAGACGGTCCGCCGTGGTGGCGGGGCCGGGCGCTTCGTGGCGCAGGGCCTTGAAGAGGCGGCGGATGCCCAAGTCCTTTTCGCCTGACCCGAAGAAGACGGGGACGATGAGGTCGCCCGCCAACTCCTTGCGGAAATCCTCGAAGACTTCCTCGGTGGAGGGCTTCACCTCTTCCAGGAGTTCTTCCAGAAGGTGGTCGTCAAAGTCGGCGAGGTGCTCCAGCATCTCGCGGCGGGCCTCCTGTTCTTCGGGAAGCGCGGATTCCGGAAGGGGGATCAGGTCGGAGCTCCCGCCCGGTCCCTGCTTGTAGGCCCGTTCGCTCACCAGGTCCACGAAGCCTCCCTCCTTGAGGGGCAGTTCGCGCAACACGAGGGGCCGTTCGCTCACGGCCTGGAGCGCGGCGATGGTGTCCTTCAGACGGCCCGCGCCGCCGCCATCCATCTTGTTGATGAAGATCAGATGCGGAATCTGGCGCTGGTCGAGGAAATGCAGCATCGGCGCGGCCAGGATCGCCTTCCCCGGCTCGGGCTCCACCACGACGACGGCGAGGTCGCTGACCATGAGCGCCTGCTCCGCGTCCCGGGCGAATTCCACCGAGCCTGGACAGTCCAGAAAGGTCCAGCCTTCATTCAGGAAAGCGCAGGAAGCGGCGTTCAGTTCCGTCCCCATGTGGTGGGCGCGCGCCTCCGGCGACCCGTCGCCGACGGTGTTGCCATCTTTCGCGCTGCCCTTTTTCGGGATCGCGCCCGCATGGGCCAGCAGGCTTTCCAACAGCGCGGTCTTGCCCGACGCGTAAGGCCCCACCAGGGCGGCTGCCCGGGGGGCCGAAAGAGTCTTGCCGGTCATGGCATCCTCCTCGAACGAATGGACTGGGCCGCCATTCTTGGAGCCTGAGACGGAGGATGCAAGGGAAATCGGGATTCGGGCGATGGGCGATGGGCGACGGGCTCCGGGCTGCGGGCTGCGGGCTGCGGGCTGCACGGTTGGCGCCGACCCACTTGGTGAGCGAGTCAGCCTACGCGTGAAGCTCCTCGAATGAGGAATGGTCCCCCGACGATACCTGGACCAGCCGCGCAGCCTGGAGCCCGGGGCCTGAAGGCCAACACGACCCGGATTACCGGATGAGCACCTTTCCTGATCGTCCGGTTCGCTGGGCGTGGGCGACCGCATCGCGCCAATGATCGAGCGGGTAGCTGGCTTCGACGGGCACCACGAGGTGGCCCGATGTCATCGCCGCGAGCAGGTCCACCATGGCTTTTTCGCGCTCGGATGGCGTCGCGCGCTTCTTCCAGTCCGTGAGCCAGAAGCCCCGCACGGTCGCGGTGCGGAAGATGAGTTGGCCGCCGGGCAGTTGGAGCGGCTCCATGGACAGCGCGCCGTAGACGAGCATCGTGGCTCCGGGGCGCAGGAGCTTCACCATCTCGCCGCCGAGGCTTCCCCCCACGGCGTCCACGGCGGCATGGGCACCCCCGGGCACGCATTCCGCCACCTGCTTCATCCAATTCGGATCGTCCGTGCACAGAACCGCATCCGCGCCGAGATCCAGCAACTCCTGAACGGCTTCAGGCCTGCGGACGAGGCCGAGCGTCTTGAAGCCCCGCAAGTGACCGAGTTGGATGAGGACCTTCCCCACAGCGGAGGCGGCGGCGCTTTGGATCAGCCACTGGCCGGGGCCCAATCCCAACTGGTCGGCCATCAACCAAGCCGTGAGGGGATTGACGACGGCCTGGGCCGCCTGGTCCTCCGCGAGGTTGTCCGGAACCGGGTAGAGGTTCGACGCAGGCGTGAGCAAGGCTTCGGCCCAGGTGCCTTGCGCGCCCATGGGCAACGCGCGCTGGCCGATGGCCCAACCCGTCACGCCATCGCCCAGCGCCTCGATGACCCCGAGCCCCTCCAGTCCCGCCGTGGCGGGGAGAGTCGGCTTGCGCCCATACACGCCTTGGACCTGGAGCAGATCCGAAGGATTGATGGGCCGCGCGACCATCCGAAGGCGCACCTCACCGGGGCCGGGCTCGGGAAGCGGAACTTCTTCCAACCTCAGCACGGCGAGAGGATCGCCCGGCTCGTGAAAGCGGAGCGCCTTCATTTCAGATCCGGCGCGTCCCAGGGCTGCTTCACGACGACCTTCCCATCGCGCTTGAGTTGGAGGGCGGGCCCCGGGACCGCAGCCAGGGCGGCCGACGCCTTCTTGCCATCCGTCACCGACACCACGCCGGGCATGGCCGTGAACGCGGGCGCGTTCGCCGCGCCCAGCACGAGATGGCCGCTGCCATCGGATTGAAGGGTGAGCGCGATGCGACCCTGACCTTGAGCATCCGTCACCTGGAGCCCTTCGTTCGTGAGCGAGAGGCGTGCCTGCCCTTCGCCGCCTTCAATGACGAGCCCCTTCACGGTCAGCGTCTCGGGTTGGGCCGCCGCCTTGGGGTGGCGATGCTGCCAGAGGAAGAAGCCACCCGCGCCGATCAGGGCCAGGAACAGCACCCAGACCGCGCGTCGGAGCCGGGCCACCTGCCCCTCCAACTGCTCCACCACCAGCCTCGTGTCCCTGCGGATGCCTTCCATGGATGCTCCAGATCAAGCCTCCAGGATAGCCGTGGGAAGCCGCTAGTCGGCCTCCTGGGTTCTGCCCCCGGGCAAGGCCCCTGCGAGCCGCGTCTTCAAGCGCTTCAGATCGGCCACCAGCACAAAGCTCAGGATCACGAGCAGGGTCCAGCTATGGATCTTGCCGAAGGAGACCGCCCGCCACCCCATCCGCTGATCCGGATAGGCCCAGGCCCCGCCGAAAGTGGCGATGTTCTCCGCCACCCAGATGAAGAAGCCGATGAGCAGGAAACTCAGCACCACCGGCATGCGCCGCCGTTGGTCCGTGACGGTGAAGGCGACGCGGGAGCGCCAGAAGAGGACGAGCACGGCCACGCTCAGGACCCACCGGAAATCCGGAATGAAATGGTGAGTGAAGAAATTCAGGTAGATGAGGATGGCGAGGGCGAGGCTGAGGCGCGGATCCGGCTCCCGCTCCAGTTCCACATCGAGGATGCGCCAGGCCTGGCACAGGTAGCTCGCCACCGCCGCGTACATGAAGCCCGAGTAGAGCGGCACGCCGAAGACTTTGGCGTAGCCCGGTTCCGGGTAACTCCAGGATCCAATCGCCGGGTTCGTCTTGAAGATCTCCAGGCCCAAGCCGAAGGCATGGAAGAGGAGGAGCACCTTGGCCTCGTCCCAGGTCTCCAGCTTGAAGACGAGCATCCCCGCCTGGAGCAGCAGCGCCATGAGCAGGATGAAGTCGTAGCGCGCCAGACCGGGGACATGAACGGTCTTGGACGCAATGAGAATCAGGAAGAAGCCCCCCGCGAAGAGGCAGGCCCTGGCCTCCTTGAGACCGAAAATCAGAAATTCGCGAAGGACAGACTTCATGGATCAGAACAGAAAAAAAGAGTGAATCCGCAGATTACGCCGATTACGCAGATGGAAACCCAACAATAGCGCATCATGGAAACCACTATGCTGCGCCCATTCTTGACCTCCGCCCTCATCGCGCCCGTCCTGCTTGCGCAAACACCGGAACAACGACTCACAGCCGCGTGGGCGGGGTATACGGGGTTCGACCTCATTGGAGATCCAGACAAGGGCCCAGAGCCTGGATTCCCGGCTGTGATGGATGAATTGGGGAGAGCTTGGGCGGCCTGGGTTGAAAGGAACGGCCCCGTCCTGGCTCCGCTTCCGGGCCCGATGAATTTCCGCCGTTCTAATCAACCGGACACCCTGACACCTCCCGTCAACCGGGTTCTCGCGCACCGCGGCCCTTGGACCCTGGTGGGGTTAAAAGTGCCCGCACCATGCGGCAGCCATCTATTCATCGCGCTCTTAAATGCCAATGGAGCCAAATGGAGGCTCACGATGATTGATCTCCACGAACCCCGGGATGAGCAAGACCCGATGGGTGCGCGCGATAACGCGCAGGCGCTCCTGCTCGACGGCCCCAGGATCGTCATCGCCTCCACACCACCATGGTGCACCTCCTGTTGGAGCAACCTACATGTCCGCGTGCTCGCTCCTGGGGCGGATACGGATCATCCCAAGCTGCTGGTCCGTTTCGAGGACACCATCTATCGTTGCGCGGATGAGGACATGCTCCGGATCACACCCGTGAGGGACGGGGTTCGATTGGCCTACGAGGGCATGGCAAGCCTTGACGGCGCAACTACACTCCAAAAGAGATTTTTGAGCATCCCAGAGAAGTGAATCCCAAATTCACTTAGTTTTTTATCTGCGTAATCGGCGAAATCTGCGGTTCACCCATCAGTTCCTGAGCGGCTTGCCCTTGGTGAGGATGCTCTCCATGCGGGCCTGGGTTTTCTCGTAGCCGCAGAGGCGGGCGAAGGCCTGGCGCTCCAGTTCGAGGATGCGCTCCTCGGTGTTCTCCTGGACGAGGCTCACATCGCCGCCGCAGAGCACATAGGCCAGCTCGTGCATGATGATCGCGTCGTGCTCGGAGGCCATGCCCTGGAGCTGGAAGTCCTTCACGGCGAGATCCAGCGCGGCGACGCCGCCGAGGCCGGGCAGCTTGAGGGTGCGCTCTTTGCGGGGCTCGAAGGCGGCGGCCATCTTGAGGACTTCCGCTTTGGCCTCATGCAGCAGGAAGGCGCTGTTCATGACGCGGCGATCCGTGCGGCGCAGGTAGCCGTTCGCCACGCACTCGTCGAAGCTCGTGTTCACATTCGCGGTGCCGATGAGCTGGAAGGCCGTCTTCACCTTGGGCATGGGGCCCTTCTCGCCCTTCGCCTCCATGGCTTCTTCCAGGCGCAGCAGCATCTGGAGGCAGCCACCCCCTGCCGGGATGACGCCGACGCCGACTTCCACGAGACCCATGTAGAGTTCCGCATGACCCACGGCCCGCTGGCAGGCGAGGGTCAATTCACATCCCCCACCCAGCGCCATCTGGAAGGGCGCGGCGACGGTGGGGAACGGCGCGTAGGTGAGCAGGCGCGCCGCGTACTGGAGGCGGCGCGACGCTTCTTCGATGAGGTCGAACTTCTTGTCGCGGGCCGCATTCAGGACGAAGGCGAGATTGGCACCGGCGCTGAAGAGCTTGCCCTGGTTGCCGAGCACGAGGCCCTTGAAGCGGCCCGGGATGTGCTTCTGGATGCTGTTCTCCAGCATCATCACGATGCCGTCATCCAGCGCGTTCATCTTGGAGTGGAACTCCAGGCAGGCGACGCCATCGCCTAGGTCGAAGAGGCTCGCCGATCCGTTCTTCGCGACCACCTTGCCGCGGCCCTCCTCGCGTTTGAGAAGGATGACGCGGGGGTCTTCGGCGATGGGTTCAAAGGCCAGCGTCTTGGGGTTGAGCTGGGCCGTGGGCACCCCAAACTTCCACTGATAGAAGCTCGCCACACCCTGCGCGAGCATCCGTTCCACCAGCGCGGGTACGGGCCGCTGCTCGTAGCGAAGACGGGCGACGACCCGCTCGACGCCGAGCGTGTCCCACAATTCGAAAGGCCCGAGTTCAAAGGCGAAGCCGTTCTTGATGGCCGCGTCCACATGGCTTGGCAGATCCGTCACTTCGCCCAGTCGGTTCACGGCGTAGACGAGGTTTGGCGCGGTGCAGCGCCAGGCGAGACGCCCGGCCTCCGAATCGCTCGTGAGCAACTGCTTCACGCGCTCGGCGGGGTCGTCAATACCCTTCAGCTCTTTGAGGATGGGCCAATCCTTCTTCACCTGGGGCACATAGGTGCGAGTCTCTGGGTCCAGGCGCAGGAAGACCTTCTTGCCATCCGGGCCCTTATCCTTCTTGAAGAAGCCCGCCTTGGTCTTGTTGCCGAGGAGCTTGTTCGCGAGCATCCACTCCACGAATTCCGGCAACTTGAAGGTGTCTCGGTCCTCGTCGTTGGGGCAGAGGTTGTAGACATTGCTCGCGGTGGCCGCCGTGATGTCCACGCCCGCGAGATCTGCCGTGCGGAAGAGAGCGCTCTTCGCCCGCGCCGCGGCGTCGCCCATGACGGAATCAATGACTTCGAAGGGGATCTTCTCCGCCAGCGCCATGTGCAGCACGGACATGATCCCCTGGATGCCGATGCGGTTGCCGATGAAGGTCGGTGAGTCGAAGGCGGGGACGACCTCTTTGCCGAGCTTGTCCTCAAGCCAGGTGCGGAAGGCGGAGGCCTCCGCCTCGGGCACATCCGGCCCCTTCACGAACTCCAGCAGGCGCAGGTAGCGCACGGGGTTGAAGAAGTGCGTGATGGCGAAGTGCTTCTTGAAGCCCTCACTACGGCCTTCGGTCAACAGGCGGAGCGGGATGCCCGAGGTGTTCGAGGTGATCCAGGCGCCGTCCTTGAGGTGGCCTTCAAGCCGCGCGTAGAGATCCTGCTTGACCTTCAGATCCTCCTTCACGACTTCCACGACCCAGTCGCAGTCCTTCAAACGATCGAGATGGTCCCGCAGGTTGCCAGGACGGATCTTCTTGAGGAAGCGCGGGTGCATCATCAGCGCGGGCTTGGACTTCTTCAGTCCCTCGATGGCTCCCGCCGCCAGCTTGTCCGGATTCGCCTCGTCTATGACGATGTCCAGCAGCTCGACCTCACACCCCGCCGACGCCACATGGGCCGCGATGCCGCTGCCCATGACACCCGAACCGAGCACCGCGATTTTTTTGATGTCCATAAAAACCTCGTATTTATCCGCAGATTTCGCCGATTACGCAGATTGGGCGGGCGCCCGACTCAAAGCGATGCGATGAAATTCCAAGGACCGCGCGCCAAAATTCAGAAGCAGGCCGACCTGGTGACCTGTGGCTTTCAGGTAGTTGAGAACTTGTGCTTCTTCGATGCCGCCCACTTTCCCCAACGCCTTGAGTTCCACAATCACCGTGTCAAAGCAGACGAAATCGGCCCTGAATGTTGAGTCCAGGGGTTGCCCTTTGTAAATCACGGGAAGTGGGACTTCCTTCCGGTACGGGATATGCCTCACGGCGAACTCCCTCGCGAGCGCCTCCTGGTAAACGGACTCCAGGAATCCGCATCCCAAGACCGAATGGACCTCCATGGCCGCGCCAATAATGGCGTGGGTCCGAGGATCTCGCTCCTCTCGGGGATGCTTTTGAATCGGCGTCATCTGCGTAATCTGCGGATGATTACAGCTTTTCAATCACCGTGCTGATGCCCTGTCCGCCGCCGATGCACATGGTGGCGAGGCCGTACTTGCCGCCATCCTGCTCAAGCCGGTCCAGCAGGGTCGCGAAGAGGCGGCAGCCGCTGGCGGCGAGGGGATGGCCGATGGCGATGGCGCCGCCCCAGGCGTTCACCTTGGCGGGGTCGAAGCCGCCTTCGCGGATGACGGCGAGGCTCTGGGACGCGAAGGCCTCATTCAGTTCGATGGCGTCCATCTGATCCAGGGTCATGCCCAGGCGCGACAGCACCTTTTTCGTGGCCGGCACCGGGCCGATGCCCATGCGGTCCGGCGGGCAGCCGGCGACGCAGCCCATGAGGATGCGGGCGCGGGGCTTCAGACCGAGGGCCTTCGCCTTTTCCTCCTCCATGACGAGGCAGAAGGCCGCGCCGTCGGTGATGGGCGAACTGTTGCCGGCGGTGACGAGGCCATCGGCCTTGAAGGCGGGTTTCAACTCACCCAGCTTTTCGAGGGTGCTTTCGGCGCGCACGCACTCATCCATCTGGAGCGTGACGGGCTGGTGGTCGAGGCCCTTCGTCTCGAAGCGGACGACCTGGTGCTCGTACTTGCCCGCCTTCCAGGCCGCGGCGGCCTTCTGGTGGCTGTTGTACGCGAATTCATCCTGCTCCTTGCGCGTGATCTTGTAGTCGCTGGCCAGGTTCTCCGCCGTGATGCCCATGGAGCAGTAGGCCTCGGGGAAGACGGCCGTGAGCTCGGGATCCACGCTTGGATTGAAGCCCATCATGGGCACCTTCGACATGCTCTCCGTGCCGCCCGCCAGGTAGAGGTCGCCGACGCCCGCGAGGATGGCCCGCTGGGCCATGAGCACCGTCTCCTGGCTGGACCCGCAGAAGCGGTTGACGGTGACCGCGCCCGCCGTGATGGGCAAGCCCGCCTTGAAGCTGATGAGGCGCGCCATGTTCATGCCTTGCTCGCCTTCGGGCATGGCGCATCCGACGAGGACATCCTCCAACCCAGACCAATCCTTCAGGAGCGGCTTGAGGGCCTCGATGACGACCGCCCCGATCTTCTCGGGCCGGGTGGCGGCGTAGGCGCCTTTGACGCCCCGGCCAAAGGGGGTGCGCTTGGCTTCGACGATGACGGCGGATTTCATGGCGGCTCCAAGAACGGCAGAGCCCGAGCCTAGCACCCCGGGCGACCGCCCGCCGCCCCTACCACTGGTAGGGAAACATTCGATCTTTGTGGCACCAGATTCCAAGGGGTCGGATGATGGGCTTCGAACCCACGAGGTCGCCCTGATTCCCCATCCCGATCACATCGGCCATTACCGCGTGCTCAGGCCACTCGGATCCGGAGGCATGGGACAGGTGTTTCTGGCGGAGGACACGAAGCTGGGACGCCAGGTGGCGATCAAGCTACTACCCCAGGAGGATTCTACTCACCCGCAGTCCCGCAAGCGCCTGCTCAAGGAGGCCCAAGCCGCGGCGAAGCTGGACCATCCCCATGTCTGTTCCATCTTCGAGGTGGGTGAGAGCGCCTCGGGCGCCTACATCGCCATGCAGTTCATCGAAGGGCAGACCCTCGGGGACTTGTTGCTGGACCACCGTCCGAACCTGGAGGAAGTGGCGGAGTGGGGCGCCCAAGTGGCGGACGCGCTGGACGAAGCGCACCGGAGTGGCCTGATCCACCGGGATATCAAGCCCCAGAACATCATGATCACCACCAAAGGCCAGGCGAAGGTCCTGGACTTCGGATTGGCCAAGGAGATGACCGGTTTCCCGTCTCCAGCGGAGGTCAGCACGCTCATCACGAGCCCCGGCCTCGTGGTGGGAACGGTGCCCTACATGAGCCCGGAACAGGTAAAAGGCGAAGCCCTGGATGGCCGCTCGGATCTCTTCTCCCTCGGCGCGGTGCTCTACGAGGCCGCCACGGGGCGACGGCCCTTCAACGCCAAGAGCGGCGCGGAACTGGTGAGCGCCATTCTCGTGTCCGAGCCATCCCTGCTCCTGGATGGCTCCTCCGATCTTCACCCAGAACTGCGGCGCATCCTGAAGCGGGCCCTCGCCAAGGAGCCCGAGCGGCGCTACGCGACTGCGGGCGAGATGAGGGATGACCTGCGCGCCTTGACCGCGGCCCTGTCCAGCGGAACCCATCTGTTCTTCCGCGCCCGCGTCCAATCCTGGATGTCCCGGAAGGGTGTACTCCTGACGGGCGCGGTCCTGCTCGCGGGACTGGTGGGGCTCGCCTGGAAGGCGACCCATCCCGGGGTGGAGCGCATCGCGATCCTGCCCTTCACCAACACGACTCAGGACCCCCAACTCGCTTACCTCGCCGATGGCTTGGCGGAGAGCCTCATTGACCAGCTATCCCGGACCCAAGGCCTCCAGGTGACGGCTTGGACCTCCGCCTCCAGGTACAAGGGACAATCGTTGGACCTGAAGGCGGTCGCCCGCGATCTGGGCGTGCAGGAAGTGCTCGTCGGGCGCGTCCTCCCACGCCCGGATGGCATCGCGGTTTCCGTGGAACTGGCGGATGCCCAAAGGGGAAGCCATGTCTGGGGAGGGCAATTCACCCGTCCGGCCTCGGAGCTGATGGGCCTCCAGGACAGCATTGCGGAGGGCGTGCTGCAGAGCCTGTCCCTCAAGGCGATCTCGATGCCTGCGGGCCACGACTCCGTGGCCTACGACTTCTACCTCAAGGGTCGCTACCTCTCCGATCAGCAAACCCCGGCCACCTTCGAGCAGGCGCTGGCCATGTTCGACCAGGCGCTCAAGGTGGACCCCAGCTTCGCACTCGCCCATGCGGGAAAGGCTCTCGCCTACTGGGACGCGTCCTCGGCCTTCATCCCCTCCACGGAGGCCATCCCGAAGATGAAGGCCGAGGCCCAGGCGGCGCTCGCGCTGGATCCGAACCTGGCGGAAGCCCATGCGGCCTTGGCCCAGGCCCTCGCCGACTACGATCGCGATGACTCCCGCGCGGAATCCGAATTCAAGAAGGCCCTCGCCCTGAACCCCGGCTCGGCCGCAGCCCGGGAGCACTTCGGCTATTTCCTGATGACGCGCGGAAGGCAATCCGAGGCTCGGGTGCAACTCAAGGAGGCCTTGCGTCTGGACCCGGCAGCCTCCACCGGATGGGTCTTCTGGGGCGGAACCTACTTCTACGACCGGGACTTCCCCAAGGCGGAAGCGGCCTTCCGAAAGGCCCTGGCCCAGGATCCCGGTCATCCCATCGCCGAGCTGCTCCTCGCCTGGACCCTGGATCGGGAAGGCAGCCCCAGCGAGGCCGAGCCCCACCTCGCGGCGGCCGTGGCTTCCGGAAGCCCCTGGGCCCTGGCCTACCAGGGGTGGCGATTGGCGGAGAACGGGCACACCTCCGAGGCCGAGGCGATCCTCGCCAAGCTCGCCGGGCCCGGCCAAGCCTATTTCCGCGCCATGGTGCTCGCGGGGCTTCACAGGAACGCGGAAGCCCTCGCCCAGCTTCAACAAGCCGCCTTGGATCATGAGGAGGCCATCACGACCCTGGCCGTGGACCCCACCTGGGAGAGCCTGAAAACCAACACAGAATCCCAGGATGGATACCAAGCCCTCCTGGCCCATATCAAGTCCAACACCTAGTCGAAACCTTCCTGGGAGTTCTCCGATTCCCTGGCGCAAGGTTCCCATTGGAGCGGGCCCTCGCCCGGGGCAAGATGGAGGGGTCCCCCCGGCGAGGTACCCCTGAGCGAGCAGCCCGAAAGCATCGGTCATTACCGCGTGATCCGTCCCCTCGGAACGGGCGGCATGGGGCAGGTGTATCTCGCGGAAGACACGAAGCTCGGCCGCCAGGTAGCCATCAAGCTACTTCCCCCGGAGGACTCCAAGCAGCCCCAATCGCGGAAGCGCCTCATCAAGGAGGCCCAGGCCGCGGCCAAGCTGGACCATCCCAATGTGTGCTCCATTTTCGAGGTGGGGGAAAGCGCCTCAGGCGCCTACATCGCCATGCAGTTCATCGAGGGGCAAACCCTCGGCGATCTCATGCATGACCACCGGCCGACCTTGATGGAAGTCGCCACCTGGGGCGCGGAAGTGGCCGATGCCCTGGATGAGGCCCACCGCCAGGGGCTCGTCCACCGCGACATCAAGCCCCAAAACATCATGATCACCAGCAAGGGCCAGGCGAAGGTGCTGGACTTCGGCCTCGCCAAGGATGTGACCGCCCTTCCCATCAGCGCCCAGAGCGCCACGCTCATGACGAGCCCCGGCATGGTGGTGGGCACGGTGCCCTACATGAGCCCGGAGCAAGTCAAGGGCGACGACTTGGATGGCCGCTCCGACATCTTCTCCCTCGGGGCCGTGCTCTACGAGGCCGCGACAGGCCGTCGCCCCTTCACCGCCAAGAGCGGCGCGGAGTTGATGAGCGCCATCCTCGTCTCCGAACCATCCATGTTGATGGAGGGCACCTCGGATCTCCACCCAGAGCTGAAACGCATCCTCAAGCGCTGCCTCACCAAGGATCCTGCCGTCCGCTACGCCACCGCGGGGGCCATGCGGGATGACCTCCGCCGCCTCGCCACGAGCCTCACCTCTGGAGAGCGCCCTCGCGCCATTGGTTCCCGGCCTGGATTCACCTGGAAGCGGCTCGTCCTCGCGGCTGCGGCGGTCGTGGTTCTTGCGGGCGCGGCTTGGGCTTTCGCCGCATGGCGCGGAGGGGTGGGTTCGCAGAGCCTTGATTCCGTGGCCGTTCTCCCATTCGTGAATTCCTCCAATGATCCCCAGGTGGACTATCTCTCGGATGGTCTCGCGGAAGGGCTCATTGATCAGCTCTCGCGCGTTCCAGGTCTGAAGGTCATCGCCTGGACCTCCGCCTCTCGCTACAAGAATCCCAATCCGGATCTGAAGGCCATCGCCAAGGATTTGGGCGTGAAGACCGTATTGGTCGGGCGCATTTACACACGCCCCAACGGACTCGCCATCTCCGTCGAACTGGCCGAAGCCGCCGATGGACGCCACCTTTGGGGACAGCAGTTCACCCGGACCGCCGACGACCTGCCGTCCCTCCAGGACAGTATTTCCCAGGGTGTGGCGGGTGCGCTGGATGGACTGAAGGACGCCCAGACCGCCCTCGCCCAGAACCGCATCAAGACCAATGGTGACGCCTACCAGTTCTACCTGAAGGGCCGCTTCTACGCGGACAAGTGGACGCCGGAAGATGTGAACCGAGGTATCGCCTACTTCGACCAGGCCCTGCAGCAGGATCCGAATTCTGCACTCGCCCATGTGGGCAAGGCCTATGCCTATTGGGGCCTCTCCAGCCAATTCATGGCTCCCGCCGAAGCCATGCCAAAGGTGAAGGCCGAAGCTGAGGCCGCATTGAAGATTGATCCGAACCTCTCCGAGGCCCACACCGCGCTCGCGGTGGCGAAGGCGGTGTACGACCATGATTTCCCGAGTGCCGAACAGGAATTCCAAACGGCGATCCGCCTCAACCCCGGTTCCGCGGTGGCTCATGAATACTACGCCTACATCCTCATGGGGCGGAACCGCTACGCGGATTGCGTGACCCAGCTCGATCAGGCCCGCAGGCTGGATCCGCTTTCCGCCATGCTCGAGTTCTTCGCCGGGTGGAACGAATTCTGGGTAAAGAAGGACTTGAGCGCCGCGACGCTCCACCTTCGCAAATCCGTCGAGATGCAACCGGACTTCTGGTGGCCCCATCTGTTGTTGGCGCAGGTCTACGCCAAGCAAGGCGATCAGGCGGCGGCGACCCAGGCGCTGGACAAGGCGCAGTCATCTGGTGGAAGCACCTATGTGCTCGGCGTGCGCGGCTATCTGGCGGCCAAACGCGGCGACCGGGCTGAGGCGCAGCGCTTGCTGCAACAACTCCTTGCCAGCCAGTCCAGCGGCACCTACCTCTCGCCCATGCACCCCGCCATGATCTACGCCGGGCTCGGAGATCGCGCCAACGCGATGATCTGGCTCCAGAAGGCCTATGAGGCGCGAGACGAAGTCTGCCTCGTCCTGAGCATTGATCCCACCTGGGACGGGATGCGGGACGACCCGGCCTTCCAATCCCTCGTCGCCCGCATCAACGAAGGCCACTGAGCCCCTGTTTCGCTTCTAGGCCCTGCCCAACAAGGGGCGGAGCGATGCGGCCATGCCCTCGCATGTATTGAGGATGCTCAGGCCGATGAGCGAGAGGTGCCTCGGCTCCAGGGGCAGCGCGTCGAAGAGATCCAAGAGGTCCTGCCAATGACCCCGATCCACGCGGGCGTGGTAGCGCAGGGTGCTGAACGCGCCTTCATCAAGGCCGCACTTTCGCGCCGCCTCGACAAAGAACGCTTCTTCCGGCGGTTCCCCCTCCAACACCGCGAGGTAGCCAAGGATTGCCACAGGGTGAGTGTGGCGCACCCAGTAGTGCTGGGCGCCCACCATGCCAGCCACATGGGGCGAAGGCAGCGCCTCAAGCGCCATGGCTTCGCTGATGCCTAACTTGCCAAGGTCTTCCAGCAGCCAGCCGTCATGACCCCGCTCTTCCTGCTCATGCTGCGCGAGGTAAGGCGCGAGCCCCGCCGCCACCGGATCGGTGGCGGCGAGTTCGATGGCGCGGTCCCGAGCCAGGGACAGCAACGGCGTGCTCGCCCGGATGACCTGGAAAGAAACTTTGAGCATCTCCGGATATATTTCGCGGATATCCGGGCGAGCCCAGAGATCCCGTGACACGCGCTTCCACGCCTGCCCATAGAGGAGCAGACGATCCTGGACAACTTGGCTGGTGGGTACCAGCGTCAAATCATCATCACCTTGCCGTGGCCCTGGAGATCATCATCACCAAGCTTCCCCTTGGCGCTGACGAGGTGGCTCACTTCGTCCGCGGACAGGGAGTTGATCTTGCTGACCATATCGGCCGAAAGCTGGCTGGCGTCCTTGATGACGCCGCCCTTGACGAGGGTATCCACATTGGACATGACATCTCCTGGAGGGTGAGGTTGATTGAACGGTAAGGGGCATGACTCGGCCCCGTCAAGCGACTTCCGCGCCCACCGCCGAAAGAAGCTTCACCGGGAGAGCAAGGCAAAGGTCGTTCTCCACCAGGAGCAGCTTGCGCTCCTGAAGGGAATGGATCGCGGCGGCCACCTCGCCAGGCGCCGACGAAAGCTCCGATTCCAGCCTGGCGCGGGAGGCAACCCCTTCGCAGGCCCGGAGCACCTCTGCTTCCAGGCCTTCGAGGATCACCAGGGACTCCGGCGCGATCGCTCGCTGATCTGAGATCAGAAGAAAGGTTCCCTTGTCCATTTGGGTGAGGCTTTCACGGGAATGCCCCGTCCTCCAGGCGGTGACCGCGCCTTCCAGGGGATCCGTGTATACGGCAGGATCCCGTCCATCCGCGTGCTGAAAGGTGAAGTAGTAGGCCATTTGGGAGGCCTGCGCCTCATCCACCCCGAAGACCCACCCATAGGATGGGTACGGCCGCACCTCAGAGAAGCCCCTTGCTTCCGCTTGCTCGAAATTGGGCGAGAAGCGATCCAGACGGACAGGACAGCAGGCCATGGGCGGGGTGAGGTGGTGGAGCAAGGGGATGCGCGCCACCATGCGGCCGTAGTCCTCGGGATCTTCTGTCGGGAATCCGTGGAGCAGGTTCCAAACGGCGTTCAGTCCCAGTTCTTGGCACCACTTGAGGAATTGGAGGTTCTGCAGGCCCCGCACCCCCTTGTCCATGAGCTTCAGCACGCCGTCCGCCAGGCTTTCGATGCCCGGCTGGACCGTGGCCACGCCCGCCCGCTTCAAGGCGCGCAAGTGATCCTTGGAGAGGTTCGCCTTGACCTCATAGAAGAGGGGAGTCGTGTTGCCTTCTTCCGCAAGGGCCGGAAGAAAGGTCTTGAAGTAACCCATGTCGAGGATGTTGTCCGCCACCACCACCGGGCTGGAAGGATGGGCCACCTTCAGGGCGCGGAACTCAGAAAGCGCGCGGTCCGGGCTCTTGCTCCGATATCCGAGTCCTTGGCCGTTGAGCCCGCAGAAGGTGCAGTGGTGTTTTTCGCCCCACCAGCAACCCCGCGAAGTCTCGAAGAGCACCGCGCTTCCACCAGGGATGTCCAAATCGAGTAAATCCAAATCGCGAAAGTAGGACGCGAAGGCTGGGACGGGCAGGTCATCCATGGGCCTTTCCGATGCCGGATTCGCGGGCCCGCCCGCCAACCAGGGTCGGACATGGACCCCCGATTCGACCCGGATCTGGCCATCCCGAAAGAACCCGGCCATGGCCTCGGGAAAGCTGAAGTCGCACTCGCCGCTGAACACCGCGTCCAGGCAGGGGTTCTGGTCAAAGAGCGCGCGCCCCATGGGGCCCTCACAATTCGCGCCACCCATCACGACGAGCGTGCCCGGGCTCCGGGCCTTGATCCGCTGCGCAGCGGCGAGGCTCGCGGCCGTCTGCTCGAAGACGGTAGAAAAGCCGACCACTTTGGGGGAAGCGGCAAGGATCTCCTCCACACAGGCATCCACGAAGGAAGAGGCTCCTGGACGAAGGCCGATGGCAGCCTCGTGATGCAGGTGGGACTGAGCGAGCACGCCCGCGAAGCGCTTGCGGTGCGCAGGGTGGCCGCCTCGAATCACCTGGGCCAGGTAGGCTTCAGGATCTCCGCATCGTTCCAAGGCGCTGGAGAAGATCCACTCCCCGACGAGGTCGGCGGGATAGGGGTTCTCCGCGCTGAGCCCCTGGTAGAGTGCGGGTCCAATGGCCTTGGCGTAGTCCAGGTTGAAATACCGGACATCCACGCTGATTCCCCGCGCCTTAAGTCCGGAAGCCAGCAGGCTCAAGCCCAGGGAGGGCAGGTGCACGGGCCCGAAGGGCATGGAGACGAGCAGGATGTCGGGCATGATCCTCAATTATTAGCATCCGGCCTCCCACATCGGCACAATTGAGCCATCTGATCCGGGATCCCCCATGACCACGACCGCCGCTCGCCCGCTCGACGCCCTGCTTTCGGAGGTCCGCAAGGTCATCGTCGGCCAGCCTGGGGTGCTGGACCGGCTGCTGGTGGCCCTGCTCTGCCGCGGCCATGTGCTGCTGGAAGGCCTGCCGGGCCTGGCGAAGACCCGCACCATCCGCACCCTCGCCGATGCGAGCGACCTCGCCTTCCGCCGCATCCAGTTCACGCCGGACCTGCTGCCCAGCGATGTGGTGGGCACCCTGATCTTCGACCCGAAGGCACTGACCTTCACGCCGAAGAAAGGTCCGATCTTCGCGAACCTCGTGCTCGCGGATGAGATCAACCGCGCGCCCAGCAAGGTGCAGAGCGCGTTGCTGGAGGCGATGGAGGAGCGGCAGGTGACGCTGGGCGAAGAGAGCTTCAAGCTGCCGGACCCCTTCCTCGTGCTCGCCACCCAGAACCCCCTGGAGCAGGAAGGCACCTTCCCCCTTCCCGAAGCCCAGATGGATCGCTTCCTCTTCAAGTTGCGGGTGGACTACCCGGGCCAGCAGGAGGAGGTCGAGGTGCTGCGCCGGGCGGATGGCGCCGCGGAACGACCGATGCCGGTGATGGATGCGGATAGCCTGGGCGCCGCCTCGGCAGGGGCCGCGCGCATCCACTTGGATGACGCGGTGCGCGGCTACATCGTCCGCATCGTCCAGGCGACGCGGCCCGGCGTGGGCAAGGCCTGGAAAGGTCGCGAACTGCTCCGCTGCGGCGCAAGCCCGAGGGCCAGCCTGTCCCTCCAGGCCGCTGCCAAGGCCCAGGCCTACCTCCAGGGCCGGGACCATGCCCTGCCCCAGGATGTGGCCGACCTCGCGCCCGATGTGCTGCGCCATCGCCTGCTCCTCACCTTCGAAGCCGAAGCCGATGGCGTGAAGACTGACGAGGTGATCGGGAAGCTGCTGGAGGCCGTGGCACGACCGTAGCCAACTTCCGGCTACTGACTACCGGCTATCGGGTCCCGACATTCCGGTGGCCGGAAGCCGGAAACCGACAGTCAGTAGGCTGATTTCCGATTGACCGACCTTCGGGCCAAACGGCACACTGACCGATGGCCCAGGGGCCGGAGAGGAGGTTTCGATGAGTAGTAGAACCACAACCCCTACCACCATTGACGAGCCTCCTTCGACTCCCGCCGCCTAGGGCGGCCTCCCTTGAAACCGTCTCCCCGTTTTCAACCGAACGGGGCATGCTGGTCCCGCGCCAGCTGATGGGAAGCCATGATCACCCGACTCCTCGACACCGTATGGGGCCAGGCCAACGCCCTCTTCGCGCCATTCCGGCGGAAGCGCTGGGTGGACCTCGCCTTGGTGGCGGCGGCCTTCGGCCTCATCTACGGGCTCATCCTCCTGGGCCACGAATGGACGGCCGTGCAGCGGCCCGAGCTTCAACTCGACCTTTCGCCCCTGGCGCTGCCCAAGTACACCTTCTTCTCCATGATGCGCGGCCTCGCCGCCTACGCGATCTCGCTGGCCTTCACGCTCGTCTACGCCTACTGGGCGGCGAAGGATCCCCGGGCCGAGCGCCTGCTGGTGCCCTTGCTGGACATCCTCCAGAGCATTCCGGTGCTGACCTTCCTCATGCCGCTCCTGCTCGTGATGGTGGCGCTCTTCCCCCGGAGCAACATCGGCCTTGAGCTGACGGCGATCTTCACGATCTTCACGGGCCAGGCCTGGAATATGACCTTCAGCCTCTACCATTCGCTGAAGAGCGTTCCGTCCGAGTTCCACGAGGCGGGCACCGTCTACCGCTTCAACTGGTGGCAGCGCCTCAAGTGGGTGGAACTCCCCTTCGCCACCACGGGCCTCGCCTGGAACTCCATGATGAGCATGGCCGGGGGCTGGTTCTTCCTGATGATCAACGAGGCTTTGAAGGTGGGCGACAAGGACTTCCGCCTGCCGGGCCTCGGATCCTACATGAGCGTGGCGGTGGAACAGGGCAATGTCCGGGCCGAGATCTACGCGGTCATCGCCATGGTCCTGATGATCGTCACGCTGGACCAACTCTTGTGGCGGCCCATCGTCGTGTGGGCCCAGCGCTTCAAGGTGGAAGACACCGTCCAGAACGACGCGCCGAAGAGCTGGGTCATGGACCTGCTCCGACGCTCGCCGCTGCTGCGCCGCTGGGACCATTGGCGCGCCATGCGTCGGATGAAGGCCCATCGCGAGGCAAAAGAGGCGCGGTCCCAAGACACCGCCGTCGTGCGGGCCGCCTCCGCCGCGCCGCTCATGGCCCTCGTCATGCTCACGGTGCTGGCGGCGCTCATCGCACTGGGGGGCCTCGGCATCGTGCGTCTCCTCAGCCACCTCGAAGCCGGCTCCTGGTGGATGCTCGCCAAGGCCGCCGGGCTCACGCTCTCCCGGGTGCTGGCGAGCCTCGTCATCGGCACAGCCTGGGCGCTACCGGCGGGGCTCGCCATCGGGCTATCGCCGCGGTTGTCCCGCATCTTCCAGCCCATCGTGCAGGTGGCGGCGAGCTTCCCCGCACCCATGCTCTTCCCAGCCGTCATCGCGATTCTCGCCTTCCTCAAGGTGGGCCTGGGCTGGGGCGCCATCGTGCTGATGCTCCTCGGCACCCAGTGGTACATCCTCTTCAATGTGATCGCCGGAGCCTCGGCGATCCCGAGCGACCTGCGGGAAGTGGCCCAGTCCTTCGGGTTCAATCGCTGGCAGCGCTTCAAGACGCTCTACTTCCCGGCCATCTTCCCCTATCTCGTGACGGGCTGTCTCACCGCCGCCGGCGGAGCCTGGAACGCGAGCATCGTGTCCGAGTATGTGAGCCTCAAGGGCTACACCCTCTCCACCTTCGGTCTCGGCGCCATCGTGAGCGAGGCGACGGACGCCCACAACTTCGCCTTGCTCGGCGCGGCCACGCTCGTGCTCGCGGGCACCGTCGTCCTTTTCAACCGCCTGGTGTGGAAGCCCCTCTACCGCATGGCGGAGACCCGCTATTCCCTGTCGAAGTGAGGTCCCATGAACGCCTCCCATGAAATCATCTGCGAACTGAAGGGCATCCAGAAATCCTTCGACCGGGGCACGGGCAAGCTGCTCCGGGTACTCGAGGACATCAACCTCGACATCCGCGCCAACGAGGTCGTCTGCCTCATCGGCCCGAGCGGCTGCGGAAAGTCCACGATCCTGCGGATCTTCGCCGGGCTCATCCATCCCACCAAGGGCAAGGTCTTCTACAAGGGAGAGGAGCTGGATGGGCTCAACCCGGGCGTGGCCATCGTCTTCCAGAACTTCGCCCTCTACCCCTGGATGACGGTCGAGCAGAATGTGGAAACGGTGCTTCGCGCCAAAGGATTGGATGAAGAGGTGGTCCGGTCCAAGGCCGGGCGCGCCATCCGCCTCGTGGGTCTCGAAGGGTTCGAAGAGGCCTATCCGCGTGAGCTGTCCGGGGGCATGAAGCAGCGCGTGGGCATGGCCCGGGCCCTCGCCGTGGACCCCGAGATCCTCTTCATGGACGAGCCTTTCAGCCATGTGGACGCGCTTACGGCGGAAGGCCTCCGCGCGGAAATCCTGGACATCTGGGATGACGCCGACCGCAATCCGTCTTCCATCCTCATGGTCAGCCACGACATCAAGGAAGTCGCCTACATGGCCGACCGCATCGTCGTGCTGAGCGCCAACCCGGGCCGCGTCCGCACGGTGGTGGAGAACCCCCTGCCCCGCCCACGGGACATGCGGAGCCCGGAGTTCCTGCGGCTGGTGGATCAACTCCACGACATCATCACCAGCGCCGAGCTGCCGGATGTGACCGTGAGCACGGTGGAACCCACGGTGGATTCGGATGTGCTCGAACCACTCCCACCCGCCCAAAGCAACGACATCCTCGGCTTGCTGGAGTACCTGGAGACCCAAGGCGGAACCTCCGATCTGTTCCATGTGAGCGCCGCGACCCATGTGCCCTTCGAAAAGGTGCTCGCCTCCGTGAAGGCCGCGGAAATGCTGGATTTCGTGGACACCCCTAAACGGCAGGTGATCTTCACGCCCCTGGGCCAGCGCTTCGTGCGCGCGGGCATGGAGGAGCGCAAAGACCTCTGGCAGCAGCAGCTCATGGAGTTGAAGCTCTTCCGAATCGTGAAGGATCTACTCGGCCTCCACGACGGCACCCTCACGAAGGAAGAGCTGACCCACGAGCTGGCCCAGCGTCTGCCCATGGAGAACCCCGAAATCACCTTCCAGACGCTTGTGGCCTGGGGCCGCATGGGCGAGCTCTTCGCCTACCGCGAAGACCGCGGCGTCCTCACGCTGGAGTAGACATGAAGCGGTATCTACTCGCGGCCCTTCTCGCCGCGAGTCCTCTCCTGGCCCAGGAACCAGGCCCTCAGGTGCTCGGAGCCCAGGCGACCTTCATCCAGCAATGGCTACGGCCTTTCACGAGCCCGTACGACGGCGCCAACAGCCTTTCAGGCCAAGGCGATGCCCAGCTTTCCGACACCTACGGGGTATACGGGGGAACCGGCCTCTGGAAGGGGGGCGAGCTGTATTTGGATGTGGAGATGGCGCGGGGCCACGGCGTGAGCGGGACCGTGGGCCTCGGGGGCCTGACCAACGGTGATTCCATCCGGGAAGGCAGCGGCGATCTGGGTTCAGGACCCTACATCGCCCGCCTCTTCCTGCGCCAGACCTTCGGCTTCGGTGGAGGCACCGAATCCCTCCCGCGCGGCATGGACCAGCTCCCCGTCACCGTGGACCGTGTTCGCCTCGTGGTGACCGCCGGGAAGTTCGCCGCCAACGATCTCTTCGATACGAACCTCACCGCGAACAACGCCCGGACTCAATTCATGGACTGGGCCCTCTTTAACAATGCGGCTTGGGACTTCGCCGCGGACACGCGCGGCTATTCCAAGGGTGTGGCGATCGCCTGGCACACCCCAATCTGGGAGATCACGGCAGGCAGCCTCCAGATGCCAACCCAGGCCAATGGAAATCACCTTGATCCGGAACTCTCCATGGCCCGGGGCGACAACCTTCAAGTCGCATTCACGCCGGAAGGCACGGGATTCACCGGGAAGGTCTTGCTCTACGAGAATCACGCCCGCATGGGCAATTATGCGGAGGCCTTGGCCAGGGCAGGCGCAGGAGTTCCGGATATCACGCTCACGCGCGTACCCGGGCGGACCAAGAAAGGTCTCGCCCTCAACTTTGAGCAACAGCTCGCCGAAGGCTGGTCCGTCTTCTTCCGGAGTGGGTGGAGCGATGGACGGCAGGAATCCTTCGCCTTCGCGGAGGTGGACATGGCCACCTCCATCGGCTTCGCGGCCCCCGGATTTGGAAAAGACGACGCCTGGGGGATCGCCCTGGCCCAGGACCGACTCTCCGCTTCCCACGCGGCCTATCTCGCGGCGGGCGGTCTCGGATTCGTGCTCGGCGATGGCCGATTGAGTTACGGCCCCGAGCGCATCGTGGAAGCCTATTACCGCTGGCAACCCCGGCCTTGGCTGGCCCTTCCGCCCGATGTCCAGCGCATTCAGAACCCGGGCTACAACCGCGATCGGGGACCTGCCACCGTGGCGGGCCTTCGTCTAAGGCTCAGTTACTGACCTTTTCGGCAGCGGCGGCGCGCTCGCGGCGAGGCCGACGCCCAGGAGAATGAACAGGACGCCCAGGCCCTGAAGCGGCTTCATGGGCTCGTGCAGCAGCCACCAGGCGAGACCCACCGTGGCCACGGGCTGGAGCAAGAGCACCACCGCGCCCACATGGGCCTGCACATGGCCAAGTCCCCAGGTGATGAAGGCCCAGGCGGCAACTTGGCAGACGAGGCCGAGCCCAATCAGCGCCGCCCAGGCCTTGGGCGTGTAGCCGTGGAAGGCGGCTCCAGTCCCGACTCCAAACAGCCCGAACCCGAAGACGCAGATACTCGTCACCACCAGCAGCGCGTTCTTGGCGCCGAGGCCGCGCCGGGCCTCGGTCAACGCCACGGTGAAGACGCCGTAGGCCAAGGACGCCCCGATGGCGAGGGCTTCCCCAAGCCCGCTTCCCCAGCGCGCACCCTTGGCGAGCCCGAGCACCGCCGCCCCGCTGAGGGCGAGGGCGAGTCCCGTCCACCCGCGCTTCCGCAGGCGCGCGTGGAAGAACGCGACGGAGATGAGCGCGACCCAGAGGGGCGCGAGGCAGGCGAGCAGGGTAGCGTTGGCGGCGGTGGTGAAACGCAGGGATTCATGCCACAGCCAGAGATCGCCCAGGAAGCACCATCCGGCGGCGAAGGCCCACCAGCGGTGGCGGGCCTCACCCCAACGCTCTTTGGACATCCAGGCCATGAGGACGATGAGGGGCAACGCGAACAGCATGCGATAGAAGCCGATGGCGAGCGGCCCGGTGCCGCCATGCTCGGCGAACTTGGTGAAGATGGCGGCGAAGCCGAGCAGCAGCGAGCCGACAACGACGCCGCTCATGCCGCCCGGCTGGCCGTTATCGTGCCCGCTCGCTGATCCGCTCATCCCCCCAGCATCCCACGGACCGCCGAGGTTGACCTCAATTGGACCAGCGAGCGACCTGTTCCCAGATGTCCTCATCCTTGGACGGGCCGTTCAGGAGGATGGCGAAGACTCGCACGCGCCCATCCGGAATCTGGAGGTAGCCGGTCAGGCTGCGGGCCCCATCCAGGTAGCCGCTTTTCACGCGAAGCCGGTCGGCCACGAGATCGCCATCCTTGTGCTTGCGGAGCTTGAAGGGCTCGCCCCCGATGACCTTCAGGGACGAGATGTATTCCGGGCCTGCCTGGAAGTCGTACCAGGCGGTGCGGAGCACGGTCGCGAGGGACCGGGCGGCGATGCGGTTCTGCTTGCTCAACCCGCACGCGTCCGTGAGCTGAAGCTGATCCGGGCCGAACCCGAAATTCGTCTTGTAGAAGGCGAGGATCTGCTGAACGCCCCGGGCGGAATTGCCCGCGCCGTAACGCTTCACGAGCGTCTCGATCATGAAGTTGTTGGAGAACTTGTTGATGTCCCCGATGAGCGACCGCAATGGCGGCGAATCATGGGTGAGGAGGAGCTGGGGCGGGGCGGGCTTGTCCTTCGGCGCGGGACTTCCCCCTTCAATGACGATGCCATCGCCGCTGAGGATGCGCGTGAT
>JAFDVN010000084.1 GCA_018269025.1 Acidobacteriota bacterium | reverse complement strand
GCGGGGCAGGCGTGGGGACCCGCCCGAAGGGTGATCCTGGCCGCGGCGGATCTCATCGCCAGCGTTCCCGCGACACTCCTGGCCCTGCTGCTGTTGGCCTTTCTTCGTCCCGGCTATGGAGCGTTGATCGTCGCCCTCGCCATCGGCGGTTGGATCGCGTACGCGCGGCTCGGGCTGGTCCAACTCGACGCCTTGAAACACGACCCGAGCCTCCTCCAGGCGAGGCTGGCAGGGGCCGGCCCCTGGAGACGGTTGTTCACTCACCTGCTTCCACGCATCAGCCCGGTGCTCCTGGCCCAGGCCTCCGCTGGCGTGGGCGCGGTGGCGCTGGTGGAGGGCGGGCTCAGCTTCCTCGGCGTGGGCCTTCCACCGGATCTGGCGAGTTGGGGCCAAATGCTCGCCACGGCCCGGGCGACCTTCCTTGTCAGCCCCTGGCCCCTGATCTGGCCTGCGCTTGGCCTCTTCGCGCTATTGCTGGCGACGGGCCCGAACCTTCTCCGGGGGCGCGGCATCCCGGAAGGTGGCTGATAGACTCTTTCGATGGTGGATACGACGATGAAGCGATTCTTCGGCTGGCTCTTCACTCCCCTGCTCGCGCTTTCCCTGGCGGCGCAGGCGCCTCAGGAAGTGGTGCTCCAGGCCTCCAGCGGCGCCAAGCTCGTGTTGGGCCTGCCTTCCGCCACGGTGCAGGGCGGTGATCCGGCGTCCGTGGACAAGGACTTCAGCCAAGTGCTCAAGTCGGACCTGGAGCGCTCCGGCGTGTTCAGCCTCGCCAAAGGCACGCTCCCCGCCACCGGAGACGCCGCCACTTGGCCCGCCTGGCGGGACGCGGGCTGCGACTGGATCGCGCCCATGCGCCTCACGGTGGACCAGGAGAATTTCCTCGATCTCCAGGTCGTGGACGCGAAGGCCGGCAAGGCCATCTTCTCCAAGCGCTTTCAAGGACGCGTCCCGCTCCGCCAAGTCGCCCACGCCGCGGCGGACCAGCTCGTGGCCTGGCTCACGGGCGTATCCGGAACCGCCTCCACGCACTTCATCTTCGTGAAGCAGACCGCGCCGGGTGTGAAGGAACTCTTCCGTTCGGATCGGGATGGCGCGGGCATTGTCCAACTCACCCACTACGGCAGCCTCACACTCTCTCCCACCGTCGCGCCGGATGGACGCATCGCTTTCGTCACTTACAAGGGCGGCTCGCCCCAGATCTGGGGTCAGCGCGCCGTGGGCGGGGCCTTCACGCGGCTCTATCCCGCCGCGGGCACGAGCGTGGGGCTATGCAACTCGCCCTGCTTCTCGCCCGATGGCAAGCGCCTCGCGTTCGTCCAAGGGGATCGTCGTGGCAACTGCGACATCATGGTGCTGGACCTCGCCACGGGGAGAGTCCGTCGCCTCACGGACGGCTTTGGCATCAACACCGAGCCCACTTGGAATCCTTCGGGCACCCAGATCGCGTTCACCTCGGATCGCGAGGGTGGCCCCCAGGTCTACCTCATGCAGGATGACGGAACAAATATCCGTCGCCTCACCACCGAGGGTGCCTACAACGCCACCCCTTCATGGAGCCCCAAGGGCGACATGATCGCCTATGTCTCGCGATTCGAGGGCCGCTTCGACCTCTTCGTCTACAAGCTCGGTGAAGGAAAGGCCTACCAGATCACGACTGGCGTGGGCACCAGCGAATCCCCCAGTTGGTCGCCGGATGGGCGCAATCTCGTTTTCGCCAGCAACCGTTCCGGCGCGCTCCAGCTCTATTCCACGAGCCTGGACGGGCGGCAGGTGGATCGGGTCTCCGCGCTGGCTCCGGTCCAGAGCCCACGGTGGGTGCAGTAGGCAAGATCCCGCTTCCTGGCAATTGCATGACAGAAGTTTTACCCTTGCAGTCCCACTGAACTTGATACCCTCGGAGCCAGCACCGTTCTGCGGTTCCAACCACCTAAGGAGGAAGTCCTCATGCGCGTGAGCAAATCCATCACCCCCGTCTCGCTGTCCGCCTTGCTGGCGCTCGGCATGGGTATCGCCTGTTCCAAGCCGAAGCCCGCTCCCGCTCCCGCGCCGGCTCCCGCCCCCGCTCCGGTCGAGGCCCCCGCGCCTCCGCCCGCTCCCGCCGGCCCCACTGCCGAAGAGCTGGCCCAGCAGCGCCGCGATGCGGAGATGAAGCAGTACGCCGCCGACAAGGCCGCCGCCCTGAAGAACATCCACTTCGCCTTTGACAAGTCCGACATCCAGGAATCCGACCGTCCCACCCTCCAGGGCGTCGCCGACTTCATGAAGAAGTATGACGATGTGAAGATCCAGGTCGCCGGCAACTGCGATGAGCGCGGCACCAATGAGTACAACCTCGCGCTCGGCAACCGCCGCGCCGCCGCCGCCCTCGACTACCTCAAGGGCCTGGGCGTGGATGAGAGCCGCATCTCCACCGTGAGCTATGGCAAGGAGAAGCCGGTTTGCAGCGAGTCCAACGAGGCCTGCTGGTCTCAGAACCGCCGCGACGAGTTCACCACGACCTCGGAGCATGTGGCCAAGTAAGCCGCATCCGATTCACAAGAAGGCGCGCCCCATGGCGCGCCTTCTTGTTTTTGGGCCCTTGTGGCTCAACGCGAGGGCTAGAATGGAAGCACTTCCTGGAGGCAGCATGAAGGCCCGTATTCTCGCCTTGTCCGCGCTCACAGCGGTTTCCCTCGTCTCCATCGGCTGTGTCTCGGACGATCAGATGGCACGCGTCGAGCAGCAGGTGGGCGATCTCAAGGTCGAAGTCTTCAAGCTGCGCCAACAGGCGGAAGCCCAGAACCGAAAGGCAGACGCCGAAACCCAGGCCGCGTCCCAGTTCCGGGATGAGGACCGCCGTTTCCGCGCGGACCTCTCGGAGACACTTCGCCAGATCCAGACGAGCACCCGCACCCTCGGCAACCGCGTCACCACCATGAGTCGTCAGGAAGCAGTTTCAACGCCTTCTACCACCACCCCCCAGTCCCCCGCGGGCGATGACGAGAAGGCGTTCAACGCCGCGATGCTGGACTACAACCGCGGCAATTATTCCTTAGCCTCGGATGGTTTCGGCTTGCTCGTGAAGACCTATCCTCAAAGCGCCCGCAAGGCCGACGCGGTCTTCTTCATGGGGCTCTGCCAATACAACCAGCGCGCCTACGACAAGGCCCAAGCCATCTTCGAGCAGATCGTCCGCGAAATGCCGACTTCGAATCAGTTCCTGCCCGCCAAGCTCAAGCGCGCCCAGTGCATGGAGCGCCTGGGCCTCAAGGCCGCAGCCGTGAAAGCCCTGCAGGAGCTTGTGAATGGCTTCCCGGGCACGGCCGAAGCCCGCACCGCCAAGCAGGAGCTGGACGATCTGGGCTTCTGATCCAGCTCTACCTAAGATTTCGCAGCAAGTCGAAGGGCAGGTCCGTTGCGGCCTGCCCTTCGGTTTTTAGGAGATCGCGCAGCTTCGCGTCACGGCGTCCCAAGGGCAGTCCATTCAATTCAAGGTCGGAGACCCAAGCCATGCCCTTCGGAGCTGGGAATCGCTTCTCAAGGCTCACGCGGATCGGCGAGATACGCTCCTTTCGGTGGGAGTAGACCTGGGTCCAACCCTTCCAGGACACCACCTGGGGCGTGGAGTATGGCTCTCGGGTTTCCGCGGCGAGATCAAGGTTGGTCTGCATCTTGATTACGGGCCATCGCCACAATCCCGCCAGGAGCCCCGAGTGCGTAGGTTCATGGACCAAGTACGCGTCTTCGGATTCCACCGCCAAGAGCCAGAGGTCTTCTTCCTTCACCGCGCCGCGCTTAGCGACGGGTGGAATGTCGGCGGTCCTTCCCTTCACATGAGCCGAGCAGGATGCGGCGAGTGGACATGTCTCGCATTTCGGCGTCGGAAGGCACACCGTCGCGCCGAGTTCCATGATGGCCTGGGTCATCCGCGAAGGCCCGTGCGCTTCGAGCGCGGGCGCGAGCCAAGCCCGCAGATTCACGGCCTCGCGTTTGGGATCACCTTCGATGAGGAGCAGCCGCGCGAGCACGCGGAAGGCGTTGCCATCGAGCGCGGGCGTGGGCCACTGGAACGCGATCGCGCCCAACGCCGCGGCCGTGTAGGGCCCCAGGCCGGGCAAGGCCTGGAGCCCTTCCAGATCCGTGGGCCAGCCCTTGGTCGTGATCTCCGTTGCGGCGGCCTTCAGGAAGCGGCAGCGACGGTAGTAGCCGAGCCCTTCCCAGGCTTTGTGGACCGCCTGCTCTTCCGCCTGCGCGAGCGCATGGGGCGTGGGGAACCGCGCCATCCACCGTTCGAAGTAGGGGATGACCGTCGCGACTTGGGTCTGCTGGAGCATCAACTCGGAGACGAGCACGGCATAGGGATCGGGATGACGCGCGCTGAGATCCTCCGCCCGCCAGGGCATCGGGCGTTTCGCCCGCTCGAACCAAGGCGCGAGGGGAGCGAGCAGCTTTGGGGATTCAGGCCGATCCATCAGACCAGTACAACAAAAAAGACGCCCCTGGGGGCGTCTTCCTTTGGTGCCCGCGAGCAGACTCGAACTGCTACGGCTTTTGGCCACCACCACCTCAAGATGGCGTGTCTACCAGTTTCACCACGCGGGCAAGCGTGAAAGAAAAGTGTGCCCTAGAGCGGGCCTTTCGTCAATGAGAGGTCTTCGGCGCGGGGGCAGGCGTTGAGGAAGCCGGGGCCGGAGTGGAAGGCGCAGGCGGAGGAACGGGCGTCAGCGCGGGCGCGGAGGACACGGGCAGGTCCGCCCCCTTCTCAAGCACCGAGCGGCTCGAAGTGGTGATGTTGTATTCGATGAAGAGCGTCGTGCCGAGGAAGAGCGCCGCGATCCAATAGGTGGCCTTGGCGAGGAAGGGTGTCGCGCCTTGCGCGCCGAAGGCGGAGTTCGCGCCGCCGCCGCCAAAGGAGCTGCCCAGGCCGCCCCCCTTGCTTCCAGGCTGAAGCAGGATGGCGCCCATGAGGGCGACTCCGAAGATGATCACAAGCGTGGTGAGCAGGCCGTTCATGGCGACTCCGAACCGACCATTCTATCAGGAATGACGCGGATTCGAGGAGTCTGAAGCCCGGTTCACAGCCCGTGCAACGCCATGCCTCCCAGGGCGCCCTTGGCTTGGCGCAGAAGGCGGTGGATGCCCTCGAGCTGTTGGACCATCTGCGCGAAGTCGGAAGGAAGGAGCGCTTGGGGTCCGTCGCTAAGGGCCTTTTCGGGATTGCAGTGGGTTTCCACGAGGACGCCATCGGCACCGGCGGCGATGGCGGCGCGGGCCATGGGCACGACCAGGTCCCGGCGTCCCGTGCCGTGGCTCGGGTCCACGAGGATGGGCAGGTGGGTAAGGGCTTTCGCGGCGGGCACGACGCTCAGGTCCAGCGTGTTCCGGGCGTGATCGGACCAGGTGCGGATGCCGCGCTCGCAGAGGACGACTTGACGGTTGCCCTCGCCAAGAATGTATTCGGCAGCGTAGAGCCATTCCTCCAGCGTGGCGGAGGGTCCCCGCTTGAGCATCACGGGCTTGGCGCAGCGTCCGGCGCGGCGGAGCAGGGCGAAGTTCTGCATGTTCCGCGCGCCAATCTGGACCATGTCGGCGGTTTCCTCCACCGCGTCGAAGGTTTCCACATCCAACGCCTCGGTGACGATGCCGAGTCCGAATTCCTTCCGCGCCTCCGCCAGCAAGCGCAGGCCTTCGAGACCGAGGCCCTGGAAGGCGTAAGGACTGGTGCGGGGCTTGAAGGCCCCGGCCCGGAGCAACTTCACCCCGGCGTCCGCCACATAGCGCGCGACCGTGAAGAGCTGCTCCCGGCTCTCCACGCCGCAGGGCCCGCCGACGAGGGCGAGGTCTCCCCCGCCGATGCGGACGCCGTTCACCTCCACCACGGTCCGGCCCAGGGCCCCATCCAGGCTGGCCAGCTTGAAGGGGCTCGATATGGGCACCACCTTGAGGACGCCTGCCATGGCCCCGATCTGATCTGCACGGAGGGCCTTGGAGGCATCCGGGGCCAGGATGCAGGTTGCATCTTCCGTTCGGGTCACCTGTGGCCGGATGCCGCGCTCCCGAAGTTGGGTCAGGACGCTTTCCACCTCGCCCGATTCGGCATCTGGCCGCATGAGGATGAGCATCCACGCGCCTCCGGAGTTTGATTCTACCGGGTGAGGCATCTTGGCAAGCATCCTGCCTTGTCCCATCTTGAATCCATCTGGACTTTCTCTGCCCGGAGTTCCCATGCGTCGTCCTGTTGCGCTCGCTGCCCTCGCAGTCCCAGGCCTGCTGCTCCTCACCGCCTGCCAGCGGCCGGAGGTGGAGGCGTTCACCCAGCACCCCCGCCCCGTGGTGGTGGCTTGCACCGTGCGGCCGGAGGCACCCGGGAGCAAGGATTTCGCGGCCACGATGGAGGCCGCCCTTCGGGTGCGCCTCGCCTCCCGGGTGACGGTGGTTCCTGAAGGCGTCACGCCTCCCCCGGACGCGGTGCGACTGGAGGTGGACCTCCAGCGCAAGGGCATCGTCAAGCACAGCGGCAACGCGGGTGCGGTGGGTGTCGGCGTCGGCGCTTCGGTGGGCGTGCTGAGCGGCATGGCGGGGAATCGCGACTGGTTCTTCGATGGCCTGTTCTGGGGGCTCTTCGCGGGGACCAACGCCGCCTCCGCCCAGGAGCGCTACGACTGGCTCGGCTACTACCCGGATGATCTGGATTCCCAGGTGCGCCTCATGGCACCGGGGAACCCCGAGCCCCTGGCGGTCGAATCCATTGATACCGACGATTTGATCCCGGCCTTGGAACCCCTCCGGGGCGACCAGGGTTCTGACGAGGTCCGGGTCCAGGAGGCGGAAGCCCAGGCCTTCGCCCGGGTCCTCGTGGGTCGGCTGGGGGAGACCTTCAAGTGGCGGCGTGGCGCGCCCAGCTACTACGGCGTCCCGGCCATGGCTCCGGAAGCCGCGTCGACGCCAACGCCTGCTGCCGTGCCTGCTCCTGCGCCTGCCGCTGAAACCCCTGCTCCAACCCCTGCGCCGACCCCCACGGCGACGCCTACACCGACGGCGGACAATCCCCAGGGCGAGGACCGGGACTAGGCCTATTCCTCTGTCTTGGCCGCGGTTTTAGCCATCGCCATGAACTTGGCAGGGTCCAGGCTCGCACCCCCCACGAGACCGCCCGCGACTTCAGGAATCTGGAGCAGCTCGGCGAAGTTGTCCGGCGCCACGCTTCCGCCGTAGAGGATGGGCACGCGCCAAGCGGCTTCATCCATGCGCGTCATCAACTCCGCCCGGATGTAGGCGTGGGCTTCCTGGATCTGCTTCGCCTCCGCGCGGCGTCCCGTTCCGATGGCCCATACCGGCTCGTAGGCGATCCAGAGGGGACCCGGCTTGGGGCCGAGGATGGACAACTGGCGCTGGAGCACAGGAAAGGTCTGCTCCGCTTCCCGCTCCTCCAGGGTTTCGCCTATGCAGAGCAGGGGGAGCAGCTCCGCGTCCCAGGCGGCCTGGAGCTTGGCGGCGAGCAAGGCGTCCGTCTCCCCGCCCAGGCGGCGGCGCTCGCTATGGCCGAGGATGACCCCCGCGCATCCAGCGTCCTTCAGCATCGCCATGCTGATGTCGCCGGTGTAGGCGCCTTCGGCCTCCGCTCGCGCGTTTTGGCCGAACACGGAGATGCGCCGCCCACGCACGGCCTCCGAAACTTGTTTCAACAGGGTGAAGGGCGGCGCAATGCCAAGCTGGCAGCCTGAACTCCCCGCGAGGCTGGGATCTGCTAACAGGGCATCGCAGAAAGCCCCGGCGCTGGCCGAAAGCAGGTTCATCTTCCAGTTGGCGACGAGGCAGCGCATGGGTGGGCTCCTGGCTCTAGCCTAGCCTTCCAGCGCCGCGACGCCAGGGAGGGTGAGCCCGGACAGGAATTCCAGGCTCGCGCCGCCGCCGGTGCTCACATGGCTCATGCGGGAGGCGAGATCCGCCTGGTTCACCGCCGCCACGCTATCGCCGCCGCCCACGAGCACGAAGGCCCCGGCGTCCGCGGCTTTCGCCAATTCCTCGGCGATGCTCAGCGTGCCGCTGGCGAAGGGCTCCATTTCGAAGACACCCATGGGTCCGTTCCAGAGCAGGGTCTTGGCGGAGCGGATCTCGTCCGCGTAGAGCGCGACGGTTTCAGGTCCGATATCCAGCCCCATTTGGCCTTCGGGGATCGCCACGCCGTCCGTCACGAGACAGGGCGCATCCGCCTTGAATTCCGGCGCGGCCACATGATCCACGGGCAGCAGGAGCTTGGTGCCCTTGGACTCCGCCTCTTTCATCAGGCTGAGCGCGAGATCCAGCTTGTCCCCTTCGCAAAGGCTCGTGCCGATGGGTTGGCCCATGGCCTTGAGGAAGGTGTAGCTCATGGCGCCGCCGATGAGGATGGCGCTGGCCTTGCCGAGGAAATTCTGGATGAGCTCGATCTTGTCGCTCACCTTGGAGCCGCCAAAGATCACGACCAGGGGCTGCTCGGGGTTGTGGAGCACGCGACCGAGGGCCTTGAGTTCCTTCTCCATCAGGAATCCCGCCGCCACGGAGCCCTTGGGGAAGTCCCCCACCATGCCCGCGACGGAGGCGTGGGCGCGGTGGGCCGCGCCGAAGGCGTCATCCACATAGGCCTCCGCGAGCTTGGCGAGGGACGCGGCGAACTCGGCCTTGTTCTTCGTCTCGCCCTTGTCGAAGCGCAGGTTTTCAAGGAGCAGGACCTGGCCGGGTTGGAGGACCTTGGCCGCCGCCTCCACCGCGTCTCCGGTGACGCCTGGCGCAAGCGAGGCTTCGTAGCCCTTGGCCTTCAGCCAGCTCGCGACGGGCTTCAACGAGAAGGCCTCCTCGAAGCCTTCGCCCTTGGGGCGACCCAGATGGGACGCCATCACGACGCTCGCGCCCGCCTTCAACAGGAAGTCGAGGGTCGGAAGGGTCGCCTCAATGCGCGTCGCATCGGTGATCTGGCCGTCCTTGAGCGGCACATTCAAGTCGGCCCGGAGAAAGACGCGCTTGCCCGCCACCGAGAGGTCCCGCACGGATTGGAAGGTCATGCCCGCTCCTGGATGATCAACCCCTTATTGTGCCGGAGCGCGGAATAGCCGTCACTTCTCGAACACCGCGATCCAGCGGGGGCTTGCCCCATGGAACGCCTCGCCACCGTAAGTGCCTAGTGTCTTCCGAAGGCGGAGTTCGGCCTTTTCTGCCATCGCTTCGACCTCACGCGGTTCATAGACCCGCACGCTTTCCCGGGCCTGGCGCGTCTCGCCCGTCGCGAGGCGGTGCAGGTCCATTTCCTTGATGACTCGGCCATGCTCGATGCGGCGTCGGCTTGTCACGCGGATGCCGCTGCGTTCGATCGTGTCCTCCGACACCAGCGTCCTTTCCAATTCCGTGGCGTTCAGGTAATCCATGAGCAACACCCCGCCCGGGTGTAGCAGCCCTGAAAGGGCACGGAGCAGCGCCTCGTTCTCCCCATCGGCGAAATACCCGAAGGGCGTGAACCAGAGGGTGATGCCGGAAAGGCCGGGCTTCACGGGCAGCCTCCGCATATCCGCGCGAAGCAACCAGGGGTGGAGGTGCGCGGGTGCGAGGGACAGTAGCGCTGCGCTGAGGTCAATGCCGAAGGCATCCGCATTGACTTTTCGAAGCTCCGCCAGATGTCGCCCGCCGCCGCAAGCCAGATCCAGCACGGGTCCGCGAGCCAACTCCGGGGCCTCTCGAAGGGCCGTTGCCACCGCCAGCGCCGCCTCCCCGGCGTCCCGGTGGGCGTAGAGCGCGGCATAGTCCGCGTCGAACCAGTCCTCGAACCACTCGGCCATGAGCCATGATGGCACGCGCGGTAGACTGGACGAATGCAACGGCCCGAACGCCTCGAAGACCAAGTCCTGTTCATCCTCGGCACCCTCGTGCAGCGGGAGCTGCGCGATCCCGATCTGGGATTCGTCACCCTCACGGCTGTACGGCTCTCGGGAGATCGGGGCGTCGCTCGGGTCTACTTCACGGTGCTGCCCGCGCCGGGCGTGGCCCAGGCGGACCAGGACGCGAAGACGCTGAAGGCGCTCCAGCGGGCGACGGGCTTCCTGCGCACAGAGTTGGGCAAGCGCCTCCACCTGAAACGCGCGCCCGAGCTCCGCTTCTTCCAGGACGCGGTGGTGGGCGAAGGCAACAAGATGGAATCGCTCTTCGCGGAGATCGAGGAAGAACGCAAGCAGCGGCCGCCGGAGCCGGACGAGCCCCAATCGGACACCGGGGACGGCGCTTGATCGAGTCCGGCATCCACCTCGTCCACAAGCCGGTGGGGGGGACGAGCTTCAAGATCGTGAAGGACTTCATGCGCCAGGCCCGGGAAGCGGGGCAGGGCAAGCTCGCCATCGGCCACGGCGGCACGCTGGATCCCTTTGCGGATGGGTTGCTGCTCATCCTCGCCGGTCAGGCCACGCGGCTTATGGAGTTGATGCACCCACTTCCGAAGACCTACGAGGCCACGGTGGAATGGGGCCGGGAGACGGATACCTGCGACCACATGGGCGTCGTGGTTTCCGAGTGCGATGCGTCTGCGCTCACGCCGGACCTACTCGACGCGGCACTCCAAGGCTTCCTCGGTTGGCGTGACCAGATCCCGCCCGCCACCAGCGCGAAGAAGATCGGCGGCGAAGCGGCCTATAAAAAGGCTCACCGTGGCGAGGAGGTCATCTTGCCCCCAAGCCGCGTTTTCCTCCACGAAGCCGCGTGGATCTCCCACGACCTGCCCCGTCGCAGCGTCCTTCGGATCACCTGCCGGGGCGGCTTCTATGTGCGGAGCCTCGCCCGGGACCTGGGCCGGGACTTAGGTTGCGG
>JAFDVN010000083.1 GCA_018269025.1 Acidobacteriota bacterium | reverse complement strand
TCGTTCCGGCCAGGTAGCTCAGTTGGTAGAGCAATGGACTGAAAATCCATGTGTCGGGGGTTCGATTCCCTCTCTGGCCACCACGGCACAAGGGCCCCAGGAAGGGGCCCTTTTTTTTGGGCTTCGGGCTACGGGCTCCGGGCTTCGCGGTTGGTGCCGACCCAAGCCCTACATTTAGTCAGCCTACGACTCGAATTTTTTCAAGTCGTAGGCTGACTGGCTTCAACACATGGCTCCGCCCAACCGCGTAGCCCGTAGCCTGTAGCCTGTAGCCGGTTTCAGTATTCCGCTTCCGGCGACTGGAGCCCTTCGGCGTAGGTGACGGGCACTTGGGTCTTCAGGTCCTTCTGGAAGGCGGCCTGGGCTTTCTGGAACTGGTCGCGGCGGACGAGCTCGGGGAGCATCGCCTTCACGCGCGGGTCAATGTGGGCGTAGTCGGGAAGGTCCTGGCCCTGGCCCGAGGCCTTGCGGGCCGCGACCTGCTCCTCGTAGAAGGCCTTCATCTGCTCTTCGGTGGGGGTGGCATTGCCGGCGGCGCGGCTGGCAAGGACGCTGGCGTAGATGTTGGCCCGGGCCTGGGCCACATTCATCAGCACGGCCGGGTCGTTCTCGATGCCCGCCTTGGCGGCGAGCTGCTCGATGGCGGCCTGGGTGGCGAGCTGGTGCACGAGCTGGGCGCGCTGACCCTGAAGCGCCGGGTCTTTCAGGAAGGTCTCGGCTTTCGTCGCGTCCTGGATGCCCGCGTGGACCGTCGCTTCCAGCATGGCCTGGGTGATGCGGGTGCCGTTCACATTGGCGAGGACCGCGCTGGAATCGGCTTTCGGGGCTCCGGCTTCGTGATTGCAGCCGACGAGGGCGGCCAAGGTTCCAAGGGCGATGAGCGTGCGCTTCATGGGGTCCTCTCAAGGGGCGGAATGTCCCAGAATGACAGCAGGAGGGAAGCATGGCGACGCCCAAGGACCTCGCGGGGTTGGACCTCACGATCTATTCGGCGGGCTGGTGCCCGGATTGCCGCCGCCTGGAGTCCTGGATGCAGCGGGAAGGCCTCCACTTCCCCGTGGTGGACATCGAATCCGAGGAAGGCGCCGCCGAGCGCCTGGAGCGAGAGACGGGCAAGCGCGCCATTCCCTTCGCTCTGGTGAACGGCCGGACCTGGGTGCGGGGTTACCACAAGGAGCTGCCCACCCGCTTTGATCCGTCCCTCTTCGTTCAGGAAGTGCTGGAAGCCGCGGCGAAGTGAGGAGAAGTAAGCGGGCCCGGAGCGGGCCCCCTGTGGCACCCTAGGAGATCCGTTCGCGGACGCGTCAGGAGCGCATGGTGGCAAGCATTCTTTCAAGCCAGTTCTGGTCCAACCTCTTCACCACGGACCTCGCCATTGACCTGGGCACGGCCTCCACGCTGGTTCACACCAAGCAGGCCGGACGCATCGTCATCTACGAGCCCTCCATCGTCGCGCTGAACACCGTGACGGGCGAAGTGGAGGCCGTGGGCAACGAGGCCAAGCAGCTTCTTGGTCGCGCACCCCAGGGCGTGAAGACCGTGCGGCCCATGAAGGACGGCATGATCTTCGAGGTGGACGCCGCCGAGAAGATGCTCGCCACCTTCATCGGCAAGGCGCGGCCGAACCGTGGCCTCGCCCGCACCCGCATCGTCGTGAGCGTGCCGCCCCGGGCGCACCAGGTGGCCCGGCGCGCCGTGCGTCAGTGCTGCTACGACGCGAAGGCGGGCGAAGTCTTCATCGTGGACCAGACGATGGTCGCCGCCATCGGCGCGGGGCTCGCCATCAACGAGAAACGCGGCTGCATGATCGTGGACATCGGCGGCGGCACGACGGATGTGGCGGTCATCAGCTACAACGGCAAGGTCTTCAGCGACTCCATCCTCATCGCCGGCGACGAGATGGACGAGGCGATCTCGAAATACATCCGCGAGAAATACAATGTACTCATCTCCGAAGCCGCGGCGGAAGAAGTGAAGTGGACCCTTGGCAGCGCCTGGCCTTCCGAGCACACGCGCACGATGGAAGTCTCAGGCCGCGACCAGTTCGAGGGTCTGCCGAAGACGCTCACCCTCCACGACGCGGAGATCCGCGAAGCGCTCGCCGAGCCCATCAACGCGATCATTGACTTGGTGCGCCGCGCCCTCAACGAGACGCCGCCCCAACTTGCGGCGGACCTCATTGATCGCGGCATCTGCCTCACCGGGGGCGGCTCGCTCATCCAGGGCCTGGACGAGCGCATCCGCAAGGAGACGCACCTGCCGGTCTACCGCGCCGAGGATCCCCAGACCGCCGTGGTGCGCGGCACCGCCCAGCTCCTGGACAACATCCCCTTCCTGCGCCGCATCCAGATCCTGGACTGAGATGCGGCTTCCGGCTTCGGGCCACCGGCCACCGCATCGGGCTCCGGTAGCCGAGAGCCGGAAGCCGGAGGCTTAAGTTGGCGCGCCCCGCCTCCTCCTGGGGTTGGTCGCCCATTGGGCGACGGCGCTGGGCGCTGGTGCTGCTGTGGGTGGGTCACGGCGCCTGGGTGCTGTCTGGCCCCAAGGCCGGTGGTTCTTGGGCGGCCTTCACCTCCGCCGCCGCGCGGCCGGTGGAGAGCCTGGCCTCCGCCTGGCGCGGGTGGCGCCTGCATCGGGCTGAACGGGCGAGGGATCTGGCCCAGGCCCAAACCGACCTTGCAGCGGTGCGCCAACGGGTCCAAGCCCTTGAAACCGAACGGATGGCGGACGCGCCACGCTTGGCCGATGGGGAATCCGCCGTGCAGATGCTCGGCCTCAAAGCGAAGGTGCCGCTCCGCACGGAAGCGGCCCGGGTGCTCCTCGCCCCGGTGGGTGTCGCCTTCGGCGGCCTCATCCTGGAAGGCGGCAAGGACCGGGGCTTCCAGCAGGATCAAGGCGTCATTGCCCCGGAAGGCGTGGTGGGTCGCCTCTGGAGCGTGGGCACGACGCAAAGTGAAGTGCTCCCCGCGGACGCGCCCAACGCCTCCATCGGCGTCATGCTCGCCCGCTCCCGCGCCACCGGCGTGCTCCAGGGCCTCGGCTCCAACCGTGGCGAAATCCGCTACCTCAACAACCAGGAAGTGGTGCAACCGGGCGAAGCGGTCTACACCTCAGGACTCGACCGCGTCTTCCCCCGGGGCCTGCTCGTGGGTTATGTGACGGAGGCCAAGCCGGGCGACCTGGAACTCAAGGTGACCGTCGCCCTCGCCGCACCCCTGCGCCGCCTGCCCTCGGTGCTCATCCTTCCGCTGCCCACGCCGGAAGAAGCCCAAGCCCCGCTGGTGCCCCAAGCCAAGGCGGGAGGCGCGTCTTGAAGCGCGCCCTCCACCTGCGCCCCCCGGGACAGCGGGCTCTCGCGGCCGGGGTTTGCGTGCTTGGTCTCGTCCTGCTCGCGCCCTGGACCGGGCCTCAGGCGCTTCTGCACGCGGCGCTGGTGCTGGGCTTCGCGCTGGATCCCGGCTCCGCGCTGCTCACGGCCGTATGGGCCGCCGCAGGCGGGTGGGCGCTGGAGGGCACCCTGCGTATCTATCCGCACCTCGGCGGTACGGCCTGGGCGGATATGACGATCGCCCTCGCCGCGCGGTGGCTGCTGGTGGAATGGCCCGTGGATTCCCTCAAGGGGTGGCTCGGGCGTCAGGCCGTCCTCGCCCTGGCCTGGATTCTCCTCGTCCACCTTGCCGTGCGCATCGCCGCGGGGCCCCACCTCTGGGGCACGGCGTGGGTTTGGGTCCTCCTCGGCCTGCCCGCCTGGGGTTGGCTCACCTGGCGCTGGCAGCGGCCCGGGGGGCGCTGATGCAATCTCCGCTTACGGCAATTCCCTGGGCGATCCCCTGATGGACGCCCGGTCGCGTCACCTACTGAGCCGCCGCATCGGCGTGGTGCAGGTCCTTGTGCTCGCGGGCCTCGCCTTCCTCGTCTGCTTTTATGGCTGGCTCCAGATCGTCCGTCACGGCGAGTTTGAAAAACAGGCCCTCAGCCAGGCGGTGAAGGAGCGCGCGCTGCCCGCGCCCCGGGGCATCATCTTCGATCGCAATGGCGATCCGCTCGCGGACAACCGCCGCGCCCTGCACCTCGTCATCCAGCGGGAGGATCTGCCTGCCGATCCCACCGTGGTGACCGACCTCGCCACGGCCCTGGGCCTCGACCCCGCTGAAACCGCCCGCAAGATCCGCTCCTTCCGCCAGGCCCCCAAGGGGCGCCCCCTCGTGCTCATGGAGAACCTGGACGAAGGCGGCATCGCCCTCGCCGAGCGCGTGCGGGCACGCTATCCCTTTCTGAGCGTGCAAGTGGCGCCGCGCCGCGTCTACCTGGGCGACGATCTCGCGGGCCATGTGATGGGTTATGTGTCGGAAGTGGACGATCAGATGATGGCCAAGGACCCAGGCCGCTACCAACTTGGCGAAATCGTCGGGCGCGCGGGCTACGAAGACAGCGGCGACGCCAAACTCAAGGGCGTGGATGGCGAGAAACGCGTCCTCGTGGATCAACTCGGCCGGGAAGTGGCGAGCTTGGATCGCACGGACCCCAAGCCTGGCAAAAGCCTCTACCTCACCCTCGACGCGGGCCTCCAGAGAACGGCCAAGGACGCCTTCGGAGACGAGAAGGGCGCGGCGGTGGTGCTGGATTTGCGTGATGGCGGCGTGCTCGCGATGTACTCGAGCCCGGGCTATGATCCGAACCTCTTCCTGGACCGGCTCAGCCAGGAGATGGTGGATCGCTACCTCCGCAATCCGGTGCGGCCCATGTTGAACCGCGCGACCCAAGGCATCTACGCGCCGGGCTCCACCTGGAAACTGCTCATGGCCCTCGCGGGGCTGGAGCACCATGTGATCACGCCCCACACGGTGTTCTACTGCGGCGGCCACAAGAGTTTCTACGGCCACGATTTCCGCTGCGACGCCACCCACGGCAGCCTGGATCTCATCGGCGCCATCGCGAAAAGCTGCGACATCTACTTCTACGAAGTGGCCTCCCGCCTCGACATTGACCAGATCTATGAAACCGCCGCGAAGTACGGGCTCACGGTTCCGACGGGCATTGATCTGCCCAGCGAGCGCGCCTCCCGCGTGCCCAGCCGCGAATGGAAGCGGCGAGTGAAGAAGGAGAAGTGGTACGCGGGCGAGACCATCAGCGTGGGCATCGGCCAGGGCGCGGTGGGCCTCACGCCCCTCGCCATCGCGCGGTTCTACGCGCTCCTCGCGACCCAGGGCAAGGAATTCACGCCGCACCTCTTCTTTGGATTCCAGGACCCGAAGACCGGCCAGCGGGAACCCGAACCCGCGCCCCCAACGCGGCAGGTGGACACGGCGAATCCCGAGTGGTGGGGCGTGCTCCACGAAGGCATGGCCCATGTGGTGGAGAGCGGCACCGCCGCGACCAATCCTTTCGTGCGGCAAGTCGCGAAGGAAGTGCCCTTCTCCGGCAAGACCGGCACGAGCCAGGTGACCACCTTCGTGGACAAGGCCCACTACGCCCAGCTCGCCAAGCACCTGAAGGACAACTCCCTTTTCGCGGGCTACGCGCCCACGGACAAGCCGCAGATCGCCTTCGCCGTCGTCGTGGAGAACGCCGGCTTCGGCTCCGAGGCTGCCGCCCCCATCGCCGCGAAGCTCATCCAATACTGGTTCGTGGACCGGATCAAGCATCCGCTTCCACCGCCGGGCGGGCGCGTGCCGGACGCCTTCCACCTTGAACCCGGGGAGGAGGACTGATGCTGCGGCGACTGCGGGCCGCGGATGGCCGCCTCCTCCTGCTCATTCTCGCCCTGCTCTTCATGGGCACGCTCACGCTCTACTCCGCGGGTCGGGGCACCAGCCAGTCAAATCTCTGGATGAAGCAGACCGCCTGGAACGCCGCCGGGCTCCTCCTCATGACCCTGATGGCGAGCGTGGACCCGACGCGGCTCTTCCGGAAGAGCCTCCTTATCTACGCGGTGGGCATCCTCAGCCTCGTGGCGGTGCTCCTCATCGGCCACCGCATCGGGGGAGCCAAGCGTTGGCTCGCCATCGGCAGCCAGACCTTCCAGCCCTCGGAATTGATGAAGTGGGTGACGCTCCTCTTCGTCGCCCACCGTCTGGGCACGCGGCCCATGGATCGCGTCGAAGGCCGGGACCTGCTCGGCGCGGCGGCCATCGTCGTCTTCCCCATGCTGCTCGTCCTCAAGCAGCCGGATTTGGGCATGGCGCTTAGCTTCACGCCGATCCTGCTCCTGCTCCCGCTCATGAAGGGGCTGCGCAAGCGCACCCTCGCCCTCATGCTCGTGATGCTGCCCGTGATCGGTGTGGTCGCCTGGAAGAAGGTGCTGCGGCCCTACCAGAAGGACCGGGTCCGCATCTTTCTCGACCCCGAGCGCGATCCCCAAGGCAAGGGCTACCAGATCACCCAAAGCCGCATCGCCATCGGCGCGGGAGGCATCCTCGGCAAAGGCTTTACCGGCGGCAGCCAGACCCAGCTCAACTACCTTCCTGTCAAAACGACCGACTTCGTCTTCGCCGTGTGGGCGGAAGAGCGCGGCTTCCTTGGCGTACTCATCGCGTTGGGCCTCTACGGCGCGCTGCTCCTGCGGCTGCTGGAAGGCGCCCGGGCCGCTAAAACGCTCGCCGAGTCCTACTACTGCACGGGCGCCGCCGGCATCTTCGCCATGCACATCTTCGTCAATGTGGGGATGGTGGCAGGCGCGCTGCCCAACAAGGGCATCGCCCTGCCCTTCTTCAGCTACGGCGGCAGCTCCACCTTGAGCGTCTTTCTCGCCCTCGGGGTGGTGATGGGCGCCCTTCATCGCGCGAGAATCCGGTGATGGACCTCCAGGCACGCATGCGGGAACTCGCGGACCAGGTGCGACTGCACCGGCATCGCTACTATGTGCTCGATCAGCCCACCCTGTCGGACGCCGACTACGACGCGCTGGAGCGGGAGCTGCGCGAGCTCGAAGCAGCGCATCCCGAGCTTGCCGATCCCAACAGCCCCACCCGCCGCGTGGGCGCACCGCCCGTGGAGGCCTTTCCGCCGGGCCACCACGAGCCGCCCATGTACAGCCTGGACAACGCCTATTCCGAAGGCGAGATCCGGGACTGGGACGCCAAGGTCCAGAAGAGCCTCGGTACCTTGCTGCCCGTGGACTACGCCGCCGAGTTGAAGGTGGACGGACTCTCGCTCTCGCTCATCTACGAAGATCGCTCCCTTCTCCGCGCCATCACGCGGGGCGATGGAGACACAGGGGAGACCGTCACCGAGAACGCCCGCACCCTCGCGGACATCCCCCTGACCCTGCCGAAGAGCGCGCCGCCTTCGATGCTCGTGCGGGGCGAAGTCTTCCTCTCCCGCAAGCGCTGGGAGGAGTTGAACCGCGAACGGGACGCCAAGGGCGAAGCCCGCTACGCCAACCCCCGCAACACGGCGAGCGGCTCCCTGAAATTGCTCGACTCCCAAGAAGTCGCCCGCCGCCGCCTGTCCTTCTTGCCCTGGCAGGTGATCGGAGAAACGGATCACGGGGCCGCCATGAAGCGGCTGGAAACCTGCGGCTTCGCTGCCATGCCCCTTCGCGCCGAGGGCGATCTGGACGCGGTACTCGGCTTTATTAAGGAAGTGGGCGAGCGGCGGGATTCGCTCGGCTTTGATATAGATGGCGTCGTCCTCAAGGTGAAGGACGGCGCGCTCCAGGCGAAACTCGGGTTCACGGATCGCGCGCCCCGCTGGGCCATCGCCTTCAAGTTCCCGGCGACTCAAGCGACGACGACGGTGCTCGCCATCACTTGGCAGGTGGGCCGCACGGGCAAGCTGACGCCAGTGGCCGAACTCGAAGCCGTGGAGGTGGCCGGGTCCACGGTGCGCCGGGCGACGCTCCACAACGCGGACGAATTGGCGCGCCTCGGCCTCGCGCCGGGACACCGGGTCTTCATCGAAAAGGGTGGGGATGTGATCCCGAAGGTCGTCGCCCTCGTGCCCGGTGAGGCGGAGCGCGGGCTTCCCGCGCCCGTGATCCCTTCCGTCTGTCCTGTCTGCGGCGGCGCGGTGGGCAAGGACGACGATGCGGAAGTGGCCATCCGCTGCCTCAACCCCGAATGCCCCGCCAAGCTCACGGCGCGCTTTCTCCATTTCGGATCCCGGCCCGCCCTTGATCTCGAAGGCCTGGGCGAAGCGCTCGTGGAACAGCTCGTGGCGTCCAAACGCTTCCAGCATCCGTGGCAACTCTTCAAGCTCCTGGAAGATCCACGCAACAGTCTCGCCTTCCTCTCTGGCCTCGACCGCATGGCGGAGAAGAGCGCTCAGAATGTCTTGGGTGAATTGGAGAAGGCGCGGACCAAGCCTTTGTCCCGCTGGATCCACGCCCTCGGCATCCCTATGGTGGGCGCGCGCACGGCGGAGTTGCTGGCCCAGACCTTCCCGAGCCTTGATGCGCTCTGGGCCGCAGATGAGGATGCGCTTCAAGGCGTGGATGAGGTGGGCCCCAAAGTCGCCGCCGCGATCCAGGCTTTTGTGGGCCTGCATCCCACCCTGCCCTCCGAACTCGCGGGCTATGGCATCACGCCGGAGGCCCCCGCGCCCGTGGACCGCAGCGCACTCCCCCTGAGCGGGGAGGTCGCCGTCGTGACGGGCACGCTGCCGACCCTTTCTCGCGAGGACGCGGAAGCCCTGTTGCAACAGCTCGGCGCGAAGGTGACGGGTTCCGTATCGAAGAAGACGACGCTGCTTCTCGCGGGCGAGAAGGCCGGGTCCAAGCTCGCCAAGGCTGAAGAGCTGGGGATCCCCATCCGGGACGAAGCCTGGCTCCTGGGGTTGACGCCGTGAACCGGCCGATCTTCCTCGTGCCCGGCTGGAGGAATTCCGGCCCGGGTCACTGGCAGAGCCTGTGGGAGGCCCAGCTCCCCGACGCCCGTCGCGTGGAGATGCCCAATTGGGAGTTCCCTCGCCGCGCGGAGTGGGTCGAGGCCCTCGACGACGCGCTGGCGCTGCACCTGCGCTTCGACGGCGTGCCGCCGGTGCTCGTCGGGCACTCGGTGGGATGCCTCGCCATCGTCCACTGGGCCTTCACCCATCCACGACCCGTCCATGGGGCTTTGTTCGTCGCCCCGGCGGATGTGGAGCGGGAAAACGCCGCCGAGGAGCTGAGGGATTTCGCGCCCATTCCGCGAGGGGCCTTGCCCTTCCCGGTCCAGGTGGTCGCGGCGGCGGACGATCCCTTTCTGGATCCGGATCGCGCCCGAGGTTTCGCGGACGCTTGGCGTGGGCGCTTCACCCTGTTGGAACGCGGCGGCCACCTCAACGCCGCCAGCGGCTTCGGCCCCTGGCCCAAGGGCGAGGTCCTGCTCAAAGAGCTGATGCGTTGATTCTTTGCGGATTCCCGTTGCGAAACCGCGCGGGGCTCCGCTAGCCTTGAAACACCGATGGAGGAGCGGTCCCCATCAGTAGTCCAGGCGAGGGCGGTGCGCCCGATGACCTTGGATGAAAGGGGAGGATCGCCGAAGGGACGCTGGCCGCATCGCCGCGAAACCCTGGACGCGGATGGCTAAATCCCCGCGGCTGCCACGCCGGATACCCGGCGTGGAGCGCCTGAGGACGGGGGATCCCGGGCGCTTTGCCCAGTCCTCAGTTCTGGTGGCGCCGTCGTGCATCCCGAGGCCACCTTGACCGACACCCCCTTCACCCGCGACAGACTCGCGAACCTCCTGCTGGACCTGTGCGCCGTTGCGACGCCCTCGGGTGCCGAAGATGCAGGTCTACCCGCCCTGCGCGCGATCCTTTCGGAGATGGGGGCGAGCCTCACCGAACAGCCCGTCGCGCCGGGACGCACCAACCTACTGGCGACCTGGGGCGAGCCGGAGCTGCTCTTCTCCACCCACCTCGACACCGTGCCACCCTTCCTTCCGACCCGCCGTGAAGGAACCCGCATCCACGGCCGGGGCGCCTGCGACGCCAAGGGCCAGATTCTCGCCCAGCTCGCGGCGATCCATCAGCTCCGCATGGAAGGCGTGGCGGGCCTCGCGTGGCTCGGCGTCGTCGGTGAGGAGACCGACAGCGCCGGGGCCCGGGAAGCGCTGAAGCTCGCGCCTCGCTTCGCCCGCCTGCGCGGACTCATCAATGGCGAGCCCACGGAGAACCGCGTCGCCACCGGCCAGCGGGGCGCGCTGCATCTGCACCTGGAATGTCGAGGCGTCGCGGCCCATAGCGGGTCTCCCGAACGAGGTCACAGCGCGCTATGGGACCTGAGCGACTGGCTTCAGAAGCTCCGCGCGGAAGAGCGGCCCATGGATCCCCTGCTGGGTCCGGAAGTCTGGAATCTCGGGCTCCTGCGCGGGGGCATCGCGCCCAATGTGATCCCGGCCCACGCGGAAGCGGAGCTCCTTGCGCGCACGCTCCCCGGCTCGGATTTCGAATCGCGCATCGCGGACCTCTGCCCGGAGCAGGGATGCGTCGTCGTGCGTCTCTCCGAGCCACCGGATCGCTACCCCGTGCTGGAGGGGTTCCCCATGGCGCCCATGCCCTTTGGCTCCGACGCGCCGACGCTTCGGGCCCTCGTACCCGATCGCGCCGTCGCACTCGCGGGACCCGGGTCCATCGCCGTCGCCCATACGGATCAGGAATATCTGGATCTCGAAGATCTGGAGGCGGGCATCGCGCTCAACCGGCGACTCGCAATCCACTTCCTCGATCGGACGAGGGAAGGCAGCCATGGCGGGGAGGGAAGCAAACGCTGAGACGCGCGCCCGCTTCCCCATTCCCACGCCCTTTGGAGCTTTCATGACCCGCATTCCCGTCACCATCCTCGGCGCCACCGGCGTCGTCGGCCAACGCTTCGTCCGCCGCCTCGCCGACCATCCTCTCTTCGAAATCCGCCACCTCGCCGCCAGCGAGCGGTCCACCGGAAAGCGCTACCAGGCGGCCTGCGCGTGGCGCCTGGGGGGTGATCCCTACGGCAACCTAGGCAACCGGGTCCTCGTCGCAGGGCACCCCGACACGGCCTTCGCGCCCATCGTCTTCAGCGCCCTCGACACGGAACCCGCGAAGGTGTTGGAGCCCGCCTTCGCGAAGGCGGGAGCCCTCGTGTTCTCCAACGCCTCCGCCTTCCGCATGGCGGAGGATGTGCCCCTGCTCATTCCGGAAGTGAACCCAGATCACTTGGGCCTTCTCACTGTCCAACGCACGAAGCGCGGCTGGAAGGGCGGCATCGTCTGCAATCCCAACTGCACGGGCACCATGCTCGCCCTCGCCCTCGCGCCGCTGCACAAGGCCTTTGGCGTGGAAGCCGTCTTCATGGCGAGTCTCCAGGCCGTGAGCGGCGCGGGCTATCCCGGCGTGCCCTCCCTCGACATCCTCGGAAATGTGGTGCCCTTCATTCGCAACGAGGAACCCAAGGTCGAAGAGGAGCTTCCGAAGTTGCTCGGCGCGTTCCGGAAGGATGCGATCCAACCCGCGGCCTTTGGCATCTCGGCCCTGTGTCACCGCGTGCCCGTGATCGAGGGCCACACCGAAGCCGTGAGTGTGCGCCTGAAGGGAAATCCATCGCCGGATGCGGTGCGGGAAGCCTTCGCCACCTGGAAGCCGGAGCCGCGCCTGCCCTCGTCGCCCGAGGCGATCATCCGCCTTCACGCGGAGGAGGACCGCCCCCAACCTCGCCTTGATGTGGACGCCGACGGAGGCCTCAGCATTCACATCGGCCGCATCCGGCCCTGTCCACTGCTCGGCATCAAGTTCACCCTGCTGGGACACAACACCGAGCGCGGCGCGGCGGCGGCCTCCCTCCTCAACGCGGAACTCGCCGTGGCGGAGGGCCTCCTATGACCCTTGTGATGAAGTTCGGAGGTTCCTCGGTGGCGGATGCGGCGGCCATGCGTCGAGTCGCCTCCCTCGTCCAGGCCGCGTTGCCGGGGTCGCCGCTCGTCGTGCTTTCGGCCATGGGCAAGACCACCGATGGCCTCTTCGAAGCCGCCCGCGCCGCCGAGCGGGGGGCCTTGGATGAAGCGCTCGCGACCCTCGGGCGCCTTCAAGCCCACCACGAAAGGGCTGCCACCGAATTGGGAAGCGAAGCCGCCTTCCTTGAACCGGCCTTCCAGGATCTCAAGCTGCTGCTTCGAGGCGTGGCTCTGCTGCGGGAGCTTTCGCCGCGCACCCTCGATGCCATCGCTTCCCATGGCGAACTGCTCAGTACGCGGCTCTTCGCGAAGGCCATGGGACACGCCTGGTTCGATGCCCGGGAGGTGATGCGCACCGACGCCCGCTTTGGCGAAGGCGCCCCTGACTCCGAAGCGATCGCAGCACTCGCAGCCGCGAAGCTCGCGCCGAAGCTCGGCGCGGGAAGCGCCGTCGTCACGCAAGGCTACATCGGCGCGACCGAGGAAGGCCTCACCACCACCCTCGGCCGGGGCGGCAGCGATTACACCGCCGCACTGCTGGGCGCGGCCCTGGGGGCCACCGAAGTCCAGATCTGGACCGATGTGGAAGGCGTGCTCACGGCAGATCCGCGCCAAGTTCCCGGGGCCCTGCCCATCCCGGAACTGGGTTTCCAGGAAGCGGCGGAGTTGGCCGCCTTCGGCGCGAAGGTGCTCCACCCCGCCACCATCCAACCCGCGGTGGAAGCGAAGATTCCCGTCACCGTTCGCCACACCGGACGGCCCGAAGGGCGCTTCACGACCATCTCGGGAGAGGTGGCCACGGGCCGCCCCGTCACCGCCCTCGCCAGCCGGGGCCCCGTCACGGTGCTCACGGTGTCGTCCAGCCGCATGCTCGCCCAAAGCGGATTCCTCGCCCGGCTGTTTGATGTCTTCGGTCGCCATGGCGCGAGCGTGGATCTCGTCGCCACGGCGGAGGTGAGCGTCTCCCTCACGCTGGAAGCGGACGCGCCTCTGAAGGCGTTGGTGAAGGACCTCTCCTCCTTCGCGACGGTGACCGTGTCCGAAGGCCGCGCCATCGTCGCGGTGGTGGGAGAGCGCCTCAAGCGCACGCCGGGCATTTCCGCTCGAGCCTTTGCCGCACTCCAGGGCATCAATGTGGAGATGATCAGCATGGGCGCCAACGAGATCAACCTGAGCCTCGTCGTGCGGGCGGAAGACGCTCCTGAAGCGGTGCGTCGTCTGCACGGCGCGCTCATCGAACAGCCTTTGGATGGAGGCGCGGCATGAGACTCGGAGTCTTCGGCAAGGGGCGGCTGGGGTCGGCCATCGCGGAGGCGGCTGGATCGGACTTGGCTTGGGTGGTTTCCCGAGAAGATCCACCCAAAGAAAAGGTGGATGCCGCCATCGAGGCGAGCGCCGCAACTGCGGTGCCCCTGCGGCTGGACTGGGCGATCCAGACCGGCACCCCCCTGCTCATCGGCACGACAGGTTGGACGATTCCCGATCTCGCGGAGCAGGTGGGCGACCGCACGGCCGTGCTGCTCGCGCCCAACTTCTCGCTCACCATGGCGCTCTACGCGCGGCTCAGCCTCATCCTCGCCCGTTTCGCCGCGCTCGATGAAGCGACGGACCCCTACCTCGTGGAGCATCACCATGCCCGCAAGCACGACGCGCCCTCAGGCACCGCCAAGCAACTCGCGGCGACCCTCCTGAAGGGCTGCCCCCGCAAGACCGAATGGGTGATTCCGGGCGTGGGAGCTTCCCTTGCTCCGCATCAACTTAATGTCTCCAGCATCCGCGCGGGTCACACCTACAGCAGTCACACGGTGGGCGTGGACGCGCCCGGCGAAACCTTGGAACTCACCCATGCCGCCCGCAGCGCGCGGCCCTACGCCGAAGGCGCCCTCCGCGCCGCCGCCTGGATTCAGGGTCGCCGGGGCGTCTTCACCATGGATGAGGTGGCCCAGGATCTGCTCAATCCACTCTTCACCGAGGTGATTCCATGAACCTCTCTCTCAGCGGCCTCGCGGTCGCTCTGGCCACGCCCTTCACACCGAGCGGCGAGGTGGATCTCCCGGCCTTCCGTCGCCTCGTGCGCCACTGCGTCGCGGGAGGCGTGGACATCCTCGTGCCCCTTGGCTCCACCGGTGAGGCGGCCACGCTGCTCGAAGCCGAGCGGGACGCGGTCATCTCCGCCTGCGTGGAGGAAGCGGAAGGCCGTCCCGTGATCGCCGGCACCGGGTCCAACGCCACGCGCCAGGCCTGCGCTTGGACGAAGCGGGCCCAGGCGCTCGGTGCGACGGGTGCGCTCGTCGTCACGCCCTACTACAACAAGCCGACCCTCGCGGGCCTCGTCGCGCACTACGATGCCGTGGCCGAGGCCGCGCCGGGCCTGCCCCTCGTTCTCTACAATGTGCCGGGCCGCACGGGGCAGAATGTGACGCCCCCCATGCTCACCCGTCTGTGGGAGAACAAGGCCATTGCCGCGGTGAAGGAGAGCAGTGGCAACCTTGCCCAGATCGGCGAGATCGCGCGGACGCTGCCGGAAGGCAAGCGCCTCTTCTCCGGCGATGACGCCCTGGCCCTCCCCGCCCTCGCCCTGGGGGCCCACGGGCTCGTCTCCGTGCTGGGCAATCTCCTGCCAGGGGAGGCCAAGGCGATGGTGGCCGCGGCCCTCGGCAGCGACGCCCTGAAGGCGCGGTCCTTTCATCAGAAGCTGCTTCCTCTCATGGATGCCCTCTTCCTGGAAAGCAACCCCGGACCCCTCAAGGCCGGGCTCAAGGCCCTGGGAATCGCGGAGGAAACCCTTCGCCTTCCCCTCGTGCCCGTGGAGGCCGCGACGCGCGCCCGCCTTCTCGCCGCCCTGGAGGCCGCGCGATGAACCTTGAAGCCTTCTACTCCCGGGACGCCAGCGCGGTCCTCGCCGACCCCGCCCATGGCGAGGCCCACGCCACCCTGCTTGATGCGCTGGAATCCGGCACCCTCCGCGCGGCGGTTCAAACCCCGACAGGCGAATGGGACGCCGTGCCCTGGGTGAAGGCCGCGATCCTTGCGGGCTTTCGCCGCTTCCCGCTTGAAGCCATGGAGGGACCGGGCTATCCCTTTTTCGACAAGGCTGCCTACCCGCCCCGGGCCTTCGATCTCGAAGATGGTGTGCGCCTCGTGCCCGGCGGTTCGTCGGTGCGTCGCGGTGCCTTCGTCGCGAAGGGCGTCGTCGTCATGCCCCCCGCCTACATCAATGTGGGCGCCTTCGTGGACGAAGGCACGATGGTGGACAGCCACGCCCTCGTCGGGAGCTGCGCTCAAATCGGCAGAAGAGTCCACCTCAGCGCCGCGGCCCAAATCGGCGGCGTGCTGGAACCCGCGGGCGCGCGGCCCGTGGTGGTGGAGGACGATGCCTTCATCGGCGGCCTCGTGGGCCTCTTCGAAGGCATCGTCGTGCGAAGGCGGGCGGTGCTCGCGAGCGGCGTCGTCATCACCTCCGGGACGACGATTTACGACCTCGTCCATGGCCGCGAGCTGCGCCGCGAAGTTCCTGAAGGCGCGGTGGTCGTGCCGGGATCGCGGCCGGCCTCGGGCGCCTTCGCGGAAAAGCACGGGCTCCAACTCCAGGCGCCTTGCATCGTGAAGTACCGGGATGATCGCACCGACGCGGCGACGGCGTTGGAAGAGGCTCTGCGATGATCCGCCCGGCGGCTCGGGTCGCGGCGGTGAAGCCCTCCGCCATTCGCATCCTCAGCGATGGC
>JAFDVN010000082.1 GCA_018269025.1 Acidobacteriota bacterium | reverse complement strand
GTTGGCGCTCGCGGCGCCCGCCCGGGTGAGGGCGTTGAACAGGGTGGACTTGCCCACATTGGGCAGCCCGACGATGCCACAGGCGACGGCCATGCCGACCTCCAGCCCTCCAGTGTCTCAGAGGAGGCGGATGCGGAAAAGCAGGAAGCCCCTTGCGCCGCCGCCCGGCCCGCCATAACCTCCAGCGCAACGAAGTCCGTAGATTCCTCCTGGAGGGCGCATGGGCACCACGGTTCGGGCCGAATACCCCGGCTATGTGATGGACATCCTGGTTCGGCCAGGAGATTCCGTCGAGGAGGAGGAGGCCCTCATCCTCATGGAGAGCACGGACCAGGACCACACGCCCTTCTATGTGAACGCGCCCGAGGCCGGGAAGATCAAGGAGATCCTCCTGGAAGAAGGCGATTTCGCCGACGAGGACGACGAGCTGATGGTTCTCGGGGATGTGGATTCGGACGACGACCACCACGGCTGATCCCCAAGCGGGACGCCCGGCCTCAGTCGTCGGCCTTAGTGGAACGCGTTTCCATCAGCCTCTCGCTACACTGGGCTTTTGTTCGGGGGCGACCATGGCGGTGATCCGCGCGGAGATGGCGGGCAAGGTGCTTGAGGTGTGCGTGGCGGAAGGCGATTCCGTCTCCGAGGATCAGGACCTCGTCATCGTCGAGTCCATGAAAATGCAGATTCCCGTGGGCTCGCCCGAAGAGGGAACGGTGGCGAAAGTGTTCGTCGTCGCCGACCAGTTCCTCAACGAAGGCGATCCCATCGTCGAACTGAAGTGATGGCTGAACTCCGCGTCGAACGGCTCGCAGGGTCGGATGAAGGCATCGTCCTTCTGGGGTTGGATCGTCCCGCCGCGAAGAACGCGCTGGGGCGACAGCTCATGGAGGAGTTCCGCGCGGCGCTAGAAGGGCTCAAGCTGGAACGCTCCGCCCGGGTCGTAGTCCTGCACAGCCTCGTGCCGGGCGTGTTCTGCGCGGGCGCGGACTTGAAGGAACGGGCGGGCATGACCCAGCCCGAGGTGGAGCGCTTCGTGAAGGGTCTCCGCGCAGCCTTCACGGATCTGGAGGATTTGCCCCTCCCCACGATTGCGGCGATCGAAGGCGCGGCGCTCGGGGGCGGCCTGGAACTGGCCTTGGCCTGCGATCTGCGCGTGGCGGGCGTGGAGGCTCGTCTGGGCCTGCCGGAGACGGGCCTCGCAATCATCCCGGGCGCAGGTGGGACCCAGCGCCTGCCGCGCCTCATCGGGCGATCCAAGGCTAAGGAATTGATCTTCACGGGCCGTCGTCTGAACGGCGAGGAGGCCGCCGAAGCGGGGGTCGTGGACCACGCGGTTCCGGCGGGCCAGGCGCTGGACCGGGCGATGGATCTCGCCCGGGAGATCCTGCCCAATGGGCCCATCGCCTTGAAGGCCGCGAAGGCGGCCATCAACGGCGGCATGGACCTGGACCGGGATTCCGGCCTCGCCCTGGAGCGGGCCTGCTATGCCCAGGTCATCCCCACGAAGGATCGCCTGGAGGGCCTGGCGGCCTTCCGGGAAAAGCGCAAGCCCGCGTATCGAGGCGAGTGATGGGCCACGATCATCACCACGGACACGGGCATTCCCATGGCCACGATCACGGCCCGACGACGGCCGGGCGGCTCGCCGCCAGCGCGGGGATCTTCTTCGTGAGCTTCCTGCTCCAGGGCCTTGGCGGCTTCTGGAGCGGTTCCGTCGGCCTGGTCAGCGACAGCCTGGAGAACCTCAACGATGTGCTGGTGAACCTGCTGGGGCTGGCGAGTCTCGCCATCGCCAATCGCCGGGAGCCTTGCGACGACTACGCCTTCGGCTTTCACCGACTGGAGGTCATCAACAGCCTGGTGGGCGTGGGCTTCCTGCTGGCCCTCGCGGCGGGCGTGGCGGTGAAGGCGGTGGACCATCTGCGGCATCCGCAGGCCATTCTCACGGGGTGGGTGCTGGTCTTCGCGCTAGCCGGGCTTCTGCTGAATGTCCTGGCGACCCTCGTTCTCGTGCCCAAGGACAAGAGCCAACTTGAGCGGGACTCCAGTCTGAAGGCGGCCTATGTGCACGCCTTTTCCGATTCCCTCACGAGCATCGCCCTGGTGATCTCCATGGTCGTCATCCGGTTCACGGGCTGGCGTTGGTTGGACCCGGCGATGGCCTTCGCGATCCTGATCGTCATCCTTCGGGGCGCCTGGGTGTTGCTCAAGGACGCCACGGGCATCCTCATGCACAAGGCGGCCTTCGACCATGACGCGGCCCGGGCCGATCTCACCAAGATTCCGGGCCTGCTCGCCGTGAACGACCTGCGGAGCTGGAAGGTGTGCAGCCACCTCACCGTCGCCACGGCCCACGCGGTGGTCGCCGCGGAACGATTGGACGAGACGGCGGAGATCCTCCATGCCATCGAGCACCGTCTGGAAGATCATTTCGGCGTGCGCCATGTGACGATCCACTTCGAGACCGAGACCATGTCTTCCAAGCACCACCACAAATTCATCCACCAGCACGAGGCGAAAGCCCACGATCACCACGCGCATTGACCGTTGCGCTAGGCTGGGGGCCGGAAGGGACCATGGCTGAAGGAACGCTCCTCATCGTGGATGACGATCCCAATCTTCGGGATGCCATCGCCGCGGTCCTGGACCAGGGCGGTTTCGCGTCCCGCCAGGCGGGGGATGGGGAGGAAGGCCTGAAGCAGCTCCGGGAGGAGCCCGATGCCTTCGACGGCATCGTGCTGGATTGGAAGATGCCGAAGATGGACGGGCTGGAGGTTCTCCGGCGCATCAAGGCCGATCCGCGCACGGCACCGCTTCCGGTGATCTTCCAGACGGGCTCGGGCGATACCGCCGTGATCAAGGAGAGCTTGGCGGCGGGCGCCCACTACTTTCTGGAGAAGCCGGTGCGGCGCAAGGAACTGCTCGCCACGGTCCGCACGGCCGTGGAGGACTGTCAGCGTCAGCGGGAGCTGGGGGCCCATGTGCGCCGCTCGGCGCGGACGCTGTCGCTCATGCGCCTGGGCCACTTCCGCTACCGCACCCAAGAAGAGGCCGAAAACCTCACCTACCTGCTCGCCGCCGCCTGCCCGGACCCGGACAAGGCGGCCATCGGACTGGCGGAGCTGCTCATCAACGCCGTGGAGCACGGCAATCTGGAGATCAGCTACGAGGAGACCAGCGAGGCGATCGCCCGGCGCAACCGCGCGGAGTTGATCCGCAGTCGGCTGGAAGACGACCGATTCGGAGGAAGGGCCGTCGAGGTCAAATTCGAACGGCTGGAGGACCGCTTCCGCAT
>JAFDVN010000081.1 GCA_018269025.1 Acidobacteriota bacterium | reverse complement strand
TCAGCTGGATAGAGCGGTCGCCTCCTAAGCGACAGGTCGGTGGTTCAAATCCACTCGGAGCCACCACTCCCGGGCGCCCAGCGAACGCCGGAGGCGCTGTGGACGCCAGCTAGGCCCGCCACCGCGTCCAAGGCCGTGCGGAGCGGGCCTTCGCCGCGTTCTTCCAGGGTGATCTCGGCTTGTTGAAGGGTGGCGTCTTCGTCCTTCACCACGGCGAGGCGCAGAGGATGGAGGCTCGCGGCCTTGAGCGCGGCGACCAGGCTCTCCAGCGAGCCTTCCCGGGGGTTGTAGCGGACGATGAAAGTCTGGCGACGCCAGCGGCGATCCATGCGCCGCTCCACGGGTCGCAGGAGCGCGAGCAAGGCCAGGGCGAGCACGGTGGCGAAGATGGCCGCCGCGTAAAGCCCGCCCCCCACGGCGAGGCCGATGGCGGCGACGGACCACACGCTCGCGGCGGTGGTGAGGCCCTTCACGAAACTGCCCCGGGCCATGATCGTGCCTGCGCCCAGGAAGCCGATGCCCGTCACGATCTGGGCGGCGACCCGGGAGGGGTCGAGGGTGACATTCGGCGTGCCGAGGATGTCGGCGAAGCCGAAGGCGGAAGCGATCATCAACAGGCAGGAGGACATGCCGACGAGGGCGTGGGTGCGAAGGCCCGCGGAGCTTTCGTTGCGTTCCCGGTCGAAGCCCACGAGCCCCGCGAGCAGGGTCGCGAGGGCGAGGCGCAGAGCGATTTCCTTCCAAGGCAGCATGGGGGCTCCGTGGATTGAGGTTAGCCCGTCTTTTCGGGATCGGAAGCACTTGCGAAATAAAAGCGAATCCCTAGACTGGGAGCCATGGCCAAGCCCTCTCCCCTCTTCGAATGCACCGCCTGTGGCGCGCGCTACTCCGCCCCCCTCGGCAAATGCTCTTCCTGCAACGCCTGGGGCACCGTGGAGGAGGCGCGTGGCACCCTCCGAAAAGACCTGGCCCGGGCGGGAAGCGCCTTCTCTGTGAGCGGGCACGCTGGGCCGATCCGCCTTGCCGAAGTGGAAATGACCGACACCGAGCGGACGCCCACGGGCGTCGAGGAGCTGGACCGGGTTCTCGGTGGCGGCGTGGTTCCCGGCATGGTGGTCCTGCTGGGCGGCGAGCCGGGCATCGGGAAAAGCACCCTCTTGCTCCAATGGGCGGCGAAGACCAGCGGGGCCGTGCTCTATGCCAGCGGCGAGGAGAGCGAACGGCAAATCAAGCTGCGCGCCCAGCGTCTCGGGGCCGAAGCGCCGGACCTGCACCTCCTCGCGGAAACCGATGTGCGCCGCATCCTCGAAGCGGCGGACCGGATGAAGCCGTCGCTGCTGCTCATTGACTCCATCCAAACCCTCTTCGACCCGGAATTCGAAAGCGGGGCGGGCAGCGTCAGCCAGGTGCGGGGCTGCGCCCAGATGCTCGCCCGCTGGGCCAAGGGCACGGGCACGCCCCTCGTGCTCGTGGGGCATGTGACGAAGGATGGCGGCCTTGCGGGGCCGAAGGTGCTGGAGCACCTCGTGGACACGGTGCTCAGCTTTGAGGGCGACCGGCACCACCACCACCGCCTGCTCCGCTCCCTCAAGAACCGCTTCGGCGCCGCCTTCGAGTTGGGGGTCTTCGCCATGACGGAGAAGGGCCTGACGGCGGCGGAAGGCAACCCCTTCTTCCTGGACGCCGAACCGCGCCCGGGCTGCGCGGCGACGGTCATCCTCAGCGGCACCCGGCCGATGGTCGTGGAGATCCAGGCCCTGGTGGCGAGCGCGGGGCTCGGCATCCCCCGCCGCACGGCCCTCGGCATTGATGGGCAGCGCCTGGCGATGCTCTGCGCCGTCGCCGAGCGCCGGGGCGGCGTCCAACTCCACGACCGGGATGTGTACCTGAATGTGGCGGGCGGCCTCGACATCGAAGACCCAGCCGCGGATCTCGCCGTCCTCGCCGCCCTCGCGAGCAGCGCCACAGGCCGCCTGCTCGCGCCGAAATGCCTCTTCATGGGCGAAGTCGGCCTCACCGGCGAAGTGCGCCCCGTAGCCCAGCTTCCCCTTCGCCTCCAGGAAGGCGCCCGCCTCGGCTTCAGCGCCGCCGCCGCTCCGCGCCTCGGCCTAGAAGGCAAGCAACCCCTCCACCTCTACGCCGAGTCCTCCGTCGAACGCCTGCGCGGCAAGGCCTGGATGAAGGAAGCCGTGGAAGAAAATTGAACCGCAGATTTCGCCGATGACGCCGATTCTACCCCGCACTTCATCTGCGTAATCTGCGTAATCTGCGGATACATGAGGATTTCATGCGCTCGATGACCGCCTACGCCGAACTCATCCGCCCCTTCGGCTCGGGGCGCCTTCGCGTGTCGCTGCGGAGCGTGAATGGCAAGGGACTCGATCTCTCGATCCGCCTGCATCCCTCGTTGTTTCCATTGGAGACGGCGATCCGATCCCGCGTCCAAACATCCGTCAAGCGCGGAAAGCTGGACCTCGCGGTGGAACTCCAGGACACCCCCGAGCTGGAACCGCAAGTGAATCGCGCCCTACTCAAGAGCCTCGCCAAGGCGTGGCAGGAGGACGCCGAATGGTTGAACCTCCCGCCCTTGACGGCGGAGGCCTTCTTCCGGGTACCCGGAGCCTTTCTCCCGCCGGATTCAGACCTCGCGGAACGGGCTGCGACGCCTCTGATCGAGACCCTTGATGCCTTGCTCGCGGATTGGAACGCGAAGCGCGCGGCGGAAGCAGATCGCCTCGGCCCCTTCTTCGAGGCGGCACTGCAGAAGCTGCGCGCCCTTCACGGAACCCTGCAAGCCGAGGCCGAGGCCCAAGCCGCGGATCTGCCCGCGCTCTATGCCACGAAACTCGAACAGGTCCTGAAGGATGCCCGACTCGAAGGCCAACTCCCCGCCGAGCGGCTCATCGCCGAGGCCGGGGCCCTCGCCGAGCGGCAGGATGTGCGTGAGGAGTTGGTGCGCCTGTCCGCCCATCTTGATGACTTCAGTGCCCGACTTTCCACCGGCTCCCTCGAAGGCAAGTGGACCGATGTGTGGGCCCAGGAAGTCCTGCGCGAGCTCAACACCTGTGGCTCCAAATGCAAGCGCCTCGCCATGACCCGCGCCGTCATGGAAGCCAAAGGCACCCTCGACCAGCTCCGCGAACAAGCCGCGAACCTGGAATAGGGGTCATCCCCACCAATCGAGCTTCGTTCCTTCCGAGAAGGATGAGATGACCTCGACGAGCGGGGTCTTTACGAGGTCCGGCAAGTGGCTACCCACATGCTTGCCCAATTGGTCGGATACCACATTCATCCCGGGAAGAACCCCTACCCACCCATTCCGACCGCTTCGCTTGGCCACATAGAGGCAGTGATCCGCCACATCCACCACTTCTTCCCAGCTCATGAATTCCGGTTCCGCGCAAAGGAAGGGCATGAGGGCGAATCCGATCGAACAGGTCCTCTTGATGGTGGACCCATCCCCCAAATCAAAAGCGTGGGCCTCGACCCGGGCTCGGATGCGCTCCACGAGTACCATGGCGTCTTTCCTCGCCGCGTTCCTGGCCACGATCAGGAATTCCTCACCACCCCAGCGCACCACCGTGTCCGTGTCCCGGGTCGCGCTCTGAAGAATTTCCGAGACTTGCTTTAGGACCTGGTCCCCAGCACCGTGACCGTGGACATCATTGACTTCCTTGAAATGGTCCAGGTCCACCATGACGAGCGCGAGGTCCACATTCTCGTGGCTTCGTTGCAGGCGATTCGCATTCAATTCACGGTGGATGCGTCGCACCTGGGCCACATCCTCAGGCATGGTCGCCCCGAGATAGCGTCTATTCTTCAGACCCGTAAGCGAGTCAGTCAGGCTCTGATTCTTCAAAGCCTCATTGGCGGACTCCAGTGCCTCTGTGCGTTCGTGGACAAGCGCGGCAAGTTCTAGGTTATGCCTTCGCAGCGCGGAGACGCGCCACCGGATGATGCCAACAACGCACCCCCCCAACGCCAGTACGGCCAGGGTCCGAAACCACCATGACTGCCACCACGAAGGAAGCACGGTGAATGGGAAAACCGCCTCAGCTCCCCAGGGGCCATCCCCCGCCCGCGAGCGGACCCGGAGCACATAGTCCCCGGGCGAAAGCGCTGGATAGCGCACCTCACCTGAGTCTGTCTCGTGCCAGGCATCCTCCAAGCCATCCATGCGGACTTGAAAATGGAGGTTGCCCTCCGCAAGGAAAGTCAGGCCCGCGACTTCAGCCTGTAGGGTCGCGTTCTTGTGTGGAACCGATGTCCCGGATTCGGCGATTCCAGACCCGGGCTTGGCGCCGAATCCCACCTTCAGGAAGACCGTTGGGGGCGGAGCATGGGGCCCGGTGTAGGCGGAGTTATCGAAGCGGGCCAAACCGGAGCTGGTTCCAACCCAAACATTCCCTCCCGGATCGGACCAAAACGCCATGTTGCTGATGTCCTCGTTTACCAATCCGTCACTCGTTCCAAAATGCTGAAAGGTGCCATCGTTGCCCATGAATACGCCACGACCCGTGCCGATCCACAGCTCGCCACGGGCATCTTGGCCGAGCATGTAGACCTTTTCCTTCCGGATCTTGGATCCGCCTAAATCCGGGAGGGGTTCCAGCGCACCACCCTGTCCGAATTTGAAATGACTCAATTCGGTGGATTCGAAATAGGCCACGACAAAAGTTCCATCCGCAAGCTCCAGCGCGAATGCGGCATGATCCAGCTTCAAGCCATCTTGACGCGTGTATCTCCTCCATTGCCCATGCTGGAGGACGGCCAAGCCGTTCACGCCACAGGCATAAATCCGGCCCGACGCCCCTTGGACCAAACCCGTGAAGGTTTCATCCTTCGATCCGAGGGGAATATCCTCTTGGGTGAATCGAAGCGGGTGGGAGGATGTGTCCGCGCGGAGGATCCCCTGCCCCTCCGTGGCGGCCCAAAGAACCCCGTTCCCATCCAGCACCAATCTGAAAATCCGTTTCGCCGTGATTCCGGATGCCACCCCATAGCTGGCATCCACGGCCTTCTGCCCTGGTTTCCAATGGAGGATCGAGGCGGGGGAGGTGCTCAGATAAAAACTTCCGTCCGCGGCTTCGACGACCGAGCGGAGAGCGAATCCTTTCAGGGGAGAAACGGCCTTCCATCCATCTTTGCCCGCCTCGGCGAGGCCCTTCCCTGTCCCCGCATAGAGGATGCCTTCACGGCTTCGGAAGATGGTCCAAACCGCAGGATCTGGCAATCCGTCGTCCTTGGTGTAGGCACTCCAAAGCCCTGCTCCCAACCTGCGATAGAGGCCCAGGCCGCCGATCCAAAGCGATCCCTCCCGATCCTCCATCGCATCGCGAACGAGGGGGGAAGGCAGCCCATTCTCCGAACCCAGGCTCGACCATTTCCCATCCTTCAAAATCCACAATCCCTCATCGGTAGGGACAAGGAGAGCGCCATCGGGTTGCATTCGTAGGCGTGCCCTGGACCCGGTGACCGGAAGATTGGAATCGTTCTCGGATAGACGGGAAGTCTTCGGATCAAGGGACCAGAGTCCGTTCTGCGTCCGAATCCATAGGTGTCCGTTCGCATCTCCCTGGATTCCCCCAATGCGATGGCCCTTCAAGGCATCCGTTGGGAAGGACTTCCATGACTTTCCATCGAAACAGCCAAGGTACAGCGTTCCCCCTACTTGCCCAGCAGCCCAGATCCCGGAGGACTCCACGAACAGAGCCGTTGGGTCGCCGCCCTTCCAACCGGAAACCGCTTCGAAGGCACCTTCTTGAGGGTTGATGAAGATCCCCGAGGGAAAGGCCGCGACCAGGCGCCCATCCATTCCCACCGCCAAGTCAGCGACCGTCTGAGCAGGGAGGCCGGGAACCGCGGCAAATCCACTTCCTGTCCACCGGGCAAGGCCATTGAAGGTCCCAACCCAATGAACCCCGTGGCCATCTTCGACAATATCCGTGATGTATCCCGAAGGCAGACCATCTGAAGTGTTGAAGCCAACGAAGCGACGGCCATCATACCGGTACAATCCATCCTCGGTTCCCACCCATAGGAATCCCGCCCTGTCTTGATCGAGGCAGAGGGGAACGAGGTTGCCGAGACCCGCTTCTTCCCCGTACGCGCGAAAGAGTGCGTGCCCAGGTGGAATCGCTTCAGGTTTCGCTTGGATGGTCGGAGTCCCTCCCGCTGAAAGCGCGAGGCAGAGAAAGGGAACAAGCAAGCGGAGGAGGCGCATGGTGGATGTTGGGAGGGGAGGACCCTCTCACCATACTTCCCTTCCAATGAATGGCAATATCTGGCCGTCGGGCGCCTTGACTTGGGTCACCGCGGATCGTAGGGCAGGTCCATGTCCGCCTGCCACGCACCATAGAGCGAGGTGCGGGACCAATCGGACAGATTGGGGTGCAGGCGGCGCATGCGGCGGGAGATGAACCACACGCTGCCGTCCTTCATGTGGATCTGGTCGTAGGGCGCGCTGCGAACCTTGGCCATGTCGTCCGGCGCGACACCTCCGGGGTAGACCGCCAGCGCGTACCGACCCGCCGTGATGTCGGTGGCCCAACGGTGACCCTCCAGCAGACCCGGATCTTCTGGCACATGTACTTCGGCGATGGCCGTGTTCCCGTGGCGGTAGCCATCAAAGCGGGCGAGGTAGGTTTCGCCGGTGGGAGAAGTCGTGAGGCGGAAGGGTCCGCTGCCGATGGCATGGGGACCGCTGCCCGTGAGCAGCACCGCGCCTGGGGTGGACAAGCGCTGCAGCGCCTCCCAGGGTTCCGGGAAATCGAGGTCGAAGGTGCGGTCATCCACCACGGTGCCTATCGCGCCGGCCTGGAAGGGGCCATCCACCATGTGGCGCAACGCCGCGAGCGCCCATCGCGATTCCAAAAGATGGCCATCGTGGAGCCTCACCGCCTGGCGCAACCTCACCCGCCAATGCCGGTGATTGGGACTGGCCCAAACGGCTTCCGCCAACAGCCCGGTCCACCCGCCATCCGCCCCGCCATCCGCCGAGGGCACGAACAGTGGTTCACCCACTTGGCGAATCACGAAGGCGTGGAGCCCCGGTCCGCTGGGCAGCAGGAAAGTAAGGACGGCCTGATCCTGGCCCGGATCGGGATTGGGCGCGACGAAGAGAGACGCATCCGAGGCGATCGGCACGGGCAGCAACCGGTTGCGGCTCCACCAGAACCCACCTGCGGCCAGCGCCGCGATCACCAGGATGCCGATGGCGACGAGCCCCTTCTTCATGCCCTACTCCTTCACCCTGCCTGGAGCCAGGATGCCATGGGCGCAAGCCGCGCCAAGGCGGTTTCGATATCCGCTTCTGACAAGTCTCTGTGGGCGATGAATCGGATGGAGGACCCCACCGGCACCGCGAGCACGCCCGCTTCCGCCATGCGTGCGAGGACGGGTCCAGGGTCGGTCACCGGCACGAGGAGGATGTTCGTCTCCGGTTCCGGGGCGGGGATGCCCAGCGTTCGCAGGCCCGTCGCGAGGCGCTTCATCTTCCCGTGATCCTCCTGGACGCGCGGCAGGTAGTCCAACGCCACAAGGCCTGCGGCGGCCACCACGCCGCCTTGGCGGACGCCCCCGCCCAGCATCTTGCGGGCGCGGCGGGCCTCCTCAATGAAGGGCTTCGTTCCGCAGACCAGGGAGCCCATGGGCGCGCCGAGTCCCTTGCTGAGGCAGACCTGGACCGAATCCACGCTGGCGGTGAGATCGCGCAACGACGCGCCCGTTGCCGTCGCTGCGTGCCAGATGCGCGCGCCATCGAGATGAACCTGGAGGTTGACCGCCTTCGCCGCCGCCACGAGGGCATCGTGCTCGGCCTTGGGGATCACCGCGCCCCCCGCGAAGTTGTGGGTGTTCTCCAGGCAGAGCAGCGTCGTCCGCAGGTTGAAGTAGGGTCCGGGCCGCCCCGCCGCAGCCGTGACGGTGGCGGGCTTCGGACGACCCGGCCCGCCATCCCAGGGCAGCGCCTCGGGCATCCCGCCCGCCAGCCACGCCCCCGTGCCCAGCTCGGAGCCCAGCACATGACTCTTTTCCGGCGCGAGGAATCGGTCCCCGCGCGAAAGGTGCAGCATCAGCGCGATGAGGTTCGCCATGCAGCCAGAAGGCGTCCACAGCGCGGCCTCCATGCCCAGCAGGTCAGCGACCTTCTCTTCAAGCCGCTGCATCGTGGGATCGCGTTCCAGCACATCGTCCCCGACCTCCGCCTCCGCCATGGCCTTCCGCATCTCCGGCGAAGGCTTGGTGACAGTGTCCGAACGGAAATCCAGCGGTTCCATGGGAAGCATTGGACCACGAGGCATGGGACTTGACACATTCTAGTTTGCACTACAGACTTGTCTCCATGAACCCCGGAGACCCCATGGAACCTGATCGCCTCGCCCACCTCTCCCGCCGCTATGCCCGCTATGGCCGAAGCCTGCCGGGGCTCAGCCTGGCCCTGGGGGGCGTGGTCATCCTCGGCTTCTTTCTCGTGCCACCGCTGTTGATCAACAACCTCTCCGGCGATTCAGTGGATGGATGGAGCCTGCTCGCCCTTTGCACCGCGCTTCTCGTTGGGGGCTGGCTCCTCGCCAAAGAATGGCTGCGCGGCCGCATTTACCTGTCTCTCGGCCTCGCCGAGGCCCCGGGTTCCAGGTCCGAACTACGGTTCAACCTCGTCCTGACGATTCTTATCGCCCTGCTTGCGTGCGCTTTCGCCGCGAAGGGCCTGTTGGATCCAGCGGGTCCCCTTCATCCACCGTCGCGCGTTCAGATGGGCCTCGGGCTCTCCGCCTGCCTCGCGCTGCCTGCATGCACACGACGCTACATCCGCGGTGTCATGGAAGGCCTGCTCTGGATCGCCCTCTGCTACTGGGCCCTGGGCTTCATCTGGATGGCCTTCCCTGGCTTCGACATGCGTAAAGAAGGTTGGAGGGGATGGGCCATCATCCTCACCGTTCCCATCGCGTATTTCGGAGGTCTCACGGTGGGCCTCATCCAGCACTTCAACTTCCTGCGGCTGGCGCGCGAGATCAAGAACCAGGAGACGCCGAATGACTAAGGCGCCGGACAAGCTCCAGGCCATCCTCGACCTGGACCGGCTCGTGCATGAGCCCGCGCGGCTGGCGATCCTCTCCGTGCTGTCGGGCGTGGAATGGGCGGAGTTCAAGATGGTGGAAACGCTCACGAAGCTCACGAAGGGCAACCTCAGCAGCCACCTCGTCAAGCTCGAGGAGGGCGGCTATGTGGCCATCCACAAGGGCTACCGGGGCAAGGTGCCGCTGACGACCCTCGCGATCACGAAGCAAGGCCGCGAGGCGCTTGAGAACTACTGGGAGCAGATGAAGCAGGCGGCGCCGCGGAAGGGATGAAAAGATGATCTATCCGCAGATTACGCCGATGACGCAGATGAACAGCTTAGGCTTTAATCGGCGTAATCGGCGGAATCTGCGGACCCTTTCAAGATCCTGACAGGCGCAGATCACCCTTCACCGTGGGACACTGGTCCTTTCGGCTTGGGGTTTCCATGCATCTTTGGCACGCCATTCTGCTCGGCCTGGTCCAGGGGCTCACGGAATTCCTGCCGGTGTCCTCCACGGCGCACCTGACGCTCACCGAGAACCTGCTCATGGGCCAGAGCATGCCGTTGGCCTTCGACATGCTGCTCCACGCGGGCACGCTGGTGGCGCTCCTGATCTACTTCCGCCGGGAAGTGGGGGAAGTCTGCCGCGGCATCATCGGCCGCAGCGTCGAGGGCCGCCGCCTCGCCTGGCTGCTGCTCGTCGCCATGATCCCCACGGGCATCCTGGGCCTGCTCACCCGGGGCACCAAGGAGGTCGCCAAGGACCATCTCTGGGTCTTCGGCCTCTGCCTCATCCTCACGGCCTGGATGCTCTTCACGGCCAACGAGAAAGCCAAGAAGCGGGAGGGACGCGACCTCGAGAAGGCCACCTGGAAGGACGCAGCTTGGGTAGGCGCGATCCAGGGCATCGGGGGCGGCTTTGGACTCTCCCGTTCCGGATCCACGATTTCGGTCGGCGTGTTCAGCGGGCTCGGCCTACCCTCCTCCACCCGCTTCAGCTTTCTGCTCGGCATCCCGACCATCTTCGCCGCGTCCCTGGTGGAGGGCGGCAAGCTGCTCAAGCCGCTGATCCTCCACAAGCCCCTGCCCCCGGAACTGCTCATTCCGTCAGGCGGCGTGAGCCCCCTGGTCGCGTGCCTGGTGGGGGTGCTGGTCAGCGCCATCTCCGGCTATTTCGCCATCGGCATCCTGGACCGCTTCACGCGCAAGCCGCGCCTCAACGGCTTCGCGTTCTACTGCCTCTGCATGGGCATCTTCATGCTCATGTACGGCACCCTCGGCATTGACGGCTTCTGGGGCCTCAGCTCCATGGGCCATCCCTGATAGGAGACGGCATGAACATCCCCGACCACTACCGCGCGTTGTACCGGACCTGGCTCCGCTACGCCATCGTCATGATCCTCCTGGGCCTGCTCATCGGCCTCTCCTTCGAGGAATCCGCCAAGCGCGCGCCGGTCTCCGCCGTGCTCCCGGCAGGCGTCCATCTCGAAGCGATCCTTCCCCTGGCCCTCGCCCACGGCCACGCCATCCTGCTCGGCACGGTGCTGCCCCTCGTGCTCGTGTTCATGCTGCACCTGGGCCTGACGCTCGGCTTCCGCCCCCTCGGCGCGAAGACGCTGAAGACTGCCACCTGGCTCTACCTGCCGGGCTCCGCGCTTTCCGTGGCGCTCCTTCTCTACAAAGGCTACCACTGGGTGCTGGGCGTGCGCTTCGGCCACACGGACTTCGTCACCTGGAACGCCGCCTTCTTCGGCGGCAATGAAGCGCTCCGCGCCGCCATCTACGGCCTCGCCCACACCGCGATGTCCGTAGGCCTCGCGGTGCTCGTGATCGCGTTCTGGCGTTCGATGAGCAAGCAGACTGGAAACTGAAGGCTGGGGGCTGGAGGCTCCGGTCCCCGGCCTGCAGTCCCCGTTCATCCGCTCCCACCCTCCATTCGCCGAATCGGTGAACGGAGCTTTGCCCTGCCCCCTAGACTGGTCCTGTTCACCCGGGAGCCAGCCATGATCCAACTGAGGGATGTCCACAAATCCTTCGATGTCCGCGATCGCAAGACGCGCAAGAAAAAGCGCGTGGATGCGGTCCAGGGCATTTCCCTCGATGTGAAGCCCGGGGAGATCTACGGGCTCCTGGGCCCCAATGGGGCCGGCAAGACGACGACGCTCCGCATGATCGCCGGCCTCATGAAGCCCGACGCGGGCGTCATCGAGGTCTGCGGCCTGGACACTCGGACCAAGGGCGAGGAGGTCCGCGGCAAACTCGCCTACCTCGCGACGGACATGCAGGTCTACGAGCGTTTCACGCCCCGGGAGCAGCTCCGGATCTTCGGGGAAATGCAGGGGGTGGATCCCGCCACCGCCGAGCGGCGCGGCCTGCACCTGCTGGACCGCCTGGGCCTTTCCGACTTCGTGGATGTGAAGATGACCTCCTTCTCCACGGGGCAGAAGCAGAAGGTGAACATCGCCCGGGCCCTGCTCCACGATCCCAAGGCCGTGATCTTTGACGAGCCCACCACCGGGCTCGATGTGCTGACCGCCAAGACCGTGCTGGACCTGCTCCAAGTGATGAAGCAGGAGGGGCGCGCCGTCATCGTCTGCACCCACGCCATGCCCATGGCGGAAGATGTGTGCGACCGGGTTGGCATCATCTTCGACGGCAAGCTCCATGGCGACGCGGCGCCGAAGGAACTCCTGCGCTCTCGAAACGCCCGCAGCCTGGACGAGGTTTTCTTCCAGCTCGCCGCCGAGAGCGAAACGGCTTCCGCCTGAACCCATCTGACTCAAGGAGACGACATGCGCGGTGCCTGGCTCGTTCTGAAAAAGGAATTGCTGGAACTCTCGAAGGACCGGAAGACCGTGTTCTTCACCTTCGCCCTTCCCTTGATCCTCTACCCGCTGATCTTCGGGGTGATGGGCAAGATGGCGATGCGGGATAACGCCCAGCGCAAGAGCAAGCCCTCCAAGGTGTGCATCACGGACCCGGGATCCGCCCTCACGCCCTTCCTTCAGGCAGACCCGAAGAAATTCCAGATCGTCCCGACGCCAGAAGGCAATCTGACCAAGGCCCTCCGGGACAAGGTCGTGGATCTGGCCATTGATGTCCCCGCTACTGCGAACGAAGACCTGAAGGCCCAGAAAACCCTCACCGTCACCGCCACCCAGAATTCCGCCGAGGATGATTCCGAGCTCGCACTCAAGCGCCTCAAGGATCTCCTGAAGGATAAGGACAAGACCTGGGTGGACGCGCGGCTCAAGGCGCTCAATGCCTCGCCGGATTTGGCGACTCCCTCCAGGGTGGAGGTTAAAAATGCCGCGGATCTCGCCCTGGAGCTTGGCAAGGGACTCGGCATCTGGATCCCCTACATCCTGCTCATCGGTATGTTCACCGGCGTGATGAACCACGGCGCTTCCATGACCGCGGGTGAACGCGAACGCGGCACCTTGATGAGCCTGCTCTCCACCCGCATCCCGCGCCCCCAGATCGCGGCGGGCAAGCTCCTCGCCCTCTTCGTGCTCGGTCTCGTGAGCGCCCTCGCGAATGTGGTGGGTACCGCCATCGGCTTCAACACTCTCGCCGGGGACATCGCGAAGGCCTCGGCGGCCTCCGGGACCCAAGGCTCCGCCTCGATCCTCCAGATGGCCAGCCCCGCCACCCTGGGCCTCACGCTTCTGCTCCTCATCCCCGTCGCGATGATGATGGTGGCCTTCATCCTGGCGGTGGGCATCCGCGCCCGCACCCAGCGCGAAGCAGGCACGGCTCTCATGCCCGGCATGTTCGTCATCATCCTCCTGGGCGTGTTCTCCATGGCCCCCGGCATCGAAAAGATGGCGGTGGTTCCCTACCTGCCTATCATCAACGCGAGCGTCGCCATCCGCGAAATGTTCGGCCAGCAGTTCAACGCGGTCCATTACGCCCTCGCCTTCGGCATCAACTCCCTGCTCGCCATTGGGCTCACCGCCATGGCGGCCAAGACCCTCAACCGGGAGGATGTGCTCTTCAAGTCCTGAGCCCTAGATTCACCAGCGAAGGGCGGCTCCCAGGGGCCGCCCTTTGCGTTTGGCGCGTCTAGGTCATAATGGCCGGAAGGCATGAGGTCCAGCATGACGACGAAAGCCAAAGGCAAGGCTCCCGAGCGCGCGGCGCATCCCCATGCGGCCGAGCTCGCGAAGGCGGTGAAGCTCGTGGACTCCGGCAAACACGCCGAGGCGATCAAGCCCCTCGAAGCGCTGGCCGCGGAGTGCGCCCATGACCCCGCCTTCCGCCGGGTGGTGGAGGCCTACCTTTCCGTCGCCCGCTCCAAGGCCCATCCCGCCAAGACGGCGGCCCTCACGCCGGAGGATGAAGCCCAGTCCCTCCTCAACCACCGCGATCACGCGGGCGCGTTGAAGGTGCTGGACAAGGCGATCAAGGCCCATCCCAAGCGCGGCCTGCTCCACTACCTCGCCGCCACCGCCCACGCCCAGGCCGGGCAGGCGGAGGCCGCCGCCGGATGCCTGAAGCAGGCCATGGCGCTGGACCCTTCGACCCTCTTCCTGTTCCGCCTTGAACCCGATTTCACGGAACTGCGGAAGTCGTCACTCTTCGCGTTCACCGAGAACGACTAGACGCATGCCGCTCCAGGCCGAATCGCCGCTCCGGGTGGTCGCCATCGGGGGCGGCACGGGCCTGTCCGCGCTCCTGCGCGCGCTCAAGCGCGAAGCGACCCGCGCCCGGGACCCTTGGCGCCTCACGGGCATCGTCGCCGTCTCCGATGACGGTGGTTCCAGCGGACGCCTGCGCCAGGAACTGGGTGGTATCCCCCCGGGTGATCTCCGCAACTGCCTCGCGGCCCTGACCCGCGAAGATTCCATCCTCTCCGACCTGCTCAACTACCGTTTCAAGGGCGACGGTTCCCTCGCGGGACACTCCCTGGGCAACCTCATGCTCTGGGCCCTGGCCGATCTTTCCGGCGATTGGGTCCGGGCCATCCGCCAGCTCTCCACCATCCTCGTCACCGCCGGGCAGCTCTATCCCGCCACCGCCACGCCCGTCACGCTCTGCGCGGAAGACGCCACCGGAAAGCTGCTCAAAGGCGAATCCTCCATCAACCACGCCCGTCCGCCCCTCAAGCGGCTGTGGATCGAGCCCAAGGACGCGGAACCGCTTCCTGATTCCGTCCTCGCCGCCCTTCGCGCGGACCTGATCCTGCTCGCCCCCGGCAGCCTCCACACTTCGACCTTGGCGAACCTGCTCATCCCGGAGTTGCGGGAAGCGGTTGAGCGCTCCGGGGCGCCGGTGGTCTATGTGGCGAACTTGATGACCGAGCCGGGCGAAAGCTTCGGCCTGGACCTCGCCGCCCATGTGGAGGCCCTCCAGGACCTGGGTCAGATCAAGCTCAGCGCCGTGCTCGCCAACAGCACGCCCCTGCCCGCGGACATGGCCCGGCGCTACCAGGACGAGGGCGGCCAGCCCCTCCTCGCCGCCCAAGACACCCTGGTGGGCGTGCCCCTGCTGAACCGTCCTCTCTTGGACCCGGAAGCCGGCATGGCCCGCCACCACCCCGATCTGCTGAATCAGGCCATTCGGGAGTTGATGCCGAGGCTTTGAGACTGGAGGTCCGATCTGCGGCGGCCATAGGCCGCAGCATCCTCAATGGCCGGCGCCTTCGGCGCGGCACCAGACACCTCCAGCCTCCAGCCCCCAGTCTCCAGCCTGAATGGTCATTAACCGCATGACCCACGCCCCTTTCCTAACGCGCTAGACTGTCTGTCCTTCCAAGGGGCGGCATGTCGCTCAAAGGCAATCTGGCGACCATGGGGCTGGAGGATCTCCTCCAGTGGCTCGCCGTGGGCAAAAAGACCGGGGTGCTCGCCATCCGCGGCGCGGCCTACATGAAGACCATCGCCTTCGAGGACGGCCGCATCACGAGCGCCAGTTCGACGGATCCCAAGGAATACCTCGGCCAATTCCTCCTCGCCTACAACCGCATCAACGAAGCCCAACTGCGCGAGGCCCTCGCCGCGCAGGAGGACGAGAACGAGCTGCTGGGCCGCATCCTCGTGAACCGCCACTTCGTCACCGAGAACGAGATCCGCCGCATCATCCAGCTCAAGACCGAGGAATCGCTTTACGACTGCTTCCTCTGGGCCAGTGGCGAATTCGAATTCATGGAAGGCCAGCGCCCCGACCCGCGCACCGTGCTGTTGAATCTGGATGTGACCGGCATCGTGTTGGAAGGCGCGCGGCGCCGGGACGAATGGCAGCGCATCCGCGAAGCGCTGAAGGGCGGGGACGCCATCGTGGTCGCCGATTCCGAAGCCATCGCCGAGCAACTCCCGCTCGCCGCCGAGGACGCCGAACTCCTGGCCCATGTGGATGGCCTGAAGAGCGTGGATCATCTCGTGCTGGAGCTTCGCTCCACTGAATTCAAGGTGAGCCGCCATATCTACGACCTCATCGAGCGCGGCCTCGTGCGCGTGAGCGTCCAGGGCGGGGCCAAGGTGAAGGCCGAGGACCCGCTCCAGAAGGCCCGCGCGCTCCTGGATCGCAAGCGCCTCGCCGAAGCCCAGGAGGAGATCCGCCGCGTCCTCCAGGGCCAGCCCCAGGATCCGGTCGCCAACCGCATGATGAAGGAAGTCCAGAACCTTCAACAGGCCGCCGACAAGCCGCTGAACCTGGAGCAGATTCCCGAGCTCGCCGTGGACCTCATGGAACTCACCCATGTGGACCTGAGCCCCGGCGAAGCCTTCATGGCCACCCGGGTGACGGGCATGCATTCCTTCCGCGACCTCATGGCCGTGGCGCCCTTCAACGAGGACGAGTGCAAGGCCATCTTCGCCTCGCTCCTGAAGCGCGGCATTCTCCGCACCGAAAAGCCCGCCGCAGAAGGCGGCCGCGCGAGCCTGCACTAAGGCCAACGCGGGGAACCCCGGTCCCGGGTGCGGTATGTTGAAGGTGGAGGATGTCCATGCGCCGAACCGCCCTGCTGATTCCCTGCCTCCTGGCGCTCAGTCTCAGCCCCGCCTTCGCCGCCCAATCCCGCCGCGCGCCCAGCAGCGCCCAGCTCAAAGCGGAGCTGAAGAAGGTGACCGCCGAGCGGGACGCGCTCCAAGCCAAGCAGGCCGCGATTCAAGCCAAGCTGGATGCCCAAAGCGCCCTGCCCTCCCAGCTTGCCGATGCCCAGGCGAGCCGGGATCAGTTCAAGGCCCAGGC
>JAFDVN010000080.1 GCA_018269025.1 Acidobacteriota bacterium | reverse complement strand
GACGACGGGTGCGCCCATCTGGATTCGAACCCCTTGCCGTCATCGGTTCGCGCTTTGGACCGCTCCGACAGCGCCTGTGCGCTGTCTCCACGGCGCGCTCACCGGACGGCGGCGGCTCGCTGGTTCGAATCCAGGATGAGCATGGACCTTCGACTGGTGCGCCCAGCTGGATTCGAACCAGCGACCCCGAGCTTAGAAGGCTCGTGCTCTATCCAACTGAGCTATGGGCGCCCATGGATCATTCTACGGGATGGAGAGGGTGCGTACGCGGGAGGGCGATACCGCTTCGAGTCCGCACCCTCCAACTTTCAGGCGTTTGATGCCGACGCCGTCCCTTGCCGCCAAACGGTTCGCGCTTGTCTCCGCTCCGACGCTCCACTGGAGCGTCTCCACGGCGCGCTCACCGGGCGGCTGCGGCTCGGAGGTCCCCTCCGCCTATCGAACAGCGCACTGCGCTGTTCTCCCGCTCGTTCCTCGCGGAGGCGGGAACCCCTCTCGCCTTCAGCCCGCCAATTCCCATTGAGGGATTCGGGCAGGATTCGAACCGCGTCTTGCTTCGCAATCCGCCGGTCCCGCTCCCGACCGTCCACTGGACGGTCTCCGCGGCCCCACTCGGAGCTTCGAATCCTCTCGCCTCTCACGCGAAAGGGTCCGTTTGACTGTGAGAAACTCTGGCCCGCGGGCCTCAAAGTGAAATTGGTCGGGGCGAGAGGATTCGAACCTCCGACCCTCTGCTCCCAAAGCAGATGCGCTACCAGGCTGCGCCACGCCCCGACGGTCTTTTGAGTCTAGCCGCTACTTGCCGCCCAGGGCCACGCTGCGGAGGTTGAGGCCCGCGTGCTGGAGGTCCATGATCTGGCCGGCCAGCTTCACGAGTAGGCCCGTCTCCAGTTCTTCGCGGCCCTTCTTGGTGGCGCCGGCGGGGGGGACGGTGAGGATGCTCGTGGGTTCCAGGGTCTTGGACCAGGACATGCCCAGGTTGAAGGCGATCTTCTTGCCGCCGCTGGCCAGTTCGCCGGAGAAGGTGGTCATCAGGCCATCGGGACCGTAGCCCACGCGGACCCAACCGGGGCCGTCGAAGCCGCGCGAGGTGTTGGCGATGGAAATGGCCTGGAGCTTTCCGTCCGCGTAGGCGAAGTCCATGCGGGTCTGGATGCCCTGTTCCTCGTTGCGGAAGGCCATGCGCTTGGGCTGGCGGGTCGTCTTGTCCACCCACACATCCAGGTGGCCGCGCTTCCAGAAGCCGAGGGAATCATCCATCTTCTGCTCGCGCTTGCGGGGGTCCCAGGCGCGGGTGGGCGCGTCGAAGACGAGGTGATCCATGCCGTCTTCCTGTCCCGCCACGCTGGCCTTGAAGGTGGGCGCGTCCACATAGACGGCCTGGATCTCATTCAGCGTCTGGCGGAACCAGGCGAGGAAGGTGAGGGGCGCGTCGCTGGGCGCGCTGTCAATGCGCGTGGTGTAGGCGTTCTGCTCCTTGCTGTAGATGAAGCCGCGGTCGCCGCGCCGGGTGGCGAGGAGGTTGCCGAAATCGCCGGTGAGCTGGGTGCGGTAATCGCCGGAGGCGAAGTAGGTGGAATCCACCGTCATGTTCGCCTTGCCACCCTTGCTGTTGGCCTTCACCGCGCCTTGGCTCAGGTCGCTGACCTTGCTGTCCACCGCCGCGCCGGAGAGCGTGATGCTGAGGGTGCCCTTCAGGTGCACGGCCTTCACGCCCTGGTAGGGCGCGCCGAACCAGCCGCTGTTCACGGCGTCGAGGGTCTGGACGAAGGATTTGCGGGCGGCGTCGGCGCTGGGGACGGTCTGGGTGCCCGGCGAGGCGGCGCCCAGGGAGGCGGCGGGGAGGCAGAGGAGCAAGGGGAGCAGTCGGGTCTTCATGGGGTCATCCGTGCGAAGGATTTAAAACGGCGTTCATAGTTAGCGGTGCGGCCCGGCGGCCTTGGGTTCCGGCTTCTTCTCCCGGAAGCAGTCCCGGCACATGGCCGTCTTGGGGTCATCGGGCGTGAAGGGCAGGTACTCCGCCTTCCCGCACTGGACACAAGTGATGAGCGCCATGACGCGGGTCTCGGTGCCCTTTCGCTTGTAGGCGACTTCGCGCCGGTAGCAGTCCGGGCAGAGGAAGAATTTCTTGCCGGGGTCCAGGCGGAAGGGCAGGCCGCAGCGGGCGCAGACCTTGTCGCGGATCGCGGACGCCGATGGCGCGGCCACCGGCGTCCGCTTCTTCAACAGCACGCCTTTGGCGGGCGTGGCCGAAGGTTCATCCGGTCGTTCCACGGCTGGATCATCTGAGGAAGGGAAGGGTCCCTGGTTCATCGCTATGGTTCCGCTGGTGTGCGCCTAGGCGCGGAAGGGTCAGTTTATCGCAGTTCCCGGGAAGTGCCTTCGGGCATCCTGGACCCCATGGATGCGACCGAACCGGTGCTGGTGCCCCTCCGCGCGGGTGATCCCCGGGCCTTGGCCCGGGCCATCTCCTGGGTGGAGAACGGCCACCCGGCGGCCCGCCCGCTCATGGCGGCCCTGTGGCCGACCCTCGGGCGAGCCGAAGTGATCGGCCTCACGGGCGCGCCGGGGGCGGGCAAATCCACCCTCACGGACCAACTCGCCCGCGCGCTGCGGAAGGAGGGGCGCAAGGTGGGCATCCTTGCCGTGGATCCCACGAGCCCCTACACGGGCGGCGCGATCCTCGGCGATCGCATCCGCATGGCACGGGCCTCCGAAGACGACGGCATCTTCATCCGCAGCATGGCGACGCGGGGCGCGTTGGGGGGCCTCGCCCGGGCCACCCAGGACGCCATTGACCTGCTGGACGCCGCCGGATTCGACACGGTGATCGTGGAAACCGTCGGCGTGGGCCAGGACGAGGTGGATGTGGTGGCCTGCGTGCAGACCTGCTGCGTCGTGCTCGTGCCGGGCCTAGGCGACGGCGTCCAGGCCATCAAGGCCGGAATCATGGAAGTGGCCGACCTCTTCATCCTCAACAAGGCGGACCGGGACGGCGCCGATCTCGTGGAGCAGGAAGTGGAAGGCCTCAAGAGCCTCGGCCCCATCGGCCTCGACCCCGGGTGGGACCCGCCCGTGAAGCGCACCATCGCGTCCACGGGCGAAGGCGTCGCGGAACTGATCACCGCCATCCGCGCCCATGGGGCTTGGCTCCGCCAAGGGGACGGCCTCGCCCGCAAGGCAAAGGCCCGCGCCCGCCTGCGCCTGGAGGCCCTCCTCGCCGAAGAAGCCGCCCGCCGCGCCAAGGCGAAGGCCGGGGACGCCAAGCTGGAAGCGCTCATTGCCGACATCGCGGCGCGCAAGCTCGACCCCTACGCCGCCGTGGATGAGTTGCTTCGGTAGCAGGCTACGGGCTCCAGGCTCCGGACTACGCGGTTGAATGAGGCGAAGCAAGGCGTGTCATCAGCCTACGATTCGCATCCTGGAATGGGTTTGCTTCAAAGCGTGAACATCACAACCTGCCCCGTAGCCCGTAGCCCGTAGCCCGTAGCCCGTAGCCCGTAGCCCGTAGCCCGTAGCCCGTAGCCCGAGACCCGCCTCACTTGTGATACGGCGAGCCCTTCAAGATCGCGAAGGCCCGGTAGAGCTGCTCCAGGAACATCACGCGGCTCAGTTCGTGGGGGAAGGTCATCGGACTCAAGGAGAGCTTGTCCGGAATCTCCGCCTTGAGATCCGGGTCGAAGCCGTGGCTGCTGCCCAGGGCGAAGGCCAGGCGCTCGCCCCGGTCCAGGCGCTCCCCGAGCCAGGCGGCGAAGGCCTCGCTGCTGTGCAGCTTGCCGGCCGGGTCCAGGAGCACCGGACGCCCGGCGGCCTTTAGGCGGGGCCGGAGCCGGTCGGCTTCTTCCCGCAGTTGTTTGGCTGTATCCCCTTTGCCTTCTTGTAATTCGGTGATGGACACGCGAGCATGGGCCTTGAGCATTCCCAGGTAGTGGGCTTCCAGGCTCCTGCAGGGCTCAAGCTTCAGCCGTCCGAAGGCGATGAAGTCCACTGGGTACATTTTGTCTCCTACCCGGTTTTTTCGTTGGCACGCCGTCCGGATGGTTCCATCATCCTCCTACCGTGCCTGTCACGGAGGTGTCATGCGAATCCAGAAATCCCTGCCTTTCCTCATTCCCGCGGGTCTGATCCTCCTGGCCCCGGCCACGGGCTGCGATTCCAAGGGCTCGAAGATGGAAGCCCCCCTGGCGGCCCAGTCGCCCCAGGACATCCTTCAGCACCTGCGCTACTTGGCCGCGACCAAGGACTACAAGCACATCATCCTCATGGCGCCCGTCAAGGCCGATGTGGTGTTCCCCTCCGCCTGGTGGTTCAACAACCAGGCCGCCCACCTGGGCCTGGAGCTCTCGCCCGAGGAGATGAAGGATCTGGGCGTGGACAACATCAAGGACAAGCTCGACAACCTGCCCCGCTACCCCGTGCCGGGCTACGACATCCAGGACGCCCGCCGCGCCTTCTACGCGGGCATTTACCGCCTCGTCACCGGCTTCTCGACGGATGAGTGGAACAAGATGTATGTGATGCAGGTCCAGAGCAATGTCACTTCGCCCGATGTGACGGATGTGACCCTCGGCTTCGATAGCCAGCCCAAGCTCGTCATCAGTTGCATCAAGACGCCGGAAGGCACTTACGGCGTGGCGAACATCCAGTACAAAGTCGGCCTCGTGAAGAAGTAGCTTCTTCCATCGCGCGAACCCTCACTTGGGCCCCTTCCGGGGCCCTTGCTATGCTGGCGTGCCTGACCTGAAGTCCGGCGCGATGAGGACGCTATGACCGAGCACATCAACCTCTTTGAGAATGTGAACCGCCAGTTCGACGAGGCGGCCGACATCCTGGGCATGGCTCAGGAAGTGCGAGAGGTGCTCAAGACGCCCTACCGCGAAGTGGCCGTGGCCCTGCCCGTGCGCATGGACGACGGGTCGCTCAAGGTCTTCCACGGCTACCGCGTGCAGCACAACGGCGTTCGCGGGCCCCAGAAGGGCGGCATCCGCTTCCATCCCGAGGTGGACCTGGATGATGTGCGCGCCCTCGCGTCTTTGATGACTTGGAAGACCGCCGTCGTGAATATCCCCTTCGGCGGCGCCAAGGGCGGCGTCCAGTGCGATCCCTCCAAGATGAGTCTCCACGAGCTGGAGAACCTCACCCGCCGCTACACCGCCAAGATCTCCATGGTGCTCGGCCCCACCCGCGACATCCCCGCGCCCGATGTGAACACGAACGCGCAGACGATGGCCTGGGTGATGGACGAGTACGGCCGCAAGGCTGGCCACGCCCCCGCCTGCGTGACGGGCAAGCCCATCGAGCTCGGCGGCAGCCAGGGCCGGGAAGCCGCCACGGGCAAGGGCGTCGCCCTCATCACCCGCGAGGCCGCGGGCGTCATGGGGCTGAAGCTGGAAGGCGCGCGCGTCGTGCTCCAGGGCTTCGGGAATGTGGGCTCCTACACCGGCAAGTTCCTGGATGAGATGGGCGCGAAGATCGTCGCCGTCGCCGATCACGCCGGGGGCGTCCGCAACCCCAAGGGCCTCGATGTGAAGGCCCTCGCCGCCCATGTGAAGGCCAACAAGGGCACCGTCGCGGGCTTCCCCGGCGGCGAAGCCTTCCCGCGCGAAGAGGTCTTCGCCCAGGACTGCGACATCCTCATTCCCGCCGCGCTGGGCGGCGTGCTCACCAAGGAGACGGCGGAGACCGTGAAGGCCAAGCTCATCGTGGAAGGCGCCAACGCGCCCACGACGACGGTGGCCGATCACATCTTCAAGGAGCGGGGCATCGTGGTGATCCCCGACATCCTCGCCAACGCCGGCGGCGTGACGGTTTCCTATTTCGAGTGGGTGCAGAATCTTCAGCAGTTCTTCTGGGAGGAGGCCGAAGTCTTCGAGAAGGAAGAGAAGATCATGGTCCAGGCCTTCCACGATGTGCATGACAAAGTCGTGAAGCATGGCTGCACCTACCGCACCGCCGCCTTCGTGCTGGCCCTGGAGCGCGTCTACAAAGCCAATGTGATGCGCGGCTGGTAGTCTCCGCGAAGGGCCGCGAATAATAGCCGAAGGGCTGCCAAGAATGCTTTGGCAGCCCTTGCTTTTTCTCCTTCGCGGCCCTTCGAGGGTCTGCGAAACTGGGGTGTTCGGCCGGTGGGGCGTCCCATACAGCCCGGCCTGGGGGGATCCATGACGAAGAAGAACATCATCCATGTGGTCGGCACCGGCACCATCGGCGAGCCGCTCATTGGCCTCCTCACCCACTTCCAGAAGGAGCTGGGCATTGACGAGGTCACCTTCCACAAGCACAGCCTCAGCGACCGCCCCAAGGTGAAGGCCCTCGTGGCCCGGGGCGCGAAGCTGGCGGTGGACGCGGACAAGACGACCGCCTTCGCGGAGTGGGGCGTCGCGGCCTCCCTCACCCACGAGCAGGCGCTCGAACAGGCCAGCGTCGTCATTGATTGCTCGCCCAAGGGCATCGAAATGAAGGAGAAGCTCTACAAGAACTACGAGCACAACACGCTGGGCTTCATCGCCCAGGGCTCGGAGTTCGGTTTCGGCAAGATGTACGCCCGCGGCATCAACGACGAAGTCATCACGCCGGACGACAAGTACATCCATGTGGTGAGCTGCAACACCCACAACCTGAGCTGCCTGCTGGAGACGCTCGTGCTCTCCGACGGGGCCGACAACCTCGTCGAGGGCAGCTTCGTCTGCATGCGCCGCGCCAACGACATCAGCCAGGTGAAGGACTTCTGCCCCGCGCCCCAAGTGGGCTCCCACAAGGATGGCAAGTTCGGCACCCACCACGCCCGGGACGCCTACCACCTCTTCCAGACCAAGGGCCTGGAGCTGAACCTCTTCTCCTCCGCCATCAAGCTCAACACCCAGTACATGCATTCGCTGTGGTTTGACCTTCGCGTGAAGAAGGCCACGACCCTCGACGCGCTGAAGAAGAAGATCAAGGCCAACGACCGCATCGCCGTCACCGAGAAGAAGGACGCCAACGCCGTCTTCTCCTTCGGCCGCGACCAGGGCCACTTCGGCCGCATCCTGAACCAGACCGTGATCCCCGTGAGCACGCTCACGATGCCCACCGAGACCCGCATCGTCGGCTTCTGCTTCACGCCCCAGGATGGCAACAGCCTCCTGAGCAGCCTCGCCGCCGCCGTGCGCCTCATCCACCCCAAGGATTGGGAGAGCCGCATCCAGGTGCTCAAGCCCTTCTTCTTCGACGAGGTCTAGGGCCTTGCGCT
>JAFDVN010000007.1 GCA_018269025.1 Acidobacteriota bacterium | reverse complement strand
TCCTTCCTCTGCTACGCCCTCAGCTTCCTCATGCTGGGCATCTACTGGAACAACCACCACCACCTGCTCCAGGCGGCGCAGAAGGTGAACGGGCGCATCCTCTGGGCGAACATGCACCTGCTCTTCTGGCTGTCCCTCGTGCCCTTCACGACGAGCTGGATGGCAGAGAATCACGCCGCCGCGCGGCCCGTGGCGCTCTACGCCGCCGTGCTGTGGATGGCGGCCTTCGCCTACTACCTCCTCGTGCGCGCGCTGCTCGCCCATCACGGAAAGGAATCCACCCTCGCCGTCGCCCTGGGCTCCGACTTCAAGGGCAAGATCTCCATCGTCCTTTACACCGCCGCCATCTTCCTGGCCTTCTGGAGCGCCTTCGCGGCGATCCTCGTCTTCATCCTCGTCGGCTTCATCTGGCTCGTGCCGGACCTTCGTATCGAGCGAAAGCTGGGGGCCTGATCCCGGCCTACCCCAAGTCGCCCCTGCCGGAGCGGCCTGATTTGTGGTCTAAATCCTCATGGCCTACCCGCACCTCCTCGCACCCCTAGACCTCGGCTTCACCACGCTGAAGAACCGCGTGCTCATGGGCTCCATGCACACGGGTCTCGAAGAGGAGCCGGGCGGCTTCGACCGGATGGCGGCCTTCTACGCGGAGCGCGCCCGGGGTGGCGTGGGGCTCATCGTGACCGGGGGCATCTCGCCGAATATGCGAGGGCGGTTGATGCCCTTCGGCGCGCAGTTGAGTTGGCCCTGGCAGGTGGCGAGGCACCGGAAGGTGACGAAGGCGGTGCACGAGGCGGGCGGCAAGATCGCGCTCCAGATCCTTCACGGCGGGCGCTACAGCTACCACCCCTTCGCCGTCGCGCCGTCGGAAGTGAAATCGCCCATCACGCCGTGGAAGCCCCGGGCGCTCAGCGCGCGCGGCGTGCGCGGGACCATTCGCGACTACGCGCGATGTGCGCGGCTCGCCCAAAAGGCGGGCTACGACGGCGTGGAGATCATGGGCAGCGAGGGCTACCTCATCAACGAATTCATCGCCGCCCGCACGAATCGCCGCACGGACGAATGGGGCGGCAGCTACGCGAATCGGATGCGCTTTCCCGTAGAGATCGTGAAGGCCGTGCGTAAGGCTGTCGGGCCGGATTTCATCCTCATCTTCCGCCTCTCTATGCTGGATTTGGTGCCGGATGGATCGTCGTGGGAAGAGGTCGTCCAACTCGCGAAGGCGCTTGAGGCCGCTGGCGCGACGATCCTCAACACCGGCATCGGCTGGCACGAGGCGCGGGTGCCCACCATCGCGGCCATGGTGCCGCGCGGAGCCTTCACCTGGGTGACCCGCAAGCTGAAGGGCGAGGTCAGCATCCCCCTCATCACGACGAACCGCATCAACATGCCGGAGGTGGCGGAAGGCATTCTGGCCAACGGCGACGCGGACATGGTGAGCATGGCGCGGCCTCTGCTCGCGGATCCTGACTTCGTGAAAAAGGCGGAGGCGGACCGGCCCGAGGACATCAACACCTGCATCGCCTGCAACCAGGCTTGCCTGGATCACATCTTCAAGCGCAAGCGGGCCACCTGCCTCGTGAACCCCCGGGCGGGCTACGAGCTCGAGCTGAACTTTCCGAAGACGGAATCGCCCAAGCAGATCGTCGTCGTCGGCGGCGGCGCGGCGGGTCTCAGTTTTGCGGCCCATGCGGCGGAGCGCGGGCACCGCGTCACGCTCTTCGAAGCCGCGTCCGAGATCGGCGGACAGGTCAATCTCGCCAAGAAAGTTCCGGGCAAGGAAGAGTTCTACGAGATGCTCCGCGCCTTCAAGGTGCGGATGGAAAAGGCGGGCGTGGACCTGCGCCTGGGCGTGAAGGCCGGGGCAGAAGAGCTTCGCGGCTACGACGAGATCATCCTCGCCACGGGCGTGCGGCCCCGGGTGCCCGACATTCCAGGCCTCGACCACCCGAAGGTGATCAGTTACCCCGACCTGCTTTCGGGCGCGAAGCATGCGGGCGCGCGCGTGGCGATCATCGGCGCGGGGGGCATCGGCTTCGATGTGGCGGAGTTTTTGATCCAAGACGGGCAATCCCCGGACCTCGCCACCTTCCTCCGGGAGTGGGGCGTGGACGCAGGCCATGACCATCGCGGAGGGCTGCTCCCGAAACCTGATGGTATCCACGCGAAGCGGGAAGTGACCCTCTGCCAACGCAAAGCGGATCGCATGGGCGCGAGCCTTGGCAAGACCACGGGCTGGATTCACCGCGCGGCTCTGAAATCCGCGAAGGTGAAGATGCTGCCCGGCGTCACCTACGAACGCATGGACGACCAGGGGCTTTGGATTCGCGAAGGAAGCGGCGAACCCCGCTGCCTCGAAGTGGATTCCGTCATCAACTGCTCCGGTCAGACTTCCAACCTGGATCTTCTGGAAGCCGCGCGGGCCCTGGGCGTCCGTGTCAGCCTCATCGGCGGCGCCAAGCTCGCCACGGAGCTCGATGCCCAGCGCGCCATCCGCGAAGGCGCGGAATTGGCCACACGGATGTGAATCATCGCCAGGCCTCAGCTCGCTCGTTTCGGCAATGGACGCGAGGACACCTTGTCAAAAGGCGTGTCCGTCACTTTCGCGTCACGGCCTCGGCCCCAATCTCCACGCGGCTTTTCCGTGGTCCTGGGTGACAATGTCCGATTCGGGAGAAGGGACGGATGCACCTGGAACGACGATCCAAGCGCGTGGGCGCGGCCATCGCGCTACTGGCCCTAACTGGGCTTGGGCTTCGTTTCGGGCTCTTTCTCCCCCAGGCGTGGTCGCTGGGGCTTTCCACCTGGACCGCCGTGGGCAACTTTCACAGCTTCTTCAGCGTCCTCGCGAACCTGATGGTGGCCGTGGCCTTCATGGCACCCTTTCCCTACTTCCGCCGGGCGCGGGTCCGGGGCGCGGTCACGCTCTACATCGCGTTGGTGGCCGTGACCTATGAGCTGCTGCTGCGCCGGGTATGGCACCCCACCGGCGCGGAGTTCATCGCGAGTTTTCTCCTCCACGACGCGGTGCCAATCGCGGTGGTCACCCACTGGTTGCTGTTCCGGGAGCGGGGCGTCCTGCGCTGGTCCCACCCCATTGCCTGGCTGGGTTTCCCCCTCGCCTACCTGGCCTACGCCCTGCTTCGTGGTCACCTCACGGGCTGGTGGCTCTACCCTTTCATGGATGTCTCTGTCCTCGGCTACGCCCGGGTGGGGCTTAACGCCTCCCTCCTCATCACCCTGCTGCTCCTGCTCGGAAGCCTCATGGTCGCCTGGGACCGGCGCGGAGCGCGTCAGTCGTCGAAGGACGAGGCGCTCGAGGGTGGGGAGTCTTTCACGGCTCTGTCGCAAGCCTAGCGAGTTGGACTGCGCGATGTTTCCGCGCACCATCGTAGGCATGGCCAAGGTTTCAGCACTCTCCGCGTCCCACGCCGCCCGCCTGTTCCTTTCGGCGCAAGGCCTGCTCGACGGTCCGGCCCGCAAGGCGACGAAGGCGGCGTTGAAAGGGGTGCTGGATCAGGTCGGGTTCGTGCAGGTGGACACGATCAATGTGCTGGCGCGGGCCCACGATCTGATTCTTCGGACGCGACTGGAGGGCTACGCGCCCGCGCAGCTTCAGGGCTTGATCGAGAAGGACAAGCTGCTCTTCGAAGGATTCACCCACGACGCGAGTTTCATCCCCCTGAAGTGGTACGCCCACTGGAAGCCGCGGTTTCGGCGGGACGAGGCGCGGATGAAGGCTCACGCGTGGTGGCAGCATCATTTCCGGGGCACGGATGGCCGCGCGGTGGTGGAGGCGGTGCGTACGCGCATCCGCGAAGAAGGCCCGCTCATGTCCAAGGACTTCGAGCATCCGGAGAAGCG
>JAFDVN010000079.1 GCA_018269025.1 Acidobacteriota bacterium | reverse complement strand
GGTCTCACCGACGACGATCTCAGCAAGCCCATCATCGGCGTGGCGAACACTTGGACAGAGCTAGGGCCCTGCAACTTCCATTTAAGAGCGCTCGCCGAGCGGGTGAAGGCGGGCATCCGCGCCGCAGGGGGCACGCCTTTCGAATTCAACACGGTGTCCATCAGCGATGGCATCACCATGGGCACGGAAGGGATGCGAGCCTCCCTCGTGAGCCGGGAGGTCATCGCCGATTCCATCGAGCTGGTGGCGCGGGGCAACGCCTTCGATGGCCTCGTCTGCCTATCGGGCTGCGACAAGACGAACCCCGGCGTCCTCATGGCGATGTTGCGGCTGGATCTGCCGGGCCTCGTCCTCTACGGTGGCTCCACCGCGCCGGGGCATTGCGACGAGAAGGATGTGACCATCCAGGATGTGTTCGAGGCAGTGGGCGCGCGCAGCGCGGGGCGGCTGGACGAAGCGGGCCTCAGGAAAGTCGAAGAGGAGGCCTGCCCCGGCGCGGGCGCCTGCGGAGGCCAGTTCACGGCGAACACCATGGCGACGAGTTTCGAGGTCCTCGGCGTCAGCTCGATGGGTGCCAACTCCATCCCGGCGGAGGATCCTCGAAAGGGTAATGCGGCGGAGGCCTGCGGCCGTCTCGTCATGGACTTGGTCCGTGAGGATCGTCGCCCTAGCACCTTCCTCACGCGCGCGTCGCTGGAGAACGCCATCGCGGCGGTGACGGCCACCGGTGGCAGCACCAACGCGGTGTTGCACTACCTGGCCATCGCGCGGGAAGCGGGCCTCGAACTCGCCGTGGAGGATTTCGACCGCGTCAGCGCGCGTACGCCGCTGCTGGCGGACCTGAAGCCCGGCGGACGCTTCGTGGCGACGGATCTCGAAGCCGCGGGCGGCATCCGGCTCGTCGCCCGGCGCCTGCTGGAAGGCAAGCTCCTGGATGGCGACGCGCGTACGGTCAGCGGGCGGAGCCTCGCGGAAGAGGTGAGCGACGCGCCCGAGAAGGCGGGGCAGGTGGTGGTGCGGCCCCTCGATGCGCCGCTCAAGCCCACGGGCGGACTCGTGATCCTCAAGGGCAGCCTCGCGCCGGATGGCTGCGTCATCAAGGTGGCGGGCCATGACCGGCTTCACCACCTCGGCCCCGCGCGGGTCTTCGATTCGGAAGAGGACGCCTTCGCGGCGGTGCAGGAAGGCCGCATCGAACCGGGCGATGTGCTCGTCATCCGCTACGAAGGCCCGAAGGGCGGCCCGGGCATGCGCGAGATGCTCGGCGTCACCGCCGCGCTCGTGGGCGCGGGCCTGGGCGAGAGCGTCGCGCTGCTCACGGATGGCCGGTTCAGCGGCGCGACCCGCGGGTTGATGGCGGGCCATGTTTCACCGGAAGCGGCCGTCGGCGGGCCCATCGCCTTCGTGCGGGAGGGCGACATGGTGTGCTTCGATGTGCCCTCGCGGCGGCTGGACCTCCGCGTGGATGAGACGGAGCTCGCGCGTCGGCGCGAGGAGTGGATGCCGCCCACGGCTCGCTATGCGAGCGGAGTCTTCGCCAAATACGCGGCCACGGTCGCCTGCGCCTCCGAAGGCGCCGTCACCTGCGGGGTGCGTCCATGACCGCGCCTCCGACTTTCACCGGCGCGCAGATCCTCATGGAATGCCTGGTACGCGAAGGGGTGGATCTGGTCTTCGGCTACCCCGGCGGCGCGGTGCTTCCCGCCTACGACGAACTGCTCAATTACCCCATCCGCCATGTGCTCGTGCGCCACGAGCAGGGCGGTTGCCATATGGCGGACGGCTACGCCCGCGCCACGGGCAAGGTGGGCGTGATGCTCGCGACTTCCGGCCCAGGCGCGACGAACCTCGTCACGGGGCTCGCCACCGCCATGCTGGATAGCACGCCTCTTGTCGCCATCACGGGGCAGGTGGGATCCGCCGTGCTGGGCACGGACGCCTTCCAGGAAGTGGACATCACCGGCGCGACGCTTTCCGTCACCAAGCACAACTACCTCGTGACGACGCCCGAAGGCATCGCACCCGCGCTGCGGGAGGCCTTCGCCCTCGCCCGTTCGGGAAGGCCAGGGCCCGTTCTCGTGGACATCACGAAGGACGCCCAACAGGCCAAGGCCGTCTTCGATTGGGAGGCGGCCAAGCCCACCCGCCATCTGCGGCGCACTCCGCCTCAGGCGAGCGAGCGCGGGCTCGACGAGCTGGTGCGGATGCTGACCGCGGCGGAACGGCCGCTCATCCTCGCAGGCCACGGCATCCAGATGAGTGGCGCGCGGCGCGAGGTGTTGGCCTTGGCGGAATGGCAGGATCTTCCCTTCGCCTCCACGCTGCTGGGCCTGGGCGCGGTGCCGGGAAGCCATCCCCTCAGCCTCGGCATGATGGGCATGCACGGCGAAGCGTGGGTGAACCAGGCCATCCAGGAAGCGGACCTGCTGTTGGCCTTCGGCATGCGCTTCGACGACCGCGTGACCGGACGCCTCTCGGATTACGCGCCGAAAGCGAAGAAGGTCCACCTCGATGTGGATGCTTCCGAATTCAACAAGAATGTCGCCGTGGACCTCGCCTTGCACGGGGATTTGAAGGAATCGCTGAAGCGGCTGCTTCCCAAGGTGACTCCCAAGTCCCGCGCGGCCTGGCTCGCCCGCATCCGCGACATGAAAGGCGACGCGGCGGTGCGGGACATCCAGAACCTTCCCGACACCGGCGAATTGCACGCGGCCCATGTGATCCATGACCTGTGGCGGCTCACCGAAGGCGCGGCCCTTGTCGTGACCGATGTGGGGCAGCACCAGATGTGGGAGGCGCAGTATTACCGCCACGACGCCGAACGCGGCCTGCTCACCTCCGGCGGGCTCGGCACCATGGGATTCGCCCTGCCTGCCGCCATCGGAGCCCAAGTGGGCAGGCCCGACGCCGAGGTGTGGGTGGTGGCGGGCGATGGCGGCATCCAGATGACTTCGCCCGAACTCATGACCGCCGTGCAGGAAGGCGTGAAAGTCCGCGTTGCTGTCATCAACAACGGATTCCTCGGCATGGTCCGCCAGTGGCAGCAGTTCTTCTACGACCATCGCTACTCCTCCAGCCCGATCCAGAGCCCCGACTTCGTGAAACTCGCGGAAGCCTACGGCGCGAAGGGATTGCGCGTCACCTCCCGCGCCGAAGTCGAGTCCGCCGTGCGTGAAGCCCAGGCGCATGACGGGCCCGTGCTCCTTGATTTCCGCGTGGTGCAGGAGGACAGCGTGTTCCCGATGGTTCCCACCGGCGCGGCGCTGGATCAGATGATCCGCCGGCCGCTCCCTTCCGCGCTCGCCGAATCCGGAGCCGACCGATGAATGGAAGCAACGCGCCCATGCCTCACCTTCTGGTGGTCTATCTCGATGACGAACCCGGTGCCCTCGATCGCGTCGCGGCGATCTTCCGCCGCCGCGCGTTGACTCTGCACAGCCTCACCCTCAGCCCCACCCGCGAACCCGGGTGCTCGCGCGTGACGCTCGAAGTGGATGCCGAAGGCGCCACCTTCGCCCGCGCGAGGGCCAGCCTCGAAAAGCTCGTCTGCGTGCGCCGCGTGGAATCGGGCGGAGCCCGGGAGCACGGGCCCTCCGCCCCTCATCCCTCATCTCTCTGAACCCAACCCCCAAGGAGAACCTATGCCTCAGCTCTACTACGACCAGGATGCGAACCTGGACCTTATCCGCGCGAAGAAGGTGGCCGTTCTCGGCTACGGATCCCAAGGCCACGCCCACGCGCTCAACCTCAAGGACTCCGCCGTGGAAGTGCGCGTCGGCTTGCCCGCGGGTTCCAAATCCAAGGCCAAAGCCGAAGCCTCCGGGCTCCCGGTGATGGACCCCGCCGAGGCCGCCGCATGGGCGGATGTGGTGATGATGCTCGTGCCGGACACGGCCCAGGCGGATCTCTTCGAGCGGTCGGTTCTTCCGCACCTCACGCCGGGCAAGACGCTGATGTTCGCCCACGGCTTCAATGTCCGCTACGGCTGCATCACGGCACCCGCGGGCGTGGATGTGAGCATGGTGGCGCCGAAAAGCCCCGGCCACCGCGTGCGTGAGCTCTTCCAGGAAGGCAGCGGCACGCCGGCCCTCGTCGCGGTGCATCAGGATGCCAGCGGCAACGCGCTAGGGCTCGCCCTCAGCTACGCGAAGGCCTTGGGCCTCGCCCGCGCCGGCGTGCTTAAAACCACTTTCAAGGAGGAGACCGAGACGGATCTCTTCGGCGAAAAGGCGGTGCTGTGCGGGGGGGCCTCGGCGCTGGTGAAGGCGGGCTTCGAGACGCTTGTCGCCGCGGGCTACCAGCCGGAGGTGGCGTACTTCGAATGCCTCCATGAACTGAAGCTCATCGTGGATCTCATGTACCGCGGCGGCCTCAGCTACATGCGCTACAGCATCAGCGACACGGCCGAATACGGCGACTACACCGGTGGCGACCGTCTGGTCACCGATGACACCCGCGCCGAAATGAAGAAGATCCTCGAAGAGATCCAGGATGGCCGCTACGCGGAAGCCTGGATCCAGGAGAACAAAGACGGGCGGCCCTGGTTCGACGCGCGCAGGGCGGACGAACAAGAGCACGCCATCGAGCAAGTGGGCAAGCGCCTGCGGAAGTTGATGCCCTTCCTTGACGCGGTTGAGGCGCCCAAGGCCGAAGCCCCGGCCCGGGCCTGATCGAGGAGATGACGATGCAACTCTGGATGGATGGAACTCTCCTCAACCCCGGGGAAGGCGCGGTATCCCCGCTCGCCCACGGGCTTCATTACGGCACCGGCGTCTTCGAAGGCATCCGCGCCTACGAGACTGCGGAAGGCCCGGCTATCTTCCGGCTGGATGACCACCTGGACCGCCTGGGGCGCGGCGCGGAAGCCATCGGCATGCCGGTGGACCTGACCTTGCTCCGGCAGGGGTGTCTCGAGGCGCTCGCCGCGTCTGGATTGAAGGAAGCCTACCTCCGGCCTTTGGCCTTCTATGAAACCGGCGGCCTCGGTCTGGATGTGGCGGGTCTGCGGGTGCGGCATTTCGTCGCGGCGCTGCCCTGGAAGAACCATCTTGGCGAGGATCACGACGGCATCCGCGTCCGCACCAGCCCCTTCCGGCGCAACCCATCCAGGGCATTGCCGCCCCTCAAGCTGTGTGGCGCCTATGTGAACTCCATCCTAGCCAAGCTGGAAGCGGGTCGGGCGGGGTACGACGAAGCCCTCTTCGTGGATGATGAAGGCTTTGTGGTGGAATGCACGGGTGAGAATGTCTTCTTCGTGAAAGGGGGCCGCGTAACGGCGGTCCAGCATGAAGATGCGCTTCCCGGCATCACGCGGGCCACGGTCCTTGAGATGTGCGGCGCTGAGAGTCGGCCCGTGCTCGCCTCCGAACTTCTCGCGGCGGATGAAGTGTTCGTCACGGGCACGAGCGCGGAAATCACGGCGGTGTCCTCTCTGGATGGGCGCCTGTGGGGGCCTGGGCCCGTCACCCGGGACCTTCAGCGTCGCTACCAGGATCTGGTGCATGGAAGGACTGAGGACCATGGGGCTTGGCTCACGGGGGTGACGGATGCCGTTCGCCTCTGATGCTCTCGTGGAACGAGCCCAGATCCCGCCACAGGTGGAAGATGTGGTCGCGGCGAGGCGTCGCGTCGCGTCCCATCTCCGGCTTACGCCGGTGATGTCCTTGAAGGTGCCAACTCCCCATGGGCTACGCTCCGTGGTCGCCAAACTGGAGCTGCTCCAGCGCACGGGCTGTTTCAAGGTGAGGGGCGCGCTTGCCGCGCTTTCCGCCACGGACGCGCCCCGAGTGGTCGCCTGCAGCGGAGGCAACCATGGGCTCGGCGTGGCGGAGGCGGCGCAGGTCCTTGGGAAAGAAGCCGTCCTATTCCTCCCCAGCGATGCGTCGCCCTTGAAGGTGGCGGCCATGAAAGCCCGGAGCGCGGAGGTGCGCATGCCGGGCCCCAGCATGGACTTGGCTTTTCGTTCGGCGGAAGCCTTCGCGGAGACGGAGGGCCTACCCCTCATCCATCCCTTCGATCAGGCGGAGGTGGTGGCGGGCCAGGGAACGCTGGGCATGGAGCTGCTGGAACAGGCCCCTCATGTGCGCCGATGGTTGGTCGCGGTGGGAGGCGGCGGCCTCGCGGCGGGGATGGCCCTCGCCCTGCGGGGCCAGGCGGAAGTGGTTCCAGTGGAGCCCGCCCTATGCCCAACCTTGCACCAAGCCCAAGTCGCGGGCGGGCCCACGACGGTCAAAGTAAGCGGCTCGGCGCGGACCTCCCTGGGCGCGCCGCGGTTGGGGGCCTTGCCCTGGGGAATCCTCCGCCACCGCGTGGGGCCCGTGCTCCGCGTGACGGAGGATGCCATCGCTGCGGCCCGAAGGTGGCTTTGGGACGAGGTCCGATTGCTCGCGGAACCCGGTGGAGCCACGGCCCTCGCAGCTCTCATGAGCGGTGTGTGCGTCCTCCCTGATACGGCACCTTTGGGCCTGGTGATCTGCGGTGGGAACGCGGATGGGCTTCCGGAGTGATGGTTTGGGTGATCCCACGCCCCGGTCTAGGGAGCCGGACATCACCACGGAATTTCGGAGGTAGCCTGCTTGGCCCATGCCGGAGGCCCCATGCCCCTCGATCTCACCGAAGCCCGCGCCCAACTCACGCGCACCCCAAGGACCCTTCGCGCGTGGCTCTCCGGCCTGCCCGAATCTTGGCTCTCCGCCGACGAGGGGCCGGGCACCTTCAATCCGCGGGATGTGCTGGCGCACCTGATCTACGGCGAGCGGGTGGATTGGATTCCGCGTACGCGAATCATCCTAGAGCATGGGGAAGGGCGCCCCTTCGAACCCTTCGATCGGCGCGGCTTTCTTGATGAGGCGAAAGGCTGGAACTTGGACGCGCTGCTCGATGAATTCGAACGGCTCCGCCTGGCCAACCTTTCAGCTTTCGACGCGCTCCGCCTTCGCCCCGAGGATCTGCGGCGCACGGGCGCGCACCCGGGGCTCGGAACCATCACCCTGGAACAGCTTCTCGCTGCCTGGGTCGTCCACGACCTCGGCCACCTCGCTCAGATCGCCCGGGTGATGGCGAAGCGCCTCAAGAACGAGGTGGGCCCCTGGGTGGATTACCTGCCTGTCCTCACGCGCTGAAGGCAACCTGCCCATTTGCTTAGATTATAAAAATTATAAAAATTAGAATAAATCATTGGAAATTTAGTCTAAGCGGTTGCAAATTGATTCATGGCGCGGCAGGCGGGCTGCCCGTCCCTTCGGAGGTGACCATGGCGACCACTGGGCTTCGGGACTTTCTGGAAATCCCCTACGACGAGCTCGAGCAGCTCAACCTGAAGGCCAAGCAGCAGCGCCTCGATCGCGTGGACCCGGAGAAGATCCGCGAAGAGCGCATGGCCTACCTCGAAGGCGAGAAGCGCATCAAGGCCGTCACGGTCTGCTTCACGGACATCGAAGGCCGACTCCACATGCTGGACTACGACAAGAAGTTCTTGCTGAAGTCCTCGGACAACCTCACCTTCGACGGTTCCTCCATCCGCGGCTTCAGCGCCCAGGCCGAGAGCGATCTGCGCCTCGTCATTGATTGGCCCGCCTTCTACTGGCTGCCCAGCGACATCTTCGGACCCGGCAAGGTCCTCGTCTTCGGCAATGTGCTGAACCAGGACGGCTCGCCCTTCTCCGCGGACATGCGCGCGCGCCTGCGAGCCTACACGGACGCGATGTTCAAGAAGGACGGCACCATCCTCAACGCGGCCAACGAGGTCGAAGGCTTCCTCTTCAAAGGCCTGGACGCCGAGCGCCACTTCCACGAGACGGGACACTTCGAGTACTGCTCCACCGGCGGCTATTACCACAGCCTGCCCGGCGATCCGCTCCGCCAGTTCATTGACACGGCCGCGGAAGGCCAGCGCGCCATGGGCTTCGGCAACGAGAAGGACCACCCCGAAGTCGCGCCCTCCCAGTTCGAGATGAACTACACCTACGCGGAAGTGAACATCGCCGCCGACCAGGTGCAGATCTACAAGCTCCTCGCCCGCCAGGTGGCCGCGCGCATGGGCATGACCGCCAGCTTCCTGCCCAAGCCCGTCACGGGCGTGAACGGCAACGGCATGCACACGAACATCAGCATCGCCAAGGCCGGCAAGAATCTCTTCTACAAGAAGGATGGCAAGGATGGCCTCTCCGACTTGGCCTGGGACTTCACGAACCGCATCCTCGCCAGCGCCACGGACCTCTGCCTCATCCTGAACCCGAGCGTGAACGCCTACCGCCGCCTGGACCCCCACTTCGAGGCGCCCAACCAGATCAAGGTGAGCCCCACGGACCGCGGCTCCATGATCCGCATCCCCACGGGCAACGAGAAGTCCACCCGGGTCGAGGTGCGCTCCATCGGACCCGACGCCAACCCCTACATGGTCTACTACGCGCTGCTCCGCACCGGCCTCGAAGGCCCGGCGCTTGAAGTGGACGAGGCCAAGCGCGCCCGTACCCGCTTCCTGCCTGACAACATCTTCGACGCCATCCGCCTCTTCAAGGGCAGCAAGTTCATGGCCGAGACGCTTGGCGAGACGCTCCACGAGAAGTTCGCCGATGTGAAGATCGCCCAGGCCGAGCGCTGCCCCAAGGCCCTTGGCACCCGCGTGAAGGAAGGCGAGATCATGTTCCATCACGAGGTGACGAACCAGTACCTGTGGAACCAGTTCTGATCTGAAAAACATTCACCGCAGAGACGCGGAGGACGCCGAGGAGATTCTTTCCCTCTGCGGCCTCCGCGCCTCCGCGCCTCTGCGGTGAATCGTTGCTTTACAACGCCGCCCAGTCGGTCGCGGCCTTCGTCTCGACATAGCTGGTCTCGATTTGGGCGAGCTGGAGCTTGCCGCTGGCGTCGTCGTTGACGGCGTGCCACTTGGTGTAGGCGTCAATGACCCAGATGCCGCTTTCGCGGGTTCCGTTGCCGCTCCAGCCGTTGCCGCCGAAGGGCAGGTGGGCCTCGGCGCCGGTGGTGGAGTTGTTGATGGAGCTCATGCCCGCGCTGATGCGGTTCTTGAACTGGTCCACCCACTGGCGGTTCTC
>JAFDVN010000078.1 GCA_018269025.1 Acidobacteriota bacterium | reverse complement strand
TTGGTGAAGATTTCCGTCAGCAGCGCCTCCGCGCCGCCCCCCACGAGGTGCGCCGCGACCACGCCGCCCGAGAGCGCGCGGCGGACCGCCGCCGCCTTGGGCCCCATGCCGCCCTTCAACGCACCGCTGGCCTCCAAGGCTTCGAGACCGTCCAGCGTGAGATGGGGGATGAGGGATTCGGGCCGATCAGCGTCCTTCAGCACGCCGGGGGCTTCCAGGAGGAAGACGAGTTTCTCGGCCTTCAACGCGACCGCGAGTTCCGCGGCCACCGTGTCGGCGTTGGTGTTGTAGACCTCGCCCGCGTCATCGCCGGAGAGGGGCGCGACCACGGGGAGGAAACCACCTTCGAGCAGGTGCTTCAGCACAGCGGGGTCCACGCCTTCCACATCCCCGACCCATCCGAAATCCACTGGCCCCGAAGCTGTCGCGAGAGGCGGCCGCTTCACCGCCTTCAGCAAGCCCGCGTCCACGCCGGAGAGGCCCACCGCGGGCACGCCGCAGGCGCGCAGGTCCGCCAGGAGCCGGGTGTGCTCGGTGCCCGCGAAGACCATCTGGGCCGCTTCCAATACCGCCGAACTCGTCACGCGCCGCCCGGAAACCTTCTCGATGGGAAGGGCGAGCTTGTCGCAGAGCGCGTCCAGCGCCGGGCCGCCGCCGTGCACGAGCACGACGGGAATGGAGAAGCTCCACAGCAGTGCGATCTGCCGGCACAGCGCCCGGGAAGTCGCGCGGTCCTCCAGCAACGCGCCGCCCACCTTCACGACGAAGGTGTGGCCCCGGAAGCGCCGCACATAGGCGGCTGCCGAATGGAGCAGTTCGTAGGGATCGTGGGCGAGGGGCATCAGGACTCCAGAAGCAGAGAGGCGAGCAGGGCGCGTTGCACATGGAAGCGGTTGCCCGCCTCTTGCACGACGCGGCTCCAGGGGCCATCCAGCACGCGGTCGTGGACTTCGAGGTTCCGGCGCACGGGCAGACAGTGGAGGAAGATCGCGTCCTTCGCGGCGAGCTCCATGTGCGCGGCCGTGGGCATCCAGGGTTGGAGCGAAGCCATCGGGGCGGCTTCGGATCCGGTCGCCGGGCCCCAGGCCTTGGCGCATATGGCCTTCGCGCCTTTCACGGCCGCGGCCTGATCCGTGGTGAAGCGCACACTTCCCCCGGTGGCCTTGGCGTAGGCTTCGGCCTCGGCGCGAACTTCCGCCGTCAGCTCGTAGCCCTCGGGCGCGGCGACGGTGATGTCCGCGCCACAGGCGGCGGCGGTGAGCAGGAAGGAGTTGGGCACGGCCTTCGGCAGCGGCTTCATGTGGGGCGCCCAGGTCAGCGTGAGGGGCACCTTGGTGGTGCCAAAGGCCTCCTGCACCGTGAGCAGGTCCGCGAGGCCCTGGCAGGGATGCTCCCGGGCGCTTTCCATGGAGATGAGCGGCGCGGGGCTGTGGGCGCGGAAGGCGCTGAGGATGGGATCGCGTTCGTCCTCGGCGTCCGATAGGCCGGAAGAGAAGGCACGCACGGCGAGCGCGTCCGCGTACTGGGCGAGCACGGGCACCGCTTCCTTGATGTGCTCGGCGCGGTCGCCATCCATCACGACGCCCTCCCGGTCCTCCAGCTTCCAGGTGCCGTTGCCCACTTCGAGGACGATGGCGTTTCCACCATGGCGGAGCATGGCGGCTTCAAAGCTCGCGCGGGTGCGCAAACTTGGATTGAAGAACACCATCGCGAGGAGCTTGTCCTGGAAGATCGCGCCAGGGGCCTTCTGCTTCCAGGCCGCGGCTCGGGCGAGGATCTCCTGGGCGCCCTCAGGCCCAAGATCGCGGAGGTGGGTGAAGGCCTTCATGCCGCCACCCGCGCGAAGGCGTGGATGGATTCGAGGAGCGCGTTGAGCGAGGCGTCCGTCACCGTGAGGGGCGGCATGAGCCGCAGCACGGAGGGATCGTTCGACCCGCCCACGAGGATGCGATCCGCGAAGAGGTGCGCCTTCAATTCCGCCGCGTGGCTCGTTTCGAGACCGAGCAATAGACCCCGGCCCCGCACCGTGAGAAGGCCGTCCAGCGCGGCGCGGAGCTTGGCTTCCGCCTCCAGCGCCCGGGCCATCAGCGTCTCGCCCGTGAGGACCTTGAGGGTGGCGACGAGCGCCGCGCAGGCCAGCGGCCCGCCGCCAAAGGTGGAGCCGAGGTCGCGGGGCTTGAGGGAGGACGCGATCGCCTCCGTCATGAGCAGCGCGCCCATGGGCACGCCGCTGGCGAGGGCCTTCGCGGAAGTGATCAGGTCGGGCTTCACGCCGAAGTTCTGCGCCGCGAAGGGCGCGCCAAGCCGACCCATGCCCGTCTGAACTTCGTCGAAGATGAGCAGGCAGCCGCTGTCGTCGCACTTCGCCCGAAGCGCGGCGAGCCAGGCGGAGTCCGCCTCCCGCACGCCGGCCATGCTTTGGATGGGCTCGACGATCACGGCGGCGAGCTCGGAGAAATCAGCGGCTTCCAACGCCGCGGCGTCATTGAAGGGCAGGCGCGTCACCGGTGCGAGCAGGCCCTTCAGCGGCGCCTTCAGCGCGGGCGCGTCCGTGGCGGAGAGGGCGAGCAGCGTCCTGCCGTGGAAGGCGCCTTCGAAAGCACCGACCTTCTTCCGTCCCGTGAGCTGGAGGGCCACCTTCAACGCGGCCTCGTTGGCCTCCGCTCCGCTGTTGCAGAAGAAGACCGAGTCCATCCCCGCGAAGGCGGTGAGTCGCGCCGCGGCTTCAAGGCGGATCGCGAGATCGCCCGCGGCGGAGTAGAACACCAGTGCCTTCGCCTGGGCGGTGATCGCCTCCAGCACCGCCGGATGTCCGTGACCGGTGCCTGCGACGCAGTGGCCGCCATAGAAATCGAGCCAGGCTCCGCCCCGATCATCAAAGACCCGATCCCCTTGGCCCCGGGCGAGGGCGAAGGGGAAGGGCGCGTAGGTGGGCAACAGGGCGGGAACGGGGCTCATGGAGAATCCGTGAATAGATGTGCATGGAAGTGCATAATCATGCACGAATATGAATAATATTCACTGATCTGATCAGGCTGCAAGGCTTTTTTCTTGGAGGTTCAGGTGGGATACCCTGCATATGACCTGCATATGCGACCCGACGAGCTCATCCTCCACCTGTTGGAGACCCACGACATCAGCGACCAGGCCCACCTCCAGGCCCTGCTCGCGGGGCAGGGCCATGCCCTCACCCAGCCGACCCTCTCCCGTCATTTGAAGAAGCTCGGCATCCGAAAGCACGAGGGCCGCTATCAGCGCGTGGAGTCGGGCGGCGACCTTGGCGAAGTAGAGATCCGCCGCGCGCCGCCCAACCTTCTCGTCCTCAAGACCGCGCCCGGCTTCGCGCCGGCGACGGCCTACGCGCTGGATGAACATGCCCCGGCGGAGCTCGTGGCGGGCACCGTCGCGGGCGAGGACACCGTCTTCATCGCCCTCGCCGATCCGTCGCGCATGGATGAGGCCGTCGCCACCCTCACTCGCATCCTCGGCCCCCGTGGCCTTCCGTCCTGATTCCTTTCCACCCTGGAGCCTTCATGGACCGTTTCGGCAGCTCGAAACTCCGCATCGTCTGGACCCTCGTGTTCCTCTTCCTGGCGGGCCTCGTCTTCATGGCCGTGAAGGGCGTGGCCGGGGAGGGCGGCTCCACGCTGGTGGTGCTGGGCACGCCGGTGCCGCTCGGCATGGACACCCTTGAGACCTATGTGACGGGCAATCTCCGCGCGCTCATTACCGCGGCGGTGCCCCTGGTGGTGCTGCTGGGCGGCTGCTTTCCCCTGGCGCCCCAAGCCGCCGCCTCCGCTCGGGGCGAGCGCTATGCCGGACTCACCGCGGGCGTGTTCCTCGCGTTCCTTCACGGGCTCTTCCTCAGCCAGATCATGCTGCTCCCGGTGTGGGCGGCCTCCCTTCGCCTCACGGGCCATGTTTTCCCCGCCGAGCTGCTCAAGGCGGATGGGCTGGCGCTGCTCCTTGGCGCGCAACTTCTGCTCTGGGCCGTGATCCTCATGCGCCTCGTGCGCTCCAATCCGGGCCTGGGCCTTCTGTTGGCGCTGTTGCTTCATGAAGTGGGAGCCCGCCTCCAGTACTTCGTGGATTTCGGGCCCGATCTGGGCCTGAGCGCGGGGCAAGTGAGCCTCGTGTCCACGCTGCATCGGCTTCTCCCTTCCGGCCAGTTGCCGACGGATCCCTTCTCCGGCTCGGGCCTGCTTCTTTCGCTTGGGGGCCCGCTGCTTCTGGGATTCCTCGTCCTCTTCGTGGATCCGAAATCGGGCGCGAAGGCCGGGACCAAGCGCGGCACCGGCAAGCCGAAGGGCAAGGGGTGAAGCTCTCCCTTCTCACGGCCGCGCTTACCGGGGCCAGCCTGCTGGCCCAAGCGCCCAGCGATCCGGCTGTCCTTAAACGGCGGCTGGAGGCGTTGAAAGCGCGGCAGGCCCAGGTGGATCAGCAACTCCAGGATTTGGGCCGCCGCCGCAAAGGCGTGCTCGTGGACCTGCAGGGCATCCAGCTCCAACGGGACCGGGTGAGGGCCCAGACGGAAAGCGCGCGGTTGCAGCGGGACGCAACCCTCGCCGAAGCGGATGCCCTCGCCAAGCAGCAAGTGGCGATCCAAGGCGAGCTCGACAGCCTGCGCGGTGAACTCAAGAAGCAGGTGCGGTGGATGCAGGCCGAAGGGCCGTGGGGCGAGCTGGGCTTTCTCACCAGCTTCGAGGATTTCCGGCAATACCTCGAACGGGGTCGCATGCTCGCGTGGTGGCGGCTTCAGGAGCGCAAGCGCCTCGATCGCATCCGCACTCTGCAGGGAGAACTGAGCCAGAAGGCGGAGGCGATGAAGGCTCTTCTGACCCAGTTGCAGGGCCAGCAGCAGCAGCTCGCCCAATCCCAGGCCGCGCTCCAGGTTCAAGAAGACCGCCTTCAAGCGGCCCTCGACCACATCGCCGAAGACGAGCAGGCGCAGAAGCAGGCCCAGTCGGAGTTGCAGGAAGAGGCGATCCAGTTGGAGCGCCTCCTGGGCAACCTGATCGGGAAAAAGCGCCCCGACGCCTTCGTGCCCAGCGCGCGCTTCGAAGGCCTGCGCGGAGATCTCCCCGAACCCGTGGCGGGCAGCCTGGCGGAGAGTTTCGGCGAGCATCTCCATCCCAAATTCCACACCAAGACCGTCCAGACCGGCGTGCTGATCAAAGCCGATCTCGGCGCACCCGTGCGCGCGGTGGCGGATGGCAAGGTCGTCTTCGCCGAGGCCTACCAGAGCTACGGCCCCATGGTCATCGTGGATCACGGCGACGGCTGGTACAGCCTCTACACCCACCTCCAATCGCTCCAGGTGGCCAAGGGCCAGGTGCTGAGCGGCGGCGAGCAACTCGGCGAAGTGGGCGACACCGTGGATGGCCCCCGCCTCGGCTTCGAAATCCGCCACCTCGCCAAACCCGAAGACCCGCAGAAATGGCTGAAGAAGAAATACCGGTGATGAGGGGTGAGGTGATGAGGGGCGAGGAACCTCAGCACCTCGTTCCTCGCCACCTCACCTCTCAATGCACCGCGTTGCCCGCGTTGAAGAGCGGGATGTAGACCGCCAGGAGCAGGATCAGCACGATGACGCCCATGGCGAGGATGAGGATCGGGCCGATGAGGCTCGTGACGGCGGTGGTGGCTTTCTCGACCTCTTGATCGAAGAAGGTGGCCACATGATCCAGCATGTCGGGGAGTGCGCTGCTCTGCTCACCGACGCGCACCATTTCCACCGCGAGCGGATCAATGAGCTTGGCCTGATCCAGGGCGAGGTGGAGACTCGACCCCGCGCGCACGGCTTCGGTGACGGTGACGAGACGGGATTTCATCCGCTCGGAAGGCGTCGTCCGCTGCACGACTTCGAGGGCCTGCACCACGGGGAGGCCGCCGCTCAGAAGCACGCCGAGGGTGCGGCAGAAGACGGAAGAGTGGTACATGCGGTACAGCGTTCCGAGCTTGGGGATGGCGAGGAGGATGCGCTCGCCGAAGCGCCGTCCCGCTTCCGCCCGCATCATCCACCGCACGAGGAAGACCGCGGCGATGGCCAGGAGGATCTGGAGCCACCAGGTGGCGTGGAAGACCCTGCCCACCTGGAGCAGGGCCGCCGTGAGGGGCGGCATCTGCACATCGCCGCTGGCGTAGAACTCGGAGAAGCGGGGCAGCACCACATTGAAGACGACGCCTAGGGCGATGGCGAGGACGATGGTCAGGAACACGGGATAGAAGAGCGCTTCCGTGATGCGGCGGCGGCTCTGGGCCGAGAACTGCTGGAAGGAGAGCCAACGGGCGATCACTTCCGGCAGGGTGCCGCTCCGCTCGCCCGCGACGATGTTGCTGCGGTACACCGCCGGAAAGCCCCCCGCCTGTTCCAGCGCTTCGGAATAGGCCATGCCTTCCCGCACATGGACGACGGCCGCCTCCAGGGATCTACGCAGGAGAGCGTCTTTCCCGTGGCCGACCAGCAGCTCCAGCGACTGGAGGAGCGGGATGCCCGCCTTCAGCAAGGCCAACAGTTCCTGGTTGAAGACGATGAGGGACTCGGCCTTGATGGTGGCGGTGGATCGGAAGGCCGAGTCCGAGCGCTTGATCTCCAGCGGGAAGCCGCCTTCGGCCATCACGCGGGCGCGAACCTCATCGGCGCTGGCCGCCTCGAAATCCCTGAGCAGGACTTCGCCGGTGGAGGAGGTGAGCTTGACGGTGAATCGCATGGGGATTCCAGGATACTAGACCGATGCGCTTTCGCCCTTCGGTGTTCCTGGTTCTGGCTTCCTTGGCTGCCTCCGCCCATGGTGCGTTCCTGCAGGTGGGCCTCCCAGAACCGGTGACGCTCGATCTGCGGGGGGTGGATGGGCGCGTGCTCGTTCCCACGGATAACCGGGACGCGGCCCAGGTGGAGGCCGCTCGTGAAGCCTGGATGGAGCTCATCGGGCCCTTGAAGGGCGCGGCCGCGGTCCGCATTAGGCTTCCCAAGGATGGCCCGCGGGAGGCGTTGCTGCTCGCGGCCTCTCAAGCGCTCCGCGCACAGGATTCTACGCAAAGGCTGTTCATCGCCGATGATCCTTCCGCGCCTCCGCTCCTCACGGAAACCGCCTGGGGCGCGGTGGAGGGCGGCGCGCTCACCGCCGCCGAACTGGGGCCGGATCAAGCGGCCTGGGCCGCGAAGCTGGAAGGGGCCCAAGGCCGCTTTCCGGGAAGGCCTTGGACGCTGTGGCTTCCCACGGATCCCGGCGCGGCAGCGGGAGCCTTGCTGGGCGATGGCGGGCGTCTCGTCGTGCCGCAAGGTGGCGCAGCCGCGACCCTCGCGGCGTCCCTTCCCGAATCCATCACCGACCTGGCGGGCGGAGCGGGGGAGATTCGCCTGAACGCGGGAGGCAAGGCCCTTCGCTGGCGCTTCCAGGGCGGAGCCTGGATCGCCGCGCCGCCCGTGTCCACCGGGGCCCGGGTGGAAGTCGCCACGGAGGCCACCTACGACCTCGGCGCATTGCTCGCGAAGATGCGCGCCACCCAACTCCGGGCCCTCGCCGCGGCACGCACGGTGGAAGCCGAATTCACCGTGGATCTGCGCATGCAGCAGGCGGGGAGCGATGCCTCCCTGGGCTTCCGCTTCCGCCGCTTCGAGCAGGCGGGCAAGGATCCAGAACTGGTGCAGCAGGAGGTCCGCTTCAACGGCGTGAGGGCGAAGATTCCCGAGGGCGTCCTGCTTCCCACGGTGGAGCCCAAGGCCTCGCTGTCGCTGCCCCTCAGCCTTTCGCTCACCGAGCGCTACCACTACACGGATGCCGGTCCAGATGGTCCGGGTCGTCGTCGGGTGCGCTATGCGCCCGTGGACTCCGATCCGCTGCTCTACCGCGGAGAGCTGCAGGTGGACGAAGCCACGGGCCGGGTGCTGGAGGAAACGCGTCAGCGCAGTGGCCTCCCGGGCACGGTGAAGGATGAGCGCGAAACCCTCACCTACGGCGAACCGAGCCCCGGGATGTGGCGGCCCGTGGAAGCCCGCACCTTCGAGCGGTGGATGGGGCCCCAAGGTGTGTTTCCCGTGCAGCGAAGGGTCACCCTCACCGAAGTGAAGGCGGACGCGCCCACCTTCGACGCGGATCTTTTGGCGGCCCGTGCGTCCAAGGCCGCCATGCTCGCCCAGACCAAGGAGGGCGTCCGCTACCTCGTGCCCGATGGAAGCGGTGGGCGGAAACTGGAGACGAAGCCCCGCAGCCTGGGCCGGGCCATCGCCGCGATCCTCCTCGTGGACCCGGGTCTTTCGCCTCCGGTCGCGCCCCTCGGCGGCCTCGCCTTCTTCGACTTCAACGCCTTCAACAAGGGCATCCAGGCCAACGCCATCATCGCGGGCGTCTTCAACACCGCGAGTCTCGCCGCGCCGAGGCTGGCGGGCGGCTCCGACTTCTCCGCCTCCGCCACGACGCTGCTTTTGAAAGTGGATGAGCGACCGGTGCAGAACGGAAAGCTCGCGGACCACGACGCCGTGGGTCATCGCTTCGGGTCCGCGTCCCTCTCCGCCGGGCACGATCTGGGCTTGGGATTCCGTTTGGAAGTGCGCGGCGACTTCACCTACGACGATTACGGCGCGCCGCGAGACGACACCTACGCGACGCCCGGTTTCGTGGCGCCGCCCAGCGGCTGGACGCGGGAAGGGACGCTCACCGGATCATGGATCTTCCGCGGCTTCACGGCGTCGGCCTACGGCGCACGGGGCCAGCGGCCCGAAGGCGTGTGGGGCTCAGCGCTCGACCCGCACACCGTCCCGGATGGCGGCGCGTTCAAGCGCTGGGGCGGCAGCCTCGCCTACACCCGCGAACTCACCTCGAACCTCTGGTTCAGTGGCGCAGCGGCCGTGGACACCGGGAGCGCCTTTGATCGCTTCAACGCCATCCCCGTGGGTGGCGGCTTCGGCGGGGGTGGCGTGCCTGGCATCCGCGCCAACGCCCTCACGGCGGATCGCCTCGTCTCCGAGCGCATCGGCCTCGACCTGCCCCCCACCGCCGCCTTCCGCGCCGGGCTGGATCTCGTCCACGCCCAAGCCCGCGCCTTGGATGACGGAAGGACCTACCGCTTCACGGGCCTCGGACTGAAGGGCACGCTGCCGGGCTTCTGGATCTTCACCGCCGTGCAGGTGGACCTCGGCGTCGGACTCCAAAGCGATGTCCCCGGCGTGAAGGGCGTGAACGGGTACATCGCGTTGCTGCGGGTGTTCTGAAAGCACATTGAACAGGGATAAAGGGGATGAAGGGGATGAGTGCCGGGCTGCATCCCCTTTATTCCTGTTCAATTCAGAGATGAGAAGCTGTCTCTATGTCCACCTTCTTCCACCACGCCTTCCTCGTCCGCGACCTCGATGCCGCGCGAACCTTCTACAGCGACCTACTCGGCTGCCGCGAAGGCCGGAGCGCGCCCACCTGGGTGGACTTTGACTTCTTCGGCCACCAGATTTCGCTGCACCTCGGCGAACCCGCCGTGTCACCCACCCTGGGCGAGGTGGACGGCATCGCCGTGCCCATGCCCCACTTCGGCGCGATCCTCGAGTGGGACGCCTTCGACGCCCTCGCCGCGCGGCTGATCCAAGCAGGGGCCAATTTCGTCATCCCTCCGAGTGTGCGTTACCAAGGCAATCCTGCCGAGCAGAAGACGATGTTTCTATTCGATCCCAGCGGCAACGCGCTTGAGTTCAAGGCGTTCAAGGACCCCAACGCCATCTACTGAACGAAGAAGGGCGGCCCGATGAGCCGCCCTCCAGTCTCCAGTCTCCAGCCTGTTACGCGTAGAACCCGCGGTAGTGCATAGCCTGGCTGACCTTGTCCAGCGCCAGGATGTAGGCGCCGATCCTCGGGTTGGTCTTGTACTTGTCGGTGGCGGCGAAGACGGCGCCGAAGGCGTGGGTCATGTATTCCACGAGGCGCTCGTTCACTTCCCGTTCGCGCCAGTAGAAGCCCTGGCGGTTCTGCACCCATTCGAAGTAGCTCACCGTCACGCCGCCGGCGTTGGCGAGGATGTCGGGCACGACGAGCACGCCGTTGTCGAGGAGGATGGGATCGGCGTCCGGCGTCGTGGGGCCATTGGCGCCCTCGACGATGACCTTGGCGAGGATCTTCGGCGCGTTCTCTTCCGTGATCTGGTTTTCCAGCGCGGCGGGCACGAGGATGTCCACGGGCATGAGGAGCAGGTCGGCCATGTCCATGGCCTCGCCGCCCTTGAAGCCGCTGACGCCCTTGGTCTCGGCCACATGCTTCATGAGGGCGTGGATGTCGAGGCCGCGCTCGTTCTTGATGGCACCGTGCACATCGCTCACGGCGACGACGCGGGCGCCGGCCTCATGGAGCAGGCGCGCGGATTGGGAGCCCACATTGCCAAAGCCCTGCACGGCCACCGTCGCCCCGGCGAGGGGTTTGCCCAGGCGCTGCATGGCTTCGCGCGCAACGATGAGGATGCCGCGGCCCGTGGCCTCGTTGCGACCCAGGCTGCCGCCGATGCCGAGGGGCTTGCCCGTCACCACGGCGTTCTGGGTGTGGCGCACATGCATGGAGTAGGTGTCCAGCACCCAGGCCATGGTCTGGGCGTTGGTCCCGGCGTCCGGCGCGGGCACATCCCGGTCAGGGCCGATGATGTCCATGATCTCGGCGATGTAGCGGCGGGTGAGGCGTTCCAGTTCGCCCGCGCTCATCGTGGAGGGGTCGCAGATGATGCCCCCCTTGCCGCCGCCGAAGGGCACATCCACGACGGCGCACTTCCAGGTCATCCACGCGGAGAGCGCCTTCACTTCGTCGAAGGTGACGCCGGGGTGGTAGCGGATGCCGCCCTTCGCGGGGCCGCGCGCCACATTGTGCTGCACGCGGTAGCCGGTGAAGACTTCCCATCGGCCATCGTCCATCATCACGGGCAGGCTCACGACCATGGCGCGGCTGGGAGCCATGAACACCTTGAACAGCGCGTCCTCCAGCCCGTAGAGCTGGGCGGCGACGCGCAGGCGGGCCTGCATGGCTTCAAAGGGATTGTGGGAGTCGGTCATCGTGCGCTCCTGTTGCGCGGGGGTGGACGCGTTCAAGCCTGGAAGGGATGGACCTCAGGCGGGAGTTCCATCTCGCGGCCTTCCTTCCAGAGGGCCTCGAGGTTGTAGTGGGCCCGCGTCTCCTCATCCATCACATGGACGACGAGATCGCCGTAGTCGAGGAGGATCCAGGCGCCGTTCTGGCCGCCTTCCATGGAGATGGGCTTCTCGCCGGTGAGCTTGAGCTGCTCTTCCACCGCGTCGGCGATGGCGCGGTTCTGCCGGTCGCTGGTGCCGCTCATGAAGGC